>NZ_RKHG01000001.1:2197267-2511162 GCF_003752415.1 Luteococcus japonicus | reverse complement strand
AGGCCGATCCTGCCGGGCCCGGCGATGGTCGCGGGGATGATGCCGGCATTGGACTTGCCCGGAGAGATCAGGCCGGGACAGTTGGGCCCGATCAGCCGCGTCGCAGAACCCTCGGCCATCCGTCGGAAACGTGCCGTGTCACCCACGGGAATTCCCTCCGTGATGCACACCACCAGCTCCATCTCGGCCTCGATCGCCTCCTCGACGGCCTTGCCGGCATGGGGCGCCGGCACGAAGACGACGGAGACATTGGCCCGCGTCGCCTCACGGGCCTCGGCGACGGACCCGAAGACCGGCACCGGGTCCTCCTCGAAGCGCACGGACTCACCACCCTTGCCGGGAGTGACGCCACCCACGATGCGTGAACCGGACATCACCATCCGCTGCGTGTGCTTGCGCCCCTCGGCGCCAGTCATGCCCTGCACGATGATCCGCGAGGTGTGGTCAAGGAAGATCGACATCTGCGTGCTCCTCAGTTCTCGTACGTGCTCTCGGCAGCCAGCTCCGCGGCCTTGCGGGCGGCAGCATCCATGGTCTCTACGACGGTGACCAGCGGATGGTCGTACTCGGCGAGGATGGCGCGTCCCACCTCGACGGAATTGCCGTCCAGACGCACCACCAGCGGTTTGGAGGCGCGCTCCCCCAGTTCGGTGAGGGCGGCGACGATGCCATTGGCCACCTCATTGCAGGCCGTGATGCCACCGAAGACGTTCACGAAGACGCTCTTCACCTGCGCGTCGGACAGGATGACGTCCAGTCCGTCGGCCATCACCTTGGCGCTGGCGCCGCCGCCGATGTCCAGGAAGTTGGCCGGCCGCGGGCTGCCGGGCAGGTCCTCACCGGCCGCGGCGACGACGTCGAGGGTGCTCATCACCAGGCCTGCGCCATTGCCGATCACACCCACCTGCCCGTCGAGTTTGACGTAGTTGAGGCCCTTCTCCTTGGCGCGGGTCTCCAACGGATCGTCGGCCTCCACGTCGGCCAGCGCCTCGCGCTCCGGATGCCGGAAGGCGGCGTTCTCATCGAGGCTGATCTTGCCGTCGAGCGCCAGGATCTGCCCGTCGCCGGTCTTGACCAAGGGGTTCACCTCGACGAGCGTGGCGTCCTCATCGCGATACACGGCCCACAGGCTCTTCAGTACCGGGGCAATCCGCACGGCGTCGCGCACCCCGAAACCCGCCGCCTGCAGGATCTCGCCCGCCTTGTCGTCGTCGATGCCCACCAGCGGATCGACGCAGACCTTCGCCAGGGCCTCGGGGCGCTCCTCGGCCAGCTGTTCGATGTCCATGCCACCCTCACGGGAGCACATGGCCAGGTAGGTGCGTTCGGCACGGTCCAGCAGCAGCGAGAAGTAGTACTCCTGGTCAATGTCGGCCCCCTCGGCCACCATCACGCGCCGGACCACGTGGCCGTTGATGCCCAGACCCAGGATCTGCTCGGCCGCGGTGGCCGCCTCGTCCGGACTCCTGACCACCTTCACACCGCCGGCCTTGCCCCGGCCGCCGGTCTTCACCTGCGCCTTGACGACGACGGTTCCACCGAAGTCCTGGGCGATCTCGCGCGCCCGGTCCGGGGACTCGGCCACCCTGCCGCGCAGCACGGGGACACCATGCTGTTCGAACAGGTCGCGTGCCTGGTACTCGTAGAGATCCACATTGACTCCACTGCTCTGGGGCGCCTGGCGCCCACGGCGACTGACTCGCGTCACACTAACAAAATGTGATGAAAGTCACACCCCTTCGCGGGGTCCGCGCCGAAACTGGGGACCACAGCGGTACGCGGAGGAAATTTGAACGAACCACCTGCACCCAGACCCTCGTCCGGGAGGTCAGCACACCGCCAGACCCGTCGCCGCCACCGCTCGTTCCGCCCAGCGGATTGCGTTCCAGTTCCCGGAACATCGCACATCGCGGCCTCACCGCGCATGGACAGACTCTCCGCAATTGTCTGCGAGCCAGTCCTTGGCCCAACTCAACGGAGAGACCATGACAAGCAGCATCCCCGCGACGGCGGACCACCGGGAGCGCAACCGCGCCGTCCTGTCCAGTTTCCTCGGCAGCACCGTCGAGTACTACGACTTCCTGCTCTACGCCGCGGCGTCGGGCCTGGTCTTCCCCAAGCTCTTCTTCTCCAACCTCTCCCCCGAACTGGGAGTGACGCTGAGCTTCGTCATCCTGCTGATCGGCTACATCGCCCGCCCCGTGGGCTCGATGGCCTTCGGTCACTTCGGTGACAAGTTCGGCCGCAAGAACGTCCTGATCATCACCCTGATGACGATGGGTGTGGTGTCGGTGGCCATCGGTCTGATGCCCTCGGCCCAGAAGATCGGTGTCGCGGCACCCATCCTGATGGTGGTGCTGCGGACGCTGCAGGGCCTCGCCGTCGGCGGCGAGTGGGCCGGCACCACCCTGATGGCCATGGAGCACTCCACGGAGAGGAACAAGGGCTTCGGCGCCTCGCTGGCCGTCGCCGGCGGCCCGACGGGAGCCGTGCTGTCCACCCTCGTGCTGGCCATCTTCGCCGGCGTGGCCGGCGAGCAGTTCGCCAATCCACACGGCCGCTACTTCCTGGACGACTGGGGCTGGCGCGTGCCCTTCCTGTTCAGTGCCGGCATCGTGGTCCTGGGTCTGTTCCTGCGCTCCCGCGTCACGGAGTCCCCCGAGTTCGAGGCCGCCCGCAGGCGCGGGGACGTGCACACCGGCGTCCCGCTGGTGAAGATGTTCCGCGACGCCCCCAAGGAACTCGTGCTGGGTTCGCTCGCCGGTGCCGCCGGCCTCTTCCTGCAGGGCATCGGCGCCACCTTCCTGGTGCCCTTCGTGGTGAAGACGACGGCCGCCGCCGGCGACCCGATCAGCCGCTCGCAGGCCCTGATGATGAACACCGCCGGTTCGGTGATCGCCATCTTCATGATCCCCTTCGTCGCCTGGCTCAGCGACCGCTACGGACGGCGCCCGACGATGATGGCCGGAGGCGTGGTCTCGGTGATCGGCATGTGGCTGTGCTTCAACCTGATCCAGAGCACCGACCACATGCTCATCTGGCTCGGCTTCGTCGCCCTCGTCGGCCTGGTGCAGCCCGCCCAGTACCGCCCGATCGGCGCCTTCCTCAGCGAGAAGTTCGACCCGGACCACCGCTACACCGGCGCCGGGATGACCTTCCAGATGGCCTCCATCATCGGCGCCGGCACCGCTCCCCTGGTGGCCGGGCGTCTGGTCAACCCGCAGGTGGGCCTGACCAACCTCGCGATCTACGGCACGGTGCTCTTCCTGACACCACCGTCGCGATCTTCCTGTCGAAGGAGACCGCTCGACGCCAGACGCACCAGGAGCGCTTCATCGAGGAGGCAGTCTTCGAGGCCTGAGCCAGATGCCCGGGCCAGATGCCCGGGCCGGGAGAGTCTGGGGCTCCCGGCCCGGGGCGCTGTCAGGCCTTGATCACCATGCGGGGCTTCTTCGCGGGGTCCAGCCAGGCGATGGTGCGGTTCAGCTCGCGTCGGTTGGTCAGCCCGATGCAGCCGCCGGTTGCCGTCGACGAGTAGTGCAGGAAGATGCCCGACCCGGAACCGGCGCCGTGGCGGACGGGCCGGTCGTAGTTGTGGCCGATCACCGCGGCCTGCCGGTAGAGGCCGCAGTCGCGGTAGCGGGACAGGTCCTCACCGATCCCGCGGCCGGACAGGGTGCTGTTCTCACGCCAACGGTTGTAGTCCTTCAGCCGCGGATTGTTCACCCACACGGAGCGGGCGGTGATCCGGCGGTAGGCAATCCGCGTACCCGGATTGCCCTCACCGAAGGCGTACTTGATGGCGAAGTTGCCGGCGGGCGTCGTGTTGGTGTTCTGGCGACGCCGGGCCGCGGGAACCACGCCCCCGCTCCCGAAGCGGGCGGTGCTGGCCGCACTGACCTTCACCCAGCAGCCCTTGCTGATCCCGCGCCACTCATAGCGCGCCCAGGTGCCGCGGGAACCGAAGGTACGGTCGGCCACCATCACCTGCTGGGAGGTGGTGAAGTGCACCGAGGTGCCGGGCGCGTGGGCGGGGCACGAGGCCGCCGTGGCCGTCGGGCTCTGCGCGGCCAAGACGGGGACTGCAAGGGATAGGCAGAGGAGGGCGACGGGGCTTCGCATGGTTCTTCTCCGGGATCGGGGGGCTCATGGAACCGGCGGGGGCCGGCAGACCGAACCCTAGGGCGCAGCGGCCGCTCGTCGGGCGTGCGCCACGCCTGCCAGACTGGAAGCGTGAGCGAGACCTTCTACGACGCCGTCGGTGGCCACGAGACCTTCCAGCGGCTGGTGCACCGCTTCTACGAGCAGGTGGCGGGCGACCCCGAATTCCGCAAGCTCTACCCCGAAGAGGACCTGGGCCCGGCCGAGGACCGGCTGCGCACCTTCCTGGAGCAGTACTGGGGAGGCCCGAAGACCTACCAGGAGAACCGTGGCCACCCACGCCTGCGAATGCGCCACAACGTCTTTCGGATCACCCCCGCCGAGCGCGACACCTGGCTGCGCTACATGCTGACCAGCCTCGACGAACTGGAGCTCGACGCCGAGCACGACGCCGCCCTCCGCGACTACCTGACCCGCGCCGCCAACTCGCTGGTCAACACGCTGGCCTGAGCACCGATGGGCGAACTGCTCACCGAACTGGTGCTGCGCGCCGCGGAGCTGATTCCTCCGGGTGAGGTGGCTTCCTATGGAGACCTCGCCGGCATTGTGGGGACGGGGCCACGGCAGGTGGGCGCCGTGATGGCGCGCGACGGTTCATCGGTCTGCTGGTGGCGGGTCACCAATGCCTCCGGGGAGCTGCCCGCCCACCTCGTCGACGAGGCCCGCGAGCACTGGCAGCGCGAGGGGATCACCGGCAAGGCCAACGGCCGGGGCTGCCGGATCACCGCCCACCGGACGGACCTCCTCGCCCTGACCGACGCGTGGCGGGAGGCGACGGCGAACCTCCGCTGACTATTCGACGTGTGCAGTCGACCCCGCACGTCGGGCCGACACAGGAACCCGCTGCAGCGCATGCCCCTGCGGGTCGGGGGTGCGCAGTGGACTGTGCACGTCGTCGTGACAGCCGGCCCTCGACAAGCTCGGGCGAGGGAACGGGGCTCGGGCCACGGAAGCAGCCTCAGGCGCGGCTCATCCGCAGCGACTCCCACGGGTCGACGGCCGACTGGTAACCGGTGCCCGATGGGCGCACCTCGAAGTGCAGGTGCGGCCCGTCCTGCTGCTCACAGCCATTCGTTCCGCTGCGCCCCAACAGGTCACCCGGCTGCACCCGCTGGCCGTCGGCCACCGCCAACTCGCCGAGATGGCCGATCACGTGGTCCCGGCCGTCGGAGCGCACCAGCAGGCGCTTGCTGCCGTAGGAGGCGCCCATCGTCGACGGCCTGACATGGACTGTGCCCGCCACCCCGGAACGCACGGGGGTTCCCTCGGGCATGTCGACGTCGACGCCGTGATGCACGTGCGAGTCATACCAGGGCGCCACCGTGCGCCCGTAGGAGAGCATCACCGGATGCGTTCCCCCGAACCACGGCGAGGTGAAACACCCCTCCTGGGAGGCCTCGCCGTTCAGGTAGAAGCGGCGGTTGCCGCGCCAGTACTCGGAGCTGACCGTGCACTTCGACGGATCCAGGGCGGCGCCGAAGGAGGTGCGCACCACCCTGCCCGAGGGGCTGGGCGCGGAACTCCTCGTCGGGGAGTCCGACGCGGAGGGGATGGGCAACGCGGAGGGGATGGGCGACGCGGACGGTGTGGACGACGCGGTCGTGACCGACGGGGTGGAGGAAGGAACCGGCGTACTCGTCCGGCTCGGCTCCGGGTCCTGGGGCGCTTGGGGTGTCTCGGGAGCGCAGGCCGTGGCTCCCAGCACCACAAGCGCGAGGGCAATTCGAGTGCTTGCGGACATCGTCGTCCTCCTTCGACGGGAGGCCCCTCGACAGGCTCGGGGACCGGGGTTGGGGCTCGGGGACGGGTGGAGTTCAGGGGATCAGGGTGTGGGCGGGGGCCCCGGAGAAGTTCTCCGGGGCTTCTGGAATCTGATGGTGTGCTGACCAAGCGGCCAGCACGCGTCATCAGCCGATGCTCAGCGTCTTCAGCGGTTGTCCAGCAGCCCGACGAGGTAGTCGCCGTAGCCGGACTTGGCCAGCTTCTCCCCGCGCTCGCGCAGCTCGTCGTCGCTGAGGAAGCCCAGACGCCAGGCGGCCTCCTCCGGGCAACCTACCTGCAGGCCCTGACGGGCCTGGATGGTGCGCACGAAGTTGCCGGCGTCATTGAGCGAGTCGAAGGTTCCGGTGTCCAGCCATGCGGTGCCGCGGGGCAGCACCTCCACCTGCAGCTTCTCCCGCTCCAGGTAGACGCGGTTCACGTCGGTGATCTCGTACTCGCCACGGGCCGAGGGCTCGAGGCTCTTGGCGATCTCCACCACGTCCTCGTCGTAGAAGTAGAGGCCGGGAACGGCGTAGTGGCTCTTGGGCTGCTTGGGCTTCTCCTCCAGCGAGAGGGCCTTGCCGTTCTCGTCGAACTCGACGACGCCGTAGGCCTCGGGCTCTGCGACGTAGTAGGCGAAGACGGCGGCACCGTCGATGTTCTCGAAGCGCTTCAGCTGGGTACCCAGACCGGAGCCGTAGAAGATGTTGTCACCCAGCACCAGGCAGACCTTCTCCCCCTTGGCGAAGTCCTCACCAATGGTGAAGGCCTGCGCCAACCCCTTGGGCTCGGGCTGGACGGCGTAGCTGATGTTGACGCCGAACTGCGAACCGTCGCCCAGCAGGCGCTTGAAGCCGTCGGCCTCGTGCGGCGTGGTGATGACCAGAATGTCCCTGATGCCCGCAAAGATCAGCGTGGACAAGGGGTAGTAGATCATCGGCTTGTCGTAGACGGGCACCAGCTGCTTGCTGTTGGCCATCGTGATGGGATGGAGTCGTGTCCCGGACCCCCCGGCGAGAATGATTCCGTGCATGCCCCCAGTCTGGCATCTTTGCTGTCCACGCAGCCCTTGGAAGTCAAGCCGACTCACGGGCCCCGCACAGGTTCGTCTGGCTAGGCTGAGGCCATGTCCAAGATTCTTGTCACCGGTGGAGCGGGGTTCATCGGCAGCAACTTCGTGCACCACCTGCTGGCCAACTCCGACCACACCGTCACCGTAATCGACGCCATGACCTACGCAGGTAACCGTGCCTCCCTGGACGGCCTGCCCTCCGGCCGCTTCGAGCTGGTGGAGGCAGACATTTGCGACGAACCGCTCGTCGACAAGCTGGTTGCCGACAGCGACATCGTCGTGCACTTCGCCGCAGAATCCCACAACGACAACTCGCTCAACGACCCGTCGCCCTTCATCAAGACCAACCTGATCGGCACCTACACGCTGCTGGAGGCGGTGCGCAAGCACGGCAAGCGCTACCACCACGTCAGCACCGACGAGGTCTACGGCGATCTTGAGCTGGATGATCCGGCCAAGTTCACCGAGAACACTCCGTACAACCCGTCGAGCCCCTACAGCTCCACCAAGGCCGGTTCGGACCTGCTGGTGCGCGCCTGGGTGCGTTCCTTTGGCATCACCGCGACGCTGAGCAACTGCTCCAACAACTACGGCCCGCGCCAGCACATCGAGAAGTTCATCCCGCGCCAGATCACCAATGTGATCTGCGGTATCCGTCCCAAGCTCTACGGCGCCGGCGAGAACGTGCGCGACTGGATCCACGTCGACGACCACAACTCGGCCGTGCTGGAGATCATCAACTCCGGCCGCAATGGCGAGACCTACCTGATCGGCGCCAACGGCGAGAAGAACAACCTCGAGGTCATCAAGCTCATCCTCAAGATGATGGGCAAGGACGAGATGGACTTCGACCACGTCAACGACCGCCCGGGCCACGACATGCGTTACGCCATCGACAACACCAAGTTGGTCGACGAGCTGGGCTGGCAGCCGCAGTACAAGGACTTCGAGAGCGGCCTGCAGGCCACCATCGACTGGTACAAGGAGAACGAGGCCTGGTGGCGCCCCATGAAGGAGGCCACCGAGGCCAAGTACGCGAAGGCTGGTCAGTGATGGCCTCGACAGGCTCGGCCACCGAATTGGCAGTCACCACCACCCCGATCCCGGGAATGCTCGTCCTGACGCTCCCGATGCCCGGTGACAACCGGGGCTGGTTCAAGGAGAACTGGCAGCGGGAGAAGATGCTCAAGCTGGGCCTGCGTGACTTCGGCCCGGTGCAGAACAACATGAGCTTCAACACCGCCAAGGGTGCGACGCGTGGGCTGCACGCCGAGCCGTGGGACAAGTACGTGTCCCTGGCGACGGGCCGCATCATGGGCGCGTGGGTGGACCTGCGCGAGGGTGACTCCTTCGGCGCGAAGTTCTCCATCGAGATGGGCCCGGAGACGGCGGTCTTCGTGCCGCGCGGCGTGGCCAATGGCTACCAGGCGCTGGAGGACGGCACCGCCTACACCTACCTGGTCAACGACCACTGGAGCCCCGAGGCCCGCAGCCAGTACACCTACCTCAACCTGGCCGACGAGACCGCCGCCATCGCATGGCCGATCCCGCTGGACCAGGCCGAGATCAGCGACGCGGACAAGAAGCACCCGCGGTTGGCCGACGTCACCCCGATGAAGCCAGCCCGCACCGTGGTCATCGGCGCCAAGGGGCAGTTGGGCCAGTCCCTGATGGAGCTGCTCCCCGAGGCGAGCGGCCTCACCCGCGAGGAGCTCGACGTCACGGACCGGGAGGCCGTGCAGGCCTTCAACTGGAATGGCGTGGGCACCATCATCAACGCCGCCGCCTACACCGCGGTCGACGTCGCAGAGACCGACGAGGGTCGCAAGGACTGCTGGGCCGCCAATGTGCACGCCGTGCAGAACCTGGTGGAGGTGGCCCGCGAGCGTCGCATCCGTCTGGTGCACGTCTCGTCGGACTACGTCTTCGACGGCACCGAACAGGAGCACGACGAGGACGAGGCCTTCAGCCCGCTGGGCGTCTACGGCCAGACCAAGGCCGCCGGTGACGCGCTGGTGGCCACCCTGCCGCGGCACTTCATCGTGCGGACCAGCTGGGTGATCGGTGGCGGCAAGAACTTCGTCGGCATCATGGCGGACCTGGCGAACAAGGGCGTCAAGCCCACCGTCGTCGCCGACCAGTACGGCCGCCTGACCTTCACGCAGGACCTGGCCGCCGGCATCGTGCACCTGCTGGACTCCGAGGCCGCCCCGGGCACCTACAACCTCACCAACACCGGTGAAGTGCAGTCCTGGGCGGACATCGCCAAGCAGGTCTTCGAGATGTGCGGCAAGTCCGCCGAGGGCGTGACCCCGGTCACCACCGAGGAGTACGCCGCCGGCAAGAAGATCAGCCCCCGCCCGACGCACAGCGCGTTGAAGCTGGACAAGATCGTCGCCGCCGGCTTCACCCCGGCCCCGGCCGAGCAGCGCCTCCAGGAACTGCTGGGCTGAGCCCCCTGCCCGACAGAGCCGCTCGGGTTCGTGCGGTCCGCTCGTGTTGCAACACACGCGGATCACACGAACCCGAGCGGCTTTTCGGTGGCCTCCGCCAGTGGGCGCAACGGCCGCTCCTCCCGTGGTCGGAGACCGTCGAGACTCAACCAAGACTCGAAGCTGTGCGGATGTCTGGGCACTGCCCGGTAGGATCGGACGAGCCAGAGTTCGTGTGGCAAGACCAGACGTGTGATGCGTGGACCAACCGAAGGAGGGCAGATGGGACTGTTCGATCGTTTCGAGAACAAGATCGAGGGTGCCGTCAATGGTGTGTTCGCGCGCGCCTTCAAGGGCGACGTGCAGCCGGTGGAGATCGCGGCCAGGCTGCAGCGGGAACTGGATGCCGAGGCCAAGCTGCTCAGCCGGGACAAGCGTCTGGTGCCCAACGAGTTCACCGTGCAGCTCAGCCAGCACGACTACGACCGGCTCGTCCCCTACTCCAAGACGCTGACCAGCGAGATCGTGCCCGAACTGCGTGAGCACGCCGCGGAACGCCACTACGTCTTCAACGGCCCCATCTCCATCGCCTACGAGCTGGCCCCGAACCTACCCACCGGCCGCTTCACGGTGCTCAGCGCCGCCGTCGCCGGCATCCAGCAGGCCGACGGACCGGCGTCCACGACGATGATCCGCCGCTCCACACTGGTGCTGGAGGTCAACGGCGTGCGCCACCCGCTCAACGCCCCCGGCCTGCTGATCGGCCGTGGGTCCGAGGCGGACCTGCGTATCAACGATCCCGGCGTCTCCCGTCGCCACGCACAGATCCACGTGCGCGGCACCGGCGACGACATCGCCATCAGCATCGAGGACCTGGGCAGCACCAATGGCATCATCGTCAACGGCGCCAAGGTCCGCGAGGCCCAGTTGGACGACGGATCCCGGATCGAGATCGGCTCCACCCGGATGCTGGTGCACTCCCCCGTGGGGGCCTGACCTTGGAATTCCTCGTGGCCGCAGTACGGGTTGGCTTCCTTGCACTGATCTGGGTCTTCATCGCCCTGGCAGCGGGTGTGATCCGCACCGACATCTTCGGCGAACGCCTGGAGACCGACAAGCCCAGCCCGCAGCGTCGGGGACTTCGTCGCCGCAGGGAGGACAAGAAGTCGCAGGCCGTAGAACTGCCCCCCGTCGCCACCCGCCTGGTGCTCACCGAGGGACGCGGCCAAGGCGCCGTCTACCCGCTCGACGGGGTGATGGGGCTGGGCCGCGCGCACAACTCCACCGTGCGGATCGACGACGACTTCTCCAGCTCCCGCCACGCCGTGCTGCGTCCGGAGCACGACGGAAGCTGGCTGGTGGAAGACCTGAACAGCACCAATGGCACCTATGTCAACGCCGTCAAGATCACCCAGCCCACCCGGGTCGGCCCGGGCGACCTGATCCGCATCGGGCGCACCCAGCTCAGGCTGGAGCCCTGACATGACCTTCTCGCTCGACTTCCGCGCCCATTCCGAGGTTGGCCTGGTGCGCCGCAACAACCAGGACTCCGGGTACGCCTCGCCCTCCATGCTCGTCGTCGCCGACGGGATGGGCGGTGCCGCCGCCGGTGACCTGGCCTCCACCGTCGCCATCAGGGAGATCCTCAAGGCCGACGGCCCCCACTCCATCGAGGACACCGACGAGTTGCTGGCCGGTGCGCTGAGCCGCGCCAACCACACACTGGCAGACCTGGTGCAGGCCGATCCGGCGCTCGACGGGATGGGGACCACCGTCTGTGGCGCCCTGTTCACCGGCGCCGAGCTCGGCATGCTGCACATCGGTGACTCGCGCGCCTACCTGCTGCGTGGTGGTGTGCTGCACCGCCTCACCCACGACCACTCCTGGGTCCAGTCGCTGGTGGACGAGGGCAAGATCAGCCTCACCGAGGCGGCCGTCCACCCGCACCGTTCGCTGCTGCTGAAGGTGCTCAATGGCCAGCCCAACCACGAGCCGGACCTCGACCGCGTCGACCTGATGCTCGACGACCGCCTGCTCTTCTGCTCCGACGGCCTGTGCGGCTTCGTGCCGGACACCACCATCCGTCAGATCATCGTCGAGACCCCCGACCTGGACGAGGCAATGGCCAAGCTGGTGGCCGCCGCGCACCGCGCCGGCGGCGCCGACAACATCACGGTGCTGCTCGCCGACGTCGTGCCGCACGACGTCGCCCTGGACGCCCGCGAAGGCGTCATCGTGGGTGCCGCCATCGACGGCGAGATCCCCGAGCTCGTGGAACACACGCTGACGGGCATCCCCGTCCTGGCGCCCGAGGACATCCGGCCCGAACCCCAGGCCACCGGTGAACGAGCCCTCGAGGATGCCGAGGCGCCGCTGCTGCTGGACGCCGAAAAGTCCCGTTACGCCCCCAAGGGTGGCCGCCGCGGCCCCCTGCTCACCGCCCTGGTGCTGACCGCCGCGATCGCACTGGTCCTCGGCGGCGGGGGCTATGGCGCGTGGCGCTACAGCCGCACCCAGTTCTTCGTCGGGGAACAGGACGAGCAGGTGGCGATCTTCCGCGGCCTGCCAGGCAGTGTGCTCGGCCTGCAGCTCGGTGAGGTCGCCGAACAGTCCGACGTGTTCGTCGACGACCTGCCGCCCTACTTCCAGCAGAAGGTGCGCACCACCATCCCCGTCGCCGGTCTGGATGCCGCGCACACGACCGTCACACAGCTGCGCACCCGCGCCGACGCGTGCATCGCCAAGCGCAAGGCCTCCGGAGGCAAGACGCCCACGCCCGCTGCCTCTCGCCCTGCACCGGCCGGCTCCCCCACCGTGGCCGCCACCCCCGGCCAGACCCCGCTCGTCGGGCCGAGCAGCTCGGCCTCGCCCGGTGGGGCGGTGACCACCCCAACCCCCAGCAGCAGCGCGTCCACGGCCTCCGAGCCCGGTGCCATGGAGGAGTGCTGATGAGCAACGTCACAACCGCGGCACCCGCGGACGGAGACCTGTTCGTCTACCGTCGACGCCGCAATGTCGAGCTCTTCATGGATCTGTTCGCGCTGGCCATCGGCCTCGCCGGCTGGCTGCTGGTGGAGATCAACCTGTTCGGACGGCTGCCCGCCAACCTGCCGCTGCTGGCCGCCGGCTGGTTCGGTGTCGGGATCGCCGCGCACCTCGTCGTGCGCTGGCGGCTGCCCTACGCCGACCCCCTGCTCCTGCCCTGCGTCCTGCTGCTCAACGGACTGGGCCTGGCCATGATCCACCGGATCGACCAGGTGCCGCTGCCGGAGAAGCCGGCCCTGCACCGTGCCGACACCCAGATGATGTGGACCGTCCTGGGGATCGTCCTGTTCGTCGTGGTCGTCAGCTGGCTGCGTGACCACCGACGTCTGCAGCGCTTCCCCTACCTGCTCTTCCTGACCGGCCTGGTCCTCCTGCTGCTGCCCCTTGTCCCCGGACTCGGCACCAGCCAGGGGATGGGTGCCCAGATCTGGATCACCATCGGCCCGTACAGCTTCCAGCCCGCGGAGATCGCCAAGATCGTGCTGGCCATCGCCTTCGCCGGTTACCTCACGGACCACCGGGAGGTGCTCGCCCTGGCCGGGCGACGTGTGCTGGGCATCGACTTCCCGCGCCTGCGGGACCTGGGCCCCATCATCATCATGTGGCTGGCGAGCCTGGCCATCCTGGTCTTCCAGAACGACCTGGGCAGCTCGATGCTCTTCTTCGGCCTGTTCGTCGTCATGCTCTACGTCGCGACGGAGAAGCCTGGCTGGCCCATCCTCGGTCTGGTGATGATCGGCCTGGGCGGCACCCTGGCCTACCACTTCGCCGGCCACGTCAAGGTGCGCTTCGACTCCTGGCTGCGTCCCTTCGAGAACTACGAGCAGAACACCCAGGTGATCAGCGCCCAGTTCGGCCTGGCCTGGGGAGGCCTCACCGGCCGCGGTTGGGGACTGGGCCGTCCCGCCCTGACCACCTTCTCCTACAGCGACATGATCGCCACCTCGCTGGGTGAGGAGATCGGCATCGTCGGCCTGATGGGCATCATCATGGTCTACAGCATCATCGTCGCCCGCAGCCTGCGCGCCGCCCTCGCCTCGCACGAGCCCTTCGGCAAGCTGCTGGCCTGCGGCCTCGGTTTCGTCTTCGCGCTGCAGGTCTTCGCCATCATCGGCGGCGTCACCCGCGTGCTGCCGCTGACCGGCCTGACGACGCCCTTCATGAGCCAGGGCGGTTCGGCCATGATCTCCAACTGGGTGATCGTCGGGATCCTGCTGGTGGTCAGTCACCAGGCCCGTCGCCCCGGCCCCACCGAACTGCCCAGCACCGACGCCAGCTTCGAGAACGAGGACACCCTGCCCATCCCCGTGGTCCGCGCCGACTCCCCGCGAGGTGACGCATGAGCAGCATGAACCACCCGATCCGTCGGGTTGCCCTGGTGGCGGCGATGATGTTCTTCGCCCTGCTGGCCAACCTCAGCTACTCGGCCGTCTTCCGCGATGCCTCGCTGGATGCCGACGCGCGCAACCGTCGCACCCGGGACGCAGAGTTCGCCATGGAACGCGGTGCGATCCTCGTCGGCAGCACCCCGATTGCCCAGACCAAGGCGTCCAAGGGCCGTTTCAACTACACCCGGGAATACTCCGAGGGCCCCCTCTACGCGGCGGCGACGGGCTACTACTCCTATGACTTCGCGCGGGCCGGGCTCGAGTCCAGCTACAACACGCAGTTGTCCGGCACCGACGACTCGCAGGCCTTCGGCCGGCTGATGGACACGGTCACGGGCAAGAAGCCGGCCGGCGCCAGCCTGCAGACCACCCTCGATGCCAAGGCGCAGCGCGCCGCCAGCCAGGCCCTGGGCACCCGCAAGGGCGCCGTGGTGGCCATCGACTACCGCACCGGGGCGGTCAAGGCCCTGGTCAGCAAGCCCAGCTATGACCCCAACGAGTTGGCCACCACGGACCTCGCGGCGGCCCAGCAGGCGTGGAGGAAGCTGAATGCGGACCCCGGACGCCCGCTGGTGAACCGCGCCACCAAGGAGACCTATCCCCCCGGCTCCACCTTCAAGCTGGTCACTGCCGCCGCGGCGCTGGAGGACGGCCGCACCGCTGATTCCACCGTCGCCTCACCGGCGTCGATGACCCTGCCGCAGACCTCCACGAAGCTCAGCAATGAGGTGGACTGTGGGGGCGCCACCTCCACCATCGACCATGCCCTGCAGGTCTCCTGCAACACCGCCTTCGCCAACCTCGGCATGGAACTGGGTGCCGACAAGGTGCGCGAGCAGGCCGAGAAGTTCGGTTTCGACAGCTCCCTGGAGGGTGACCTGAACCCGGCCACCAGCCGCTTCCCGGCCAGCCCGGACAAGCCGCAGACGGCGATGAGCGCCATCGGCCAGTTCGACGTCGCCGCCACCCCGCTGCAGATGGCCGTCGTGGCCGCCGGCATCGCCAATGACGGGCAGGTGATGCAGCCCTACCTGGTGCAGGAGGTGCGCAATCCGGACCTGTCGGTGCTGACCAGCAATGACGCGCGAGAGCTGGAGCGCGCCATGGACACCGACAATGCCCGCGCGCTCAAGCAGATGATGGTCAACGTGGTCACCAATGGCACCGGCACCGCCGCCCGGGTCGGGGGCATCACCGTCGGCGGCAAGACCGGCACCGCGCAGTGGGACCTGAAGAAGAACCCCTATGCCTGGTTCGTCGGCTTCGCCGAGGAGCCGCACGTGGCCATTGCCGTCTTCATCGAGGACGCGCAGGTCTCCCGCAGCGACATCGCCGGTGGCCGACTGGCCGGCCCGGTCTTCGCCGCCGTCGTGGAGTCCATGCGATGAATCTCCTTGTCACGCCACTTTCACAGGCTACTCTGACAATGCTCTCATGCTCCTGCCAGACTCACTCGGCACAATGGACGGCGCCTGACCATGACGCCCGTCAAGTCGCCCGGTCGAAAGGATCCCAGCGATGACCCAGCCAGACACGATCCTCGGCGGGCGGTACAAGCTCGACGAGGTGATCGGCCGAGGTGGCATGGCCGAGGTCTGGCGCGCCGTCGACGTGCGCCTGGGCCGCGAGGTGGCGGTCAAGCGGCTTCGCGTCGACCTGGCGACGGACCCCACCTTCCAGGCCCGCTTCCGCCGCGAGGCCCAGTCCGCGGCCGGGTTGAACCACCCCAACATCGTCTCCACCTATGACACCGGCGAGGAGCCCGACGAGAAGACCGGGATCGCCGTCCCGTGGATCGTGATGGAGCTCGTCGAGGGCCATACCCTGCGGGACCTGCTGCGCTCCGACGACCCGATCCCGCCGGAGAAGGCCTTCGAGTGGACCCAGGGGGTGCTCGACGCCCTGGGCACCAGCCACCGGGCCGGCATCATCCACCGTGACATCAAGCCCGCCAATGTGATGCTGACCCCCAGCGGCCGGGTCAAGGTGATGGACTTCGGCATTGCGCGCGCCGTCGCGGACACCTCGGCGACGATGACGCAGACGGCGGCCGTGATCGGCACCGCACAGTACCTCTCCCCCGAGCAGGCCCGCGGCGAGACCGTGGACAACCGCTCGGACATCTACTCGGCCGGCTGCCTGCTCTACGAGCTGTTGTGCGGCCGCCCGCCCTTCGTCGGCGACTCACCGGTCAGCGTCGCCTACCAGCACGTCCGCGAGGCCCCGGTGCCACCGTCGACGCTGGACCCCAAGCTCACGCCACAGATGGACGCCATCGTGCTGAAGTCCCTGGCCAAGGACCCCGCGCAGCGCTACCAGGACGCCCGGGAGATGCGCGACGACATCGCACGGCTGCTGGCCGGCCAGCAGGTGCAGGCCGCGGTGCCCGCTGCCCCCGTCGCGCCGACGGCAGTGACGACTCCGCTCGACCAGTCCTCGGGGGCCACCACGGTGGTGGCCGCCAGCGCCTCCAGCGCCAGCCCGGCCGGGGTGGGGACGCTGACAGGCGAGCAGGACGCCATCATGGACGAGGAGCCCAAGAAGCGTTCCCCCATTGCCTGGATCCTGGCCCTGCTGCTCGCGGCCCTGCTGGCCATCGGCGGGATCAGCGCCTACGTCTACCTGAGGCCCACCAGCAATGCGGACATGGCCACCGTGCCCACCGTCATCGGCCAGACCGAGCAGGGCGCCAGCGCGCAGCTGACCACGGCGGGCTTCCGGGTGGAGACCACCCACACCTATGGCGAGGAGGACACCGTCAACCAGGTGGTGGACCAGAACCCGCTGGCCGGCAAGGAGGCCCCGAAGGGTTCGGCGGTGACCATCACGATCAATGACGGCCCCAAGACCAACAAGATCCCCACCAACATCGTCGGCATGACCACCGACGACGCCCGCAGGGCGCTGGTGGAGGCCGGCTTCGTCACCAAGAACATCACCACCGAGAAGGCTCGCCCGGATCAGGAGAAGGAACACCTGGACTTCAAGGCCGGGCAGGTGGTGACCTCGAATCCTGCGCCGGGAGCCGACGTGGTTCCTGCCACCCAGAAGGTGGTCCTATCGCTTGCCACCGGTAAGTCAGTGGTGCCAAATCTCGTGGGGATGACTTGGGACGACGCCCAGAAGACTGCGCAGGAATCTGGCTTCACACTCACCCAAGACCCTCCTTCGTCTGATCCCAAGGCGACTGTCAAGAGTCAGTGGCCCAGGGCCAACGGCCGCGAAGAAGCTGTCCGCGCCGATGGAATCAATGTCACGATGAACACGGCGCAGCCCGTCGCGCCCCCGACCCCGGCCTCGGCCACGCCCACCACCGAGACTCCCTCGGCACAACCGTCGGCCACCGAGACCCAGACCACCGACGAGGTGGACGTGCCCAAGGTCACCAACAAGCCCCGGGATGCCGCCATCAGCGAGTTGAAGGCGGCCGGCTTCCACGTCATCACCACCCCCGCCGAGGTGACGGACCAGGCGATGGTCGGCACCGTCGTGGACCAGAGCCCCGCCGGCGGCAAGGCCGCCAAGGGTTCCACCGTGACGATCGGCGTGGGGCAGGCAGCGGCCACCCCGTCGCCGGCGCCCTCCAGTGAGCAGTCCAGCGCCGCCCCCTCGAAGCCGGCCTGACCCCTCGACGGGCTCGGGAACCGAGGTGGTCAGCCCAGGTTCATCAGGGGGCTGAGGCCAGTGGCGCGGGCCGGAGCCTCGTGGTCGCCGCACTCGACGAGCCAGCGAGCCAGCATCTGGTGCCCGCCCTGTGTCAGCACACTCTCCGGATGGAACTGCACACTCTCCACCGGGTGTTCGCGGTGCCGCACGCCCATGATGACGTCGCTGGCGGTGCGGGCAGTCACCTCCAGGCAGTCCGGCAGGGTCTCGGGCACGATCGCCAGTGAGTGGTACCGGGTGCAGGTGATGGGGCTCGGCAGGTCCGCGAAGACGCCACCCTGGTCATGGAAGACCTCACTCACCTTCCCGTGCAGCAGCTCCGGGGCACGCCCCACGGTGCCGCCGAGGGCCACCGCCATGGCCTGCAGACCCAGACAGACCCCGAAGATGGGAAGCCGCCCGGTCAGGCCCCGCACCACGTCGATGCACACCCCCGCTTCCTCCGGTGTGCCGGGGCCGGGTGAGAGCAGGACTCCGTCGAAGCCATCGGCCCACTCGTCGGTGAACTCCCCGTCGACGAAGAAGCGCGCGTCGTCATTGCGCCAGACCTCCACGTCGGCACCGATCTGCGCCAGGTACTGCACGATGTTGTAGACGAAGCTGTCGTAGTTGTCGATCACCAGGATGCGGGCCATGCGCCCCATTCTGGCGGACGCAGGACGGGCCGACGCACCGCGTTCAGCGTTCGACGCTCGCCTTCTCCAGGGCCAGCGAGCCCGTGTAGCCCGGCATCCGCACCTGCGCCAGACGCTCCTGCTTCCATCCCAGCCGGTATGCGTCGACGTACTCCTTGTAGACGGCCACCTCCTTGCTGGTGGCCAGCGCCGCCTCCAGCCGTGCCGGGTCCCCGATGGCGGTGATCACATAGGGCGGGGCATAGGGCACACCCCGCAGCACGACGGTATTGCCGACACACTTGATGCCGGTCAGGCTGGTCACGCGCTGCCCCTGGATGGTCATGGCCTCCGCTCCGGCAGCCCACAGGACATTGACCACCATCTGGATGTCCTGTTGGTGCACCACGAGCAGGTCCTCGTCGATGCCCATCGGCTTCACGCTGAGGGGGGCATCGGTGAGCGTCACCCGCATCGCGGGGCCCTTGACCGGGGTGAGGCCCGCCTCCTTGTTGGCCTGCTCCAGTGCGCGACGTCCGGTGGCGTCCTCACCGCCGGTGCTGACGCCCAGGGCATCCACCTGGTTGCGCTGTGCCTCCACCTTGCGCTGCAGCTCCAGGTTGGCCTCGGCCTGGCTGCGCACCAGGCCCACGAGGTCCTGGTTGCGGTCCGGGCGCAGGTCCGTCCCGCCACTGGTCCGGGCGCTGATGGCCATCATCGCCCCCGCGAGCACCACCACCAGGAGCGACGCGAAGCGTGCGGTGGCAGAGACCGGGCGGTTTCGCTGGTGCAGCGAGGCGACGTGCACCCGGCGCAGGACACGCCGAGCCAGGCCTTGGCGGGGCAGGCTGCGGCGGGGTTCCACCTTGCCTCCTGGGTGAGGTCGACGGGTGTTCGGGGGAAGTCTCAACTAGGCTACCCGCGTGAGGGCGGCACGCTGCCGCCCAACACCACGTCCATGCCACCCAACCAGGAGAAGGTCTTGCCCGAGTCGAAGGTCCGAAAGGCTGCCGCCACCAAGCACAAGGTGGAATCCAAGCAGGAGATCGCCGCCAAGCGTCGTGACCGTGAACGCCACACGGCCACCCGCAGCACCGCGTGGGTGCCGTATGCCTTCATCACCACGGGTCTGCTGGGCGTCGCCTGGCTGGTGGTCTTCTACATCGCCGGGGACATGGTGCCGGGCATGCGTGCGCTCGGCAACTGGAATGTCCTGGTGGGGATGGGCCTGATGATGTCGGCCTTCGGCATCGCCACCATGTGGAAGTAACCACACGGGCTCGGAGTGTCTGCCGATTCGGAACAGATGCAGATCGACCCCTCAACGCAATACGTGCGTTGGGGGGTCGATCTGCATCTGTGGCGAGTGTCAGCCCAGCGGCTTCAGCAGCGGGAAGAGGATCGTCTCGCGGATACCCGCGTCGGTGAACAGCATCACCAGGCGGTCGATGCCCAGGCCAAGGCCACCCATGGGCGGGCAGCCGAATTCCAGGGCATTGAGGAAGTCCTCGTCGAGCTGCATCGCCTCGGGATCGCCCGCGGCGGCCGCCAGCGACTGCTTGGTCAGCACGTCGCGCTGGACGACGGGATCCACCAGCTCGCTGAAGCCGGTGCCGCGCTCCATGCCGCCGATGATCAGGTCCCAGGCCTCCACCAGGCCGGGCTCGCTGCGGTGCGGACGCGCCAGCGGCTGGGCGATGGCCGGGTAGTCGCAGACGAAGGTGGGGTTGAGCAGAGTCGGCTCGACGACCTCACCGAAGAGCTCCATCGCCAACTTGCCGGGGGCCCACTTCGGGTCGTGGTCGATCTCGCGCTCCTCAAGCAGCTCGATGAGTCGCTCGGCGGAGGTGTCGATGGTGATGGCCTCCCCCATCGCCTCGGACAGCCCCGGGTAGAAGCTGAGCCACGTCCACTCGCCGTCGAGGTCGATGGTGCCCTTGTCGGTCTCGATCTGGTGGATGCCGGTGGCCTCGGCGGCCGCCATCACGACGTCCTTGATGACGTCGGCGATGGTGAACTGGTCGCCCCAGCTCATGTAGGCCTCGAGCATGGTGAACTCCGCCGAGTGCGAGGAGTCGATGCCCTCATTGCGGAAGATGCGGCCCATCTCGTAGACGCGGTCCGCGCCGCCCACCATCGCCCGCTTGAGGTAGAGCTCCAGCGCGATGCGCAGGGTCATGTCGATGTCGAAGGCATTGAGGTGGGTGTTGAAGGGTCGTGCCGCGGCACCACCGTGGACCAGCTGCAGCGTCGGGGTCTCGATCTCCAGGAAGCCCTGGCCGTCAAGCGTGCGACGAATCGCCTGGTAGATGGCGGCGCGGGTGCGCACCATGTCCCGGGCCTCCTGGCGCACGACCAGGTCCGCATAGCGCTGGCGGACGCGGGCCTCCTCGGAGAGTTCCTTGTGCAGCGTCGGGAGCGGGCGGAGCGCCTTGGAGGCCATCCGCCACTCGGCGGCCATCACGGACAACTCACCGCGCTTGGAGCAGATCACGCGGCCACGCACCCAGACGAAGTCGCCCAGGTCCACGTCGGCCTTCCATGCCGTCAGGGCCTCCTCGCCCACCTCGGCGAGGCTCAGCATCACCTGCAGCCGCTCACCAGAATCGGCATGGGTGAAGCCGTCCTGCAGCGTGGCGAAGGCCAGCTTGCCGGTGTTGCGGATGAACACGACGCGGCCACCGATGGTCACCTCGTCGGTGGTCTCCTCACCGGCGGTCAGGTGCCCCCAGGTGGCGCGGACCGTTGTCAGGGTGTGGCTGCGACGAAGATCGGCGGGGTAGGCCTGCTTGCCCGCCTCCAGGATGCGCTCGCGCTTGTCGCGCCGAACCTGCATCTGCTCGGAAACAGAGGGCCCCTCGACGGCGGGGGCAGCGGACTGGTCTTGGCTCTTCTGACTCACCGTCACAGCCTATCGTGAGCATTGCGGTCATTCAGCGGCCAGCGAATCCGCGTGACGGGGAGCACCACGAGCTCCTACGGTGGAGACTCCAAAGTACCGGCAGCAGGGACCAGGAGACAGTGATGAGCGAGAACAACCGCTTCGCGCCAGACGCAGATCAGGACCCGGACCGCGTCGAGCCCATCGACGCCCAGCCCACCGGCGATGACGTGGCCCCGGACCCCATCGAGGCCGTCGGCGAACCTGTGCAGGATGACTCGCAGGCAGACCGTCTGCGTGAGGCGCAGGTGACCCGCGACGCCCGTGAGAGCGCGGATCACTTCGGCCGTGAGGACCCGGACAACCGAATGGCCCACAAGGACGACACGGTGGTGACCCGGAACCAGGGCGTGACCACCGAGGGCGCTCCCCAGGACGTCGCCAGTCTGGATGCACAGGCGGCTGCCGCGCGTGAGGCCGCGGACCGCGGGGAGGGCAATGCCCGCAGCCTGATCGACAACGCGCAGAATGACCCCTACGACAAGTAGGGTCTCTCGACAAGCACACGTGGGGTGTGCGGAGCCGGACGGGGCGGTGCCGTGGGGGCGCCGCCCCGTTTCCCTGCCCACCCGCGCTTCCCGCTCACAGCTCCACGGCGATCCCCGCCTCGTCGACGCGCCAGGCCACCTCTGACAGGTCACGCACCCGGGCGTCGGCGTCGAGCTGGTCCGGCGGGGTGCTGGTCATCACCGCGAGGGTGGCCATCCCCGCGGCACGGGCAGCTGCCAGCCCCGCGGCGGCATCCTCCACCACCAGGCACCGGGTGGGGTCGGCGCCCAGCCCGTGGGCCGCGGCCAGGAAGACGTCCGGAGCCGGCTTGCCATGCTCGACGTCGTCGGCGCTGACCAGGACCGGGGGGCAGTCCAGGCCTGCCGCGGCGAGCCGGGCGCGAGCCACGGCGGCGGTGCCGCTGGTGCCCACCGCGACGCGTTCGGGAGGCAGCGCCGCGAGAGACTCTGCTGCGCCGGGCAGGGCGGTGATGCCCTCAGTGATGGTGGTCTCCAACTCCTCGATCCGCCGCAGGCCCTCCGCGACGCGCTCCTCGGGCAGGCAGAGCCGGATGATGGCCTCACTGGTCCAGCCGTGCCAGCTGCGTGAGGTGTCGGGTTCGACGTCGTACTCCGCCATCCACCGCCCCCAGACCTCGCCGAGGGTGCGGGCGGAGTCGACGAGGGTCTGGTCCACGTCGAAGATGACGGCGTCGAAGTGCCGTCCCTGCAGGGAATCGCTGGCCATGTCCCCATCCTGACACGAGCCCAGCGGCCCTCTTCGGCCTTCCCGGCGCCGTCAGGGTCTCAGCGGGCAGGTCTCAGCGGGCAGGGCTCAGCGGGCAGGGCGAAGCATGTACCAGCTGTCGTAACCCTGGCCCCGGCCCTCCCGGACGACGACGAAGCCGTGGCAGCGGTAGAGCCTCACATTCTGGGGAAGGTTGGTCTCCAGGTAGGCGGGCAGACCGGCCCCGTCGACCCGCGCCAGCCCACGTTCCAGCAGTTCGCTGCCGGCGCCGGTTCCTTGGTGACCGGGAGCGACGGCCAGTGCCAGCAGGTAGGCGTGCGGCTCCCGGATGATCTCCCGGTGCACGCGGACGTTGCATTCCTGGACGCGCATCAGCGCCACGGCGTCGCGCAGGCCGGCGGCCAGCGCAAAGCTCAGCTGCCCACTGCGCAGCGAGACCAGCAGCCCTGCCTCGTCCTGGGTGCCGTCCGCCCACAGGGCAGCTCCGACGGGTTCGCCCTCCCGATCCAAGAGGTCCAGCCCGCCACGGGGCGCGAACTGCCGGATCAGGGGGACCGGAAGGTCAGCGGCAAGGCGGCCTGTCGGCGCAGCGGGTCGGTGAGGGTGGCGGTGAAGACGGGATAGTCGCAGAAGGCCTGGCCGAGGATGCGGGCCGCGGTGTCCACGTCGCGTGGGTCGGGGGTGTGCTGGGTGGACATGACAGAAGGTTGCCACGAGCGCCGGTCAGGCCTTGCCACTCCACAAGGTGCATTTGAATGAGTGAGTACTCACTCACTAGGCTTCGTCGACGTGACACCACGAGCACCATCACTTCCCCCCGACGAACGCCGCGCCGAGATCGTGCGCGCCGCCCGCCCCCTGCTGCTGGAGCTGGGCGGCAGCTTCACCACCAAGCAGGTCGCCGAGGCGGCCGGGATCGCGGAGGGCACCCTCTTCCGCGTCTTCCCCACCAAGCGAGACCTGATGCAGGCCGTGATCGCCGATGCGATGGACACCACGGTGATCGTGCGGGACCTCGACGCAATCGATCGCACCGCCGGCCTCGAGACACGCGTGATGCTCACCGTCGGCAGGCTGCAACGCAGCATCGACGAGGTCTCGGCCGTCTTCGCGGCCCTCTTCCAGATACCCAGCCCCGAGGCCGACGAGCTGCGCCACAAGCCCAAGGAACACACCCCCGAGGGACAGGCCCTCCACGAGGCCCGCGCCCAGGAGCTCCACGCCGCCATCGTCCGCGTCCTGGAGACCGACGCCCAACGGCTCACCTGCAGCCCTGAAGAGGCCGCCAGCCTGGTGCGAGGCATGGCCTTCGCCACCAGCCATCCCCACATCTCGGACCGTCGGCTCACCGACGCCGCACGCATCGCGCAGCTCCTGCTGCACGGCATGACCAAGGAAGACCCGTGCTGATCAAACTCATCAACCGCCACATCAAGCCCTACTGGGGCCTGATCGGGGCCGTCCTCGCCCTGCAACTGGTGGCGACCATCGCGTCGCTCTACCTGCCCAACCTGAACGCCCGGATCATCGACCAGGGCGTCGCCCGCGGCGACACCCACTACATCTGGGTCCACGGCGCCTGGATGCTCGGCGTCAGCCTGGTCCAGGTGGCCGCGCAGATTGCCGCCGTCTGGTTCGGCGCCCGTGCCGCCATGCAGTTCGGCCGCGACGTCCGCGACGCCATCTTCCACCGGGTGCTGGGCTTCAGCAGCCGCGAACTCAACCACTTCGGCGCCCCCAGCCTGCTGACCCGCACCACCAATGACGTGCAGCAGGTGCAGCAGCTGGTGCTGATGACCTGCGTGATGATGATCAGCGCCCCCATCACCATGGTCGGTGGCATCATCATGGCCGTCCGGGAGGACCCGGGGATGAGCTGGCTCATCCTGGCCGCCGTCGCGGCCCTGGCCGCCGGCGTCGTGCTGCTGATCTGGCGGGTCACCCCGCTGTTCGGCATCCAGCAGACCCGGATCGACAACCTGAACCGGGTACTGCGCGAGCAGATCACCGGCATCCGGGTGGTGCGCGCCTTCGTCCGCGAACCCCACGAGGCCAAGCGCTTCGAGCAGACCAATGCGGACCTCACGCAGACCGCAACCAGCCTGGGGCGCCACATGTCCTTCATGTTCCCCTTCGTGATGCTGATCATGAACCTGGGATCCGTGGGCGTGATGTGGTTCGGCGGCCACCGGATTGCCGAGGGTCACATCCAGGTGGGCCAGCTGACGGCCTTCCTCACCTACCTGATGCAGATCCTGATGAGCGTGATGATGGCGACGATGATGCTGGTCTTCGCACCGCGCGCCGCCGTCTGCGCCGGCCGCATCATGGAGGTCCTCGACACCTCCAGCAGTGTCATCCCGCCCCAGGAGGGCGTCACCGAGCTGGCCGGACGCGGCGTGCTGGAGATGCGCGACGTCGAGTTCACCTACCCGGGCGCCGAGGTGCCCGTGCTCGACGAGATGGACCTGCAGCTCGCCCCCGGCCGCACCACCGCCATCATTGGTTCCACGGGCTCCGGCAAGTCCACCCTGGTCAACCTGATCCCCCGCCTCTTCGACGTCACGGGCGGGCAGGTGCTCGTCGACGGGATCGACGTGCGGGAGATCGACCCGGACACCCTCTGGGCCCGGGTCGGGTTGGTTCCGCAGAAGCCCTGGCTGTTCAGCGGCACCGTCGCCAGCAACCTGCGCTATGGCAAGCCGGATGCCACCGACGACGAGCTGTGGGCGGCACTGGAGACCGCCCAGGCCGCGGACTTCGTGCGCGAGATGGACGGCCAGCTGGAGGCGGAGATCGCCCAGGGTGGCACCAATGTCTCCGGCGGGCAGCGCCAGCGCCTGTCGATTGCCCGGGCCCTGGTGAAGAAGCCCGGGATCTACGTCTTCGACGACTCCTTCAGCGCACTGGACGTCGCCACCGATGCCCGGCTACGCGCGGCCCTGGCCAAGGAAACCACCGGTTCCGCGGTGCTGATCGTCGCCCAGCGGGTGAGCACCATCCGCGAGGCAGACGAGATCCTGGTGCTCGAGGACGGCCGGATCGTCGGCCGCGGCACCCATGACCAGCTCCTGGCGAGCTGCCCCACCTATGTCGAGATCGTCGACTCCCAGCTGAGCGCCGAGGAGGCAGCATGAGCACCCCCGAACACACCCCACGCCGCGCCCTGCCGGAGGCTTCGACAAGCTCGGCCGACATCAAGGACAGCCCCGGCACGACGCTCCCCGAGCCCGCCGAGGGGATGAATGCGGACCAGGCGGCGGCCGCGGCCGTCGACGCGCAGACCGCACCCGCACGCCCCAAGCACGGCGGGCGCGCCCAGGGCCCGATGGGAATGTCCATGGGAGGGGAGAAGCCAGTGAACTTCGGCGTCTCCCTGCGGCGCCTGCTCGGGCACCTGCGTCCCGAACGCCCCCTGATCGGCGGCGTCATCCTGATGGCCGCAGTGGGTGTGGGGGCCAATGTCGTCGGACCCAAGATCCTGGGCAAGGCCACCGACGTGATCTTCACCGGCGCGATCGGGCAGATGCTCGGCCAGCAGTTCCCGGCCGGGACGCCCACCAGCGTCGTCGTCGAACGGATGCGAGCCGGGGGCGGCGGCCAGTTCGCGGACATGGTGGAGAAGATGGGCGCCGTCCCCGGCGTCGGCATCGACTACGACCGGCTGGGGCACTGGCTGCTGCTGGCGCTCGCCCTGTTCGTGGGCAGCTCCCTGCTGGGCTTCGCGCAGGGCTGGCTCCTCAACGGCGTCGTGCAGCGCTCCATCTACCGGATGCGCCAGGAGGTCAGCTCCAAGCTGGACCGCCTGCCGCTCAGCTACTTCGACAAGCAGCCCCGCGGCGAGCTGCTGAGCCGCGTGACCAATGACATCGACAATGTCTCGCAGACCCTGCAGCAGACCCTCTCCCAGCTGCTGAATGCGCTGCTGACGCTGGTGGGCGTGCTGGCGATGATGTTCTGGGTGAGCTGGCAGCTTGCCCTGGTCACGCTGCTGATCATCCCGGTGAGCGGGGTGCTGGCCGGCATCATCGGCAAGCGTTCCCAGAAGCTCTTCGCGCAGATGTGGAAGTCCACCGGTGAGCTGAACGGCCACATCGAGGAGGCCTACTCCGGCCACGCGCTGGTAAAGACCTTCGGCCGCCAGAAGGAGGTGGAGCAGGTCTTCGCCCAGCACAATGACGGACTCTTCCGCAGCGCCTTCGGGGCCCAGTTCATCAGCGGCATCATCATGCCGGTGATGTTCTTCGTCGGGAACCTCAACTATGTGGTGATCGCCGTCGTGGGTGGCCTGAAGGTGGCCCACGGCAGCATGCAGCTGGGCGACGTGCAGGCCTTCATCCAGTACTCACGGATGTTCACCCAGCCGGTCACCCAGGTGGCCAGCATGAGCAACCTGCTGCAGTCCGGCGTCGCCTCCGCCGAGCGCGTCTTCCAGGTGCTGGATGCCCCGGAGCAGTCGCCGGAGGCCACTGGTTCGCTTCCGGAGCCGATCAGCGGCCGGGTTGTCTTCGAGGACGTCCGCTTCCGCTACCTGCCCGAGCGTCCGCTGATCGACGGGCTGGACCTGGTGGCCGAGCCCGGCCAGACGGTCGCCATCGTCGGCCCGACGGGCGCCGGCAAGACCACACTGGTGAACCTGTTGATGCGCTTCTACGAGTTGCAGGGCGGGCGGATCACCCTGGACGGCGTCGACATCTCGTCGGTGCCTCGACGAGAGCTGCGTGACCGGATGGGCATGGTGTTGCAGGACACCTGGCTCTTCGGCGGGACCATCCGGGAGAACATCGCCTACGGCAGGCCCGGTGCCACCGAGGAGGAGATCATCGCTGCCGCGACGGCCGCCTATGTGGACCGCTTCGTGCACTCGCTGCCCGACGGCTACGACACGGTGATCGACGAGGAGGGCTCCAATGTCTCCGCGGGCGAGAAGCAGCTGATCACGATTGCCCGGGCCTTCCTCAGCGACCCATCCCTGCTGATCCTGGACGAGGCCACCAGCTCCGTCGACACGCGCACCGAGGTACTCGTCCAGCAGGCGATGGCGGCACTGCGCAGTGACCGGACGAGCTTCGTGATCGCCCATCGGCTGAGCACCATACGCGACGCGGACCTGATCCTGGTGATGGAGCACGGCGCCATCGTCGAGCAGGGCACGCACCACGAGCTGCTGGAGGCCAAGGAGCACTACCACGACCTCTACCAGGCGCAGTTCGCGGCGCCGCTGGAGGACGACGCGGCCTGAGATGCTCGGCCTGAGCCACAAAGGCGCTCGGGTTCCCGTGATCCGCGTGTGTTGCCACACACGCGGATCGCAGGAACCCGAGCGTCTTTGGGTCGTGCAGCCTCAGTGACGGGCGCAGACCGTGCTCGCCGGGGCGTTCTTCCCGGAGAGCACCTTGTAGGCGCGCTTGAAGTCGGTGCAGCGCTCACGGTCCTCACGGGCGCTGTAGGCGTAGCCGACATTGCGGCTGACCCGGCCCATGTCGAACCTGTCGGCGGCCTGGTTGCTGGTTGGACGCAGCGTCGCCCAGTACCAGGTGGCGATGGCCGCGGAGTGCTTCGGGTGGGCAGCGGCAGCGGGATTGCGCTGCAGGTTGGTGGCGATGGACGGGTTCACCGGCTACAAGACCGCGGCCGTCGAAGCGATCGACACCGTGGTCACGGTGATGGACCCATTTCATGTGGTGGCTCTGGTCGGGGACAAGCTGGACCGCTGCCGGCAGCGCGTCCAGCAGGAGACGCTGGGGCATCGGGGCCGCTCCGGTGACCCGCTCTACGGCATCCGCCGCGTCGCCCGGACCAGGGCTGGGCTGCTGACCGAGAAGCAGCAGCACCGGCTCTCGAAGGTGTTCACCGATGATCGGCATGTCGCGTTCGAGGTCACCTGGAGCGTCTACCAGAACGTGATCGACTCTTACCAAGCCGAGCAGCCGGCCGAAGGAAAGAAGATCATGACCCGGCTGATCAGCAGCCTCCAGAGCGGGGTTCCGACTGGCCTCGATGAGCTGCGGTCGCTGGGGCAGACGATGAAGCGTCGCCGCGATGACATCCTGGCGTTCTTCGATCATCCAGGCACATCGAACGGTCCTACCGAGGCCGTGAATGGGTTGCTGGAGCACCTTCGCGGGACAGCGCGCGGGTTCCGCAGCATCGTCAACTACGTCGCTCGGTGCGTCCTCGACGCGGGCGGGTTCAGACCCCTGATCCACTCACTTCTGTGAAGAGCCGGTTTTCCGCCGAACTCGTCGCGGACGGCAAGATGGGGGCATGACCATCCACGCCGAGCACCCCTTCGCCAATCCGGATCGCGACGCCGCCCGCCAGCTGCGCGGCCGATTGGGTTCCCGTGTGGGCCTGCTGACGGCGGGAGCTGGGCGGGAGCGGGCGGGCTGGACGGTGAGCTCGCTCCTGCTGGCCGACGGCGACCCATGGCGGGCGCTGGCCCTGGTGGACCCGGACAGTGACCTGTGCGAGCGGATCGAGCAGACCGGAAGCGCCGTCCTGCAGCTGCTCGGCAGCGGCGACGAGTACCTCGCCGACGCCTTCGCCGGGCTGGCGCCGGCCCCCGGCGGCATCTTCCGGCTGGCCGCATGGGAACAGACCAGCGCTGGGCCGCGCCTGGTGGCCGCGGAGAACTGGGCGCTGCTCGGCCTGGAGGCGGCCGACGACCTCGGCTGGTCCCGTCGGCTCACCTTCACCGTCAACGAGGCCCACACCGGAGCCGACGATGCGCCCCTGCACCACCTGCGGGGCCGCTACCGGACGCTCGAAGGATGACCCGGTGAAGGAGTCAGCCGCCCACCCCGGTAGCGTGTGCGCGGCGGTAGAGACGTAGGACTTCTTGTCCGAGGCCCCCACAACCCGCCCCAGCGCAAGATCTTCAAGGGGAATGGCATGAGTGAGGTCTCACAGACCACCAGTACCGCCTACGCAGAGGAACAGGTGGCACTGCTGCATCGCACCCTGGGGCGTTTCGACATCATCTTCCTCATCATCTCCGCCGTCGTCGGCCTGGAGATGCTGGGCTCGGTGTCCACCTATGGGGGCCAGACCTTCACCTGGCTCCTGGTGCTGACGGTCTTCTTCCTGGTGCCCTATGCCCTGGTCTTCGCGGAGACCGGGTCCGCCTTCGTCGGGGAGGGCGGCGTCTACCTGTGGGTCCGCCAGGCCTTCGGCCGGCCCGCGGCGGCCGTCGCGTCGGCCTTCACCTGGATCACCCAGCCGGTGTGGGTGGGCGGCTCGATGAGCTTCCTGTGCGCGGAGGCGGCCCGCACCCACCTGGTGCACTTCTCCGAGGGGGGCGCCGGTGACTACGCCTTCAAGCTCGGTTTCATCTGGGTCACGGTGCTGGCCGCCGTGCTCAGCCTGAAGAAGGCGAAGTGGATCCCCACCGTCGGCGCCTTCTTCAAGGTCTCCTTCCTGCTGCTCTTCCTGGGCACCGCGCTGGTCTACGCCGCGCGCCACGGCCTGCAGCCCTTCAGCCTGGGGGACATGCGCCCGACAGTGGCCGGCTTCCTGGGGATCACTCCCCTGCTGCTGTTCGCCTTCCTGGGCTTCGAGAGCTCCTCCTCGGCGTCGGGTGAGATGAAGGATGCCCAGCGCGATGTGGCGGTCTCCGTGCTGCGCAGCTCCGCCAGCGCCGCGGTGCTGTACATCGTGCCGGTCCTCACCATCCTGCTTGTGGTCCCCGACGAGAAGATCGACGGGGTGTCCGGACTGATGACCGCCACCAGCACGGTCTTCAGCGTCTACGGCGGCGCGCACGGGCTGATGATGACCCTGGCGACGGCGATGTTCCTGCTGGCCAACACCGGCCAGGGTGCGGCGTGGATGATCATGAGCGACCGCATGCAGGCGATGGCCGCGGCCGACGGCTCCTTCTTCGGCGGCTTCTTCGGCCGATTCCACCGGACGCTCGGCACCCCGGTGCGGGTCAACATCCTGTCCGGCCTGGTGGCGACGGTCTTCATGCTGGCGGCCATGCAGCTGACGGGCACCTCCGCGTCGCTCTTCTCCGTGGTGCTGAGCGTCTCCATCACCACCTACCTGTTCAGCTACCTGTTGATCATCCCCGCCGCGGCGAAGCTGCGGATCGCCTTCCCGTGGCAGCCCCGCCCCTTCCGGGTGCCGGGCTCCGATGCCGTCTTCGTGGGGATGGCGACGGTGTGCACCGCCTGGGTGGCGCTCGGTTCCTGGGTGGCGATCTTCCCCGGCACCCTGGAGCGGCTGGCCGGCGTCGAGTACGACTTCGTCGACTCCTGGGGCGTCAGCTTCGGCCAGTTCGAGCTGCTGACACTGGGCACCCTGGCCTTCATCATCGGGCTGGCGCTGGTGGGTTTCGTGCTGGGCGCACCCATCCGCAGGGCGCTGCCCGCCGATGCGGAGATCCGCGAGGCCGAACCGGAGCCCGTGGCCTGAGCGGTCAGGACAGGGCCGGCCAGGACAGGGCCGGTCAGGACAGGGCCGGTCCGGACAGGGCGCTGCGCAACAGGTCCTGCTGATGCCCCGGCAGGGTCTGGGCAAAGCGGGTGAGCGCGGTCCGTTCCTCCGGTCCGGAGTCGGCCAGGGCCTCCCGCATGGCGGTGACGACGAGTTCCGCGCGGGTGAATCCGGCGACGTAGAGCCAGGCCCGGCCCTCCCGATCACGGTGGGTGATCCCCTTCTTGGCAAGCCGGTCGAGCACGGTCATGACCGTCGTGTATGCCAACGTACGGTCCTTCAGCAGATCTTCATGGATCTCGCGCACGGACACGGGATTCTCTTGCTGCCAAAGGATCTCCATGATCCGCATCTCAAGCCCACCCAGAATCGCCATGGGAAGAGCCTAGTTGCCGAGAGGCAATTGACTACCCCCAGTAGTACGGTCCGCATCATGGACGCCCAGATCATCGCCCGATGGCAATTCGGGATCACGACGGTCTACCACTTTCTGTTCGTACCGCTGACGATCTCGCTTTCCATGCTCGTCGCGGTACTCCAGACCATTTGGTACAAGACCGGGAATGACAATTTTCTCCGCCTCACAAAATTCTTCGGAAAACTCTTCTTGATCAATTTCGCGGCCGGTGTGGTGACCGGCATCGTGCAGGAGTTCCAGTTCGGCATGAACTGGAGCGAGTACTCCCGCTTCGTCGGCGACGTCTTCGGCGCGCCCCTCGCGCTGGAGGCCCTGCTGGCCTTCTTCCTCGAGTCCACCTTCATCGGGCTGTGGATCTTCGGCTGGGACCGGCTGCCCAAGAAGCTGCACCTGATGGCCATCTACCTGGCGGCCATCGGCACCATGCTCAGCGCCATCTTCATCCTGGCCGCCAACAGCTGGATGCAGAACCCGGTGGGTGCCGTCTTCCGCAATGGCCGCGCCGAGCTCACCGACTTCGGTGCCCTGCTCACCAACCCGGTCTTCCTGGCCACCTTCCCGCACCAGATCAGCGCCTCCTACATGGTGGGTGGCGGCCTGGTGGCCGGGCTTTCTGGCTGGCACCTGGCGCGCCTGCACAAGGCACGCCTGCACGCCGTCGCCGGCGAGGACCTCCACTACACCGGCACCACCGTGAAGGCCGAGCACATCGAGCGTGACATCACCACCTGGCGCTGGGCGGCCAAGTTCGGGGCCCTGGTCCTGCTGGGCGCCTCGCTGGCCGTGGTTGGCTCTGGTGACCTGCAGGGCAAGGTGATGACCGAGGTGCAGCCGATGAAGATGGCCGCCGCCGAGGCCCACTACGAGACCTCCGACAGCCCGGACTTCTCCATCTTCACCCTCGGCTCCCTCGACGGGACCAAGGAGGTGTGGAGCCTGAAGGTGCCCAAGCTGCTGTCCTTCCTGGCCCACGGCAACTTCGACTCCCAGGTGCAGGGCATCAACGACCTGGAGGCCCAGTACAAGGACAAGGGCTTCATCCGCGACGATGGCAGCCAGACCGAGCTGCAGAAGCAGTACGCGCAGGTGCTCAAGACGCTGCCCGTCGATGCCCGCCCGAATGTGGCCCTCAGCTACTGGACCTTCCGCATCATGATGGGCCTCGGCTTCGCGGGCATGGCCATCTCCGCCTGGATCCTGTGGGCGCTGCGCAAGGGCCGCAACCCGATGCCGGGCCGCGTGTGGATGATCGCCATGGGAACGCTCCCCTTCCTCCCGGTCTTCGCCAACTCCTTCGGCTGGATCTTCACCGAGATGGGCCGCCAGCCCTGGATCGTGGCCGGTGTGCTGCCCACCTGGACCGCCGTCAGCCCGTCGGTGAGCGCCGGTGAGGCCATCACGACGATGGTGCTGTTCACCCTGGTCTACGGAGTGCTGGCCGTCATCGAGATGGGCCTGATCCTGAAATGGAACCGGGCCGGCCTGCCCGAAGTGGCCCCCGTCGAGATGGTCGAGGACGAGGATGCCCCCTTGTCCTTCGCGTACTGAGGAAGGCTGACCACCCATGACCCCGATGCATGCTGACCCGACCACCCTGCAGATGGTGTGGTTCGGACTGTCCGCCGTGCTGTGGCTCGGCTACTTCTTCCTGGAGGGCTTCGACTACGGCGTGGGCATGTTGCTGCCCGTGCTGGCCCGCGACGACGACGAGCGGCGCGTGATGATCAACACCATCGGCCCCGTCTGGGACGGCAACGAGGTGTGGCTGCTCACCGCGGGTGGCGCCATGTTCGCCGCCTTCCCGGGCTGGTACGCGTCGCTGTTCAGCGGCCTCTACCTGCCGCTCTTCCTGGTGCTGCTGGGCCTGATCCTGCGCGGCATCGCCTTCGAGTACCGCACCAAGCGGGACTCCAAGGAGTGGAAGGCGGGCCTCGACTGGTGCGCCACGATCGGTTCCTTCCTGCCCTCGCTGGTCTTCGGCATCGGCTTCGCGAACTTCGTCAAGGGCATCAAGGTGGGCCCGGACCAGCTGATCGCCCAGGGCTTCTGGAGCCTGTTCAATCCCTTCGCCCTGCTGGGTGGCGTCCTGTTCGTGGTGCTCTTCCTGGCCCACGGCGCCGTCTTCATCGCGCTGAAGACCAAGGGCGAGATCCGCACCCGCGCCAACGGCTTCGCGCTGAAGGCGACCTTGGCCAGCGCCGTGCTGATGGCTGCATTCGTGCTCTGGCAGAACATTGCATGGCCGGCCGCCGAGACCTCGTGGCTGGGCACCGCCGCCACGGCGATCTGCTGGGTCTTCGGCCTCATGGCGGTGGCCTACTTGTTCATCGCCGCTGCGATGGTGAAGAAGGAGCGCGACGGCTGGGCCTTCGCCTTCACCGGCCTGGCCATCGCCTTCCTGGTGATCGACATCTTCGCCAAGATGTACGGCAACCTGGGCTTCATCAGCGCCGATACCGGCCTGCCGCTGGACATGACGACGGCCTCCAGCTCCCCCTACACGCTGAAACTGATGACCATCGCCTCCGGCTGTGCGGTGCCGGTGGTGGTGGGCTACCAGGCATGGAGCTACTGGGTCTTCCGCAAGCGCCTCGGTGTCGGCAACCTGCCCCAGATGGCCATCACGAAGCCGCGCCGCGGAGCGTCGACGGCCGGATGACGAAGGCGGCTGGCTAGGCTCGCGCCCATGGCAGGTCCGATCGACGCTCGCCTCGTGCGACGTGGCAGGGCGACCAGGTTCTTCCTGGTCGCCCTTGCCGTGGTCGGGGCCGTGCAGGCCGGCGCCATCGTCGCCCAGGCGCAGCTGCTGGCCGACGCGATCAGCCACGTCTTCGCCACCCATGACCTGAACGGAATGCGGGGTTGGACCCTGGGCCTGGCCGGGGTCTTCCTGCTCCGGGCGGCCCTGGGTTGGTTGCACCAGACGCTGGCCCACCACGCGTCGGCCGCTGTCAAGGCCGGCCTCCGACGAGACCTGGCGGCCGCCCGTCTGTCCCGTCCCTTGGATGCCTCGGTGAGCTCGTCGACGCTGGTGACCCTGGCCACGCAGGGACTGGACGCGCTGGACGGCTACTACTCGAAGTACCTTCCACAGCTGGTGCTGGCGGTGGTGGTTCCGCTGGTGGTGGGCGTCATGGTGCTGCGCCAGGACACTGCGAGCGCCGTGATCATCGCCGTCACCCTGCCCCTGATCCCGGTCTTCATGGCCCTGATCGGCTGGACCACGGAGCAGCAGGTGGAGCGACGGTGGAAGGTGCAGACCCGGCTGGCGAACCACTTCGCGGACCTGGTGGCCGGGCTGGCGACGCTGCAGGTCTTCGGCCGGGCGCGCGGCCAGCTGGAGGGCCTGCGGATCACCGAAGGACGCAACCGTGACGAGACGATGCGCACGCTGCGGATCAGCTTCCTGTCCTCCTTCGCCCTGGAGCTGCTCGCCACCCTGAGCGTCGCCCTGGTGGCGGTGACGGTGGGCTTTCGCGTGGTCTTCGCCCAGATGGACCTGCGCACCGCCCTGTTCGTGCTGATCCTTGCCCCCGAGGCCTATCTCCCGGTGCGCCAGGTGGGCACCCACTACCACGATGCCGCCGACGGGATGGCCGCAGCGGACCAGGCGCTGGGGATCATCGAGGCCTCGCGGATGGACTCGGCAGGCCGGTCCGGGGCAGACGACCAGGGGTCCGGTGTCCCCGAGACCGCGCCTCCTGGACGGGCGTCCCGGTCCGTTCTGCTGAGTCCGGGCCAGGTCACGCTGGAGGGCATTCGCCTGACGTGGCCTGGAGCGCCCGCACCCGTCCTCGACGACGTGGACCTGACGATTGCCCCGGGGGAGGTCGTCGCCCTCCAGGGACCGTCGGGTGGCGGCAAGTCCACCCTGCTGGCCGTACTGATGGGCTTCTTGGCGCCTGACTCCGGCCGGGTGCTCCACGCCGGAGCTGACACCGCCGAGGACCCCGAAGCCTGGAGAGCGGGTCTGGCCTGGGTAGGTCAGCAGCCCGGCATGCCGGAGGCCACCATCGCCGCCAACATCGAGATGGGTTGCCCGGGCGCCAGCCGGGAGCGGCTCCGTGAGGTACTGGATCTGGCCGGCGGGGCCGAACTGGACCTTGACCGGCCAGTGGGCGACGAGGCGGAGGGCCTTTCCGCGGGCGAACTGCGACGGGTGGCCACGGCGCGGGCCCTGTTGCGGATCCGCCACGGTGGCGCACACCTGCTGGTGATGGATGAACCCACCGCGGGTCTCGATGCCGCGGCGGAGGCGGCCGTGATCGATGCCGTGCGCACCAGCGGGGCGGGTGCCGTCATCGTGAGCCACCGGCCGGCGGTGCTGGCGGGCGCGGACCGCGTCGTCACCATTGGGGGTGTGCGGTGAGGCTCGTGATGCGGACCCTCGACGTGGTGCCCCGGGGGCGCCGACGGCTGGCCCTGTCAGTGCTGCTCGCCAGCCTGGCCAGCGGGGCGTCGGTGGCCCTGATGGCGGTTTCGGCCTGGCTCTTGAGCCGGGCCGCCGAGCACCCGCCGGTGCTCTACCTGGAGGCTGCGGCCGTCGGGGTGCGCTTCTTCGGCATCCTGCGGGGCGTCGCCCGGTATGCGGAACGACTGGTGGGCCACGACCTGGCGCTGCGGATGCAGGGAGCCCTGCGCCTGCACGCCTACGACCGGCTGAGCCGCACCACTCTTCTGGGCTCCCGGCAGGGAGACCTGCTCACCCGCCTGGTCGCCGATGTGGAGGCGGTGCAGGACGTCGTGGTGCGCGTGCTGGTGCCACTGTGCTCGGCGAGCATCGTGATGCTGGGGACCAGCATCGCCCTGGCCTTCTTCAGCCCCGGCTCCGCCGCCGTGCTGCTGGCAAGCGCCCTGGCGGCGGGGATCCTGCTGCCGTGGCTGGCTCAGCGCCTGAGCCGGACGGCGGATGCGCGAGCGGTGGCGGCGCGGGCGGAGCTGGCCGTCGCAATGCACGAGCTCGCCCGCAATGCCCCGGACCTGGTGGCCTATGGCCGGGGCCGCGCGAGGTTGGACCGGCAGGCGGCACTGCAGGACCGGTTGGAGACCGCCGATCGACGGGCCGCCTGGACGCGCGGCCTGGCGACCGCGGGCCAGGTGCTGGCCGCAGGCATTGCCGTCATCGCCGCCCTGTGGGTCGGCGGAAGGGCCGTGGCCGGCGGCATGCTCCTCGGCCGCAATCTTGCGGTGCTGGTGCTCACCCCGCTGGCCCTGCACGAGGTGCTGGCCACCTTCACGCAGGCCGCCCAGACGTGGACCCGGGCACGCACCAGCCTGGTCCGTGTCCAGTCACTGCTGGATGCCCCCAGCGTCGGGCGTGGTGACCGGCCGCCGGCCGAGGCCTGCGACGAGCCGGGCCTGGAGCTGTGCGGCGTGACGATCGGCTGGCCCGGCGGTCACGCGCTGGCCGAAGACCTCAACCTGGTGGTGCGCCGCGGGGACCGGGTGGCGATCACCGGGCCCTCCGGGGTGGGCAAGACCACCCTGGCCGCGACGGTGATGGGGCTCATCCCGCCGCTCTCCGGACGGGTCATCACCCGGGGCCAGGTGGGCTTCCTGGCTCAGGACGCCCACATCTTCGCGACGAGCGTCGCGGAGAATGTGCGGATCGGCAACCGGGATGCCGACGAGGCTCGGGTGGCGGCCGCACTGGCCGCGGCAGGGCTGGACCTGCCCGCCGACCGCATCGTCGGGGAACAGGGCGCCACGCTCAGCGGTGGGGAGGTCCGGAGGCTTGCCCTGGCCCGATTGCTGGCGGGTGATCCGGGCACGCCCCAGACGGCCCAGGTCTTCGTTCTGGATGAACCCACTGAACACCTCGACGCGGAGACGGCCGAGACCCTGATGGAAGACCTGTGGAGAGTCTGTGGGGACTCCCCCGTCATCGTGGTGACGCACGATCCCGAAGTCGTGGCGCAGTGCAGCCGAGTGGTGCAGATGGCGCCGTCAAGGGCCGGATCCACCGCCCGTCGGTGACTCCCCCCTCACACCCCCAACAGGAACACCGGGGGGTGAGGCTCGCCCGCATTCAGGGGTGACACACCGGGTGACATGGTCCCGACGGAAGGCTAGCCTGATGAGACATCCGTTCCGGGACCGTCGGCCGGAAGGAGCGACAGGCCCGCAGGGGAGGACATCGGATGGGGCAGCAGGAGGACAACCGCTACACCCCCGGGCATGGGCTGGGGACACCTCCGCGGCTCGTGCGCTCCCTCGACAGGCTGCTGCGTGGCCGCGTCGCCGTGATCTCCGCTCCCGCAGGGCACGGAAAGAGCACCCTGGTCGAGGCCTGGCTCTCCACCCACCCGGAATTCAGTTCCCACTGGGTACGCGACAGCACTGACCTAGACGAGGCCGTCGCCGGGCACGAAGAAGGACACGACCTGCTGGTCCTGGTGCTGGCCCACGGCGAGCTGATTGCGGACCAGGCCCTCGTCGCCCATGCCCTGGATCTGGCGGAACGCGACGCGCGGCTGCGGATGGTCTTCACCGGCCGCTCGCGCCCGGAGGCCCCGCTGGGGACTTTGGCCGCCCGAGGGCTGCTGGTTGACCTTGACGCCAACCAGCTGGCCTGGACCCGCGACGAGGTGCGCAGGGCCCTGCTGGAGAACAACCCGAACCTCCCGGACGAGGCGCTGGACCAGATCATGGCCGGCATGCGGGGCTGGCCCGCGATCGTGACGATGCTCGCCGCGGAGGAACTGACCTGGTCCCACACGTCGAAGATGACCCGGCTGGCCGACAGCTACATTGCCGACGAGGTGCTCGCCGGCCTGTCGTCGGCCGATGTCGACCTGCTGCAGGAACTCGCGGCGCTGCCCTCCCTTGCCCCCTTGGCCGCCGCCTGGATGACCGGGCGCGGCGATGCCGCCGCCCAGCTGAGCCGGCTGCAGGCCCACGGCGTGCCCATCACCTGGGACGACGCCAACACCATTCAGCTCAACCCGATGCTGCGCGGCTACCTGATCCGTGAACTGGCGCGCAACCGGCCCGATCGTCATGCGGAGCTGAGCCAGCGCGCCGCCCTGTGGTTGCGCAACCGTGGCCAACAGCTGGAGGCGATCGATCTCGCCATGACGGTGGGGCTGGCGGACCTGGCCTGGATGCTGGCCGCCGAGTTCATCACCGTCCACCTGAACCGTCCGGAACTGATGCACGCCCTGCCGCAGCTCGTCGAGCTGCTGCCACCCGGCTGGGAGCTGGACATGGTGCGCAGCATCTCCCGTGGGCTTGCCACACCCCAGACGATGATTGCCCAGATCGCGACGGTGGATCCGCACCAGATGATCGAACGCAACACCACGGGCCGGCTGGGCTACACGGCACTCGCGCTCGGCATGGTGCGCCGGGTGGGCTACCCCGACGAGTTCGACATCGGCCGCGCCCTGGAGATCGCCCGCGAAGCGGATTCGTCGGGAGTGCACGAGCTGGACCTGGCCCTGCTGTCCGTGGTGCGTACCGAGTACGGCCTGTGGCTGCTCCACCAGGGCCGGCTGTCCGAGGCACGCGAGGTCCTGATGTCCGCCCTGGGGATGGCGCGTGTGGTGAACGTGCCGTGGGCCATCGTGATCACCCTGTCCGCCCTGTCCCTCATCCACGCGGAGCACGGCGCCGTCTCCGACGCACACCGGCTGGCCGACGAGGCCATCCTCATCTCGTCGGACACCCTCTTCACCACCGATGGTCTGGACGAGTTCGCCCTGATGGCACTGGCCAGGACGGCCATCGACACCGGAGACCTGGCCGCGGCACGACGCTGGCTGGACCAGCTCAACCAGCACGAGGACCACTTGGCGGAGAACGACGCCTTCCGTACCCACACCAACGCCAACCTGTTGATGGCGCTTGGCGATCCAGCCGGCGCCCGGCGCCTGGTGGACGCCTACCGTGACCAGCCGCGCCCCACCAGCACGGTGATGCACGATTCGCTGATTGCCCGCGCGGCCTTCGACGCGTCCCTGGCGATGGGTGATGTGGCGGCCGCACAGCAGGAGTTCGACCGGATGGAGGCCATGGACCTCCCCGAGGGCAAGTCCGGCCTCGTGGTGCTCCGGGCCCGTCTGGCCCTGACCAAGGGCGACTCCCGCACCGCCTACGGCCTGCTGGAACCGGTCGCGGAGCAGGGCGGTTCCGCCCTGGACAATGCTCGCCACACGCTCCACGCGCTGATGATATTCGGGGTGGCCGCCGACGACATGCATCGCGGGGACGAGGCGCTGCAGGCCTTCCAGCGGGCCGGGGTGCTGGCCGACCGCCTGGGGGTGAACACCCCCAATGCACGGCACACCCGGATGGCCGTCGCCAGCCGCAAGGAGGTGCCGCTGACCGAGGCGGAGCGCCATGTACTGGCCAACCTGGACTCATCCCAGACCCTCGGCGAGACCGCCGAGGAGCTGTTCATCAGCCTCAACACCCTCAAGACCCATCTGCGCCGGATCTACAAGAAATTGGGAGTGGCCAATCGCGACGAGGCGATCGACCGGGCCCGGGTGATGGGCCTGCGTTCCTGACCGCGGGAACCCCTAGGCTTGCGCGGTGTCAACCCGCCGAAAGACCTTCGACGCCACCGCCGTGGTGGCGTTGTCGGTGCTGACATCGGCCTCCGCGCATCTGGAGGCGGGCGGGGCACTGCCGGACCTTCCCGGCTGCTCGGCCCTGCTGCTGATGATGGCCCTGCTGTGGCTCTGCTCGAACCGTCTTGCGCCCCGCCGCGGTGGCACCTTCATCTCCCTGTGCTTGGGCCAGCTGGCCGGACACCTCGGCTACCAGGCCGGCACTCTGGGGCCCCCGGACGTTGTGGTCTCACCCGGGGCCGTCTCGACCATCCCGCATGGCATGAACCGCCTCGCCGAGACCATGGACCACTCCACGATGCACGCCGGCATGGCAGGTCACGCCGGCATGGCGGGGATGGACCACGGCACCGCCGGCCCGCTGGCGATGCCACCCGCGATGCTGGTCAACCACGTCGCCGCGGCCGCGATCTCCGCGCTGCTCCTGCTGGTACTCGGCCACTTGGTCACACAGCTCGGTGCGTGGCTGCACCGGCTGCAGCCCGTCAGGCTCACCCCATTGATGGTCACACCCGCCTTCCGGCCGGCCGTCCATGTGGTGATGCGCCCCAGCCGGTGGGCCCTGCCTGCCCCGCCGCCCCGAAGCGGACCCCCCGTCCTGGTGTGAGAACCCCATTCCACGGATCGTGACCGATCCGTGGTTCGCGCGAGCCTGCCCGCGCGCCTCGTCGCATCCTGCCCCGTCGCGGGACGACGACCCCACACACCAGCCCTCACGGGATTTCAGGGAGTTCCACCATGGCCACCCTTGCCCCAATCAAGACCCCGACGCGTGCGCGCGACGAGCGCACCACATTCATCCAGCTGTTACGACGCATCCACTTCCATGCCGGCATCCTCGTCGGCCCCTTCCTGCTGGTCACCGCCATCACCGGCTTCCTCTACGCGCTGGCGCCGGCGGCCGAGCAGGTGATCCATGCCGACCAGATCCACGCCAGCTCCACGGCCCAGACCGTCGCCCTCGACCGACAGGTCGCCACGGCGCAGGAGCAGCACCCGGCCCTGCAGGTCAGCGGGGTCATCGTCGGCAAGCCCGGCGACACCACCCGGGTGATGTTCGACGACGCCACCCTGAAGTCATCCAGCTACCGTCGCGCCGTCTTCGTCGACCCCGGCACCGGTGCGGTGCGCGGCGACACCGTGCTCTACGGCAGCGGCCAGAGCTTCCCGGAGCGCGCCTGGCTCTCCGAGCTGCACCGTCGCCTGCTGCTGGGTGATGTGGGCCGGATCTATTCCGAACTGGCCGCCTCGTGGCTGGCCCCGATCACCCTCGTCGGGCTGATCCTGTGGTGGCGGGGACGCCGCAACCAGACCGCCGGCGGCAAAACCCTCAGCGCCGGCGGCAAAACCCTGAGCGCCCGCGGCAGGACACTGCGCAGTCACCGTCGGATCGGTGTGGTGGCTGGCGCCGTTGTTCGCCACCAGCCTGGCGGGCTTCCTGATCGTCGACGCCGCACTGCGCTCGGCGAAGAAGGAGACCGGCGAAGGGTCCTGCTGCAGCTGACGGTGGCCGGTTGCCCGGCCGGGGTGGGGCTTCCCGCGGGAGCCCCACCCCGGCCTACACTGGCGCCATGCTTGTTGCCTTCAGCGTTGCACCGTCCGGAACCGGCCCGAAGGGCGGGGACAATCCTGAGGCGAGCGTCCACGACGCCGTCGCCGCGGCCGTCAGGATCGTGCGTGAGTCCGGCCTGCCGAACCGCACCGACTCCATGTTCACCACCATCGAGGGCGACTGGGACGAGTGCATGGACGTCATCAAGCGCGCCACCGAGGCGGTCGGCGAGTACGGCTCCCGCGTAGCGCTGGTGCTGAAGGCGGATGTCCGGCCGGGCCACACCGGCGAGATGACCGGAAAGTTGGAGCGGCTGGAGGCGGCGCTCGACGCGCAGGCGTGACCCCTCGACAGGCGCGGGGATCGTTGAGCGACACGCTCGGGGACCGCTGCATGACTTAGGCAACCCTTAACAATCGTCTCTTTCCACGGCGTGGTTACTATCGGCTGTAGTGGACGCAACCCGGTCGCGTCCGACGTGGAAGGGACGCAGCATGACCCAGCCAGTACAGGGCTCGCAGGGCGAGCAGGAACTCGCCCCGGCCAACCAGGTTCCCGCCCCGGCGCGGGACATCACCCAACTACCAGACCTCGCCAGTGCCGCAGGGCGCGTCGGTCCCGTGCGGACCCGGATGCCCGTCTACCTGGACATGCTCCCGCCGTGCAATGCCGGTTGCCCGGCCGGCGAGAACATCCAGGAGTGGCTCCGCCTGATCAAGCATGGTCAGGAGGAGGCGGCGTGGCGTCAGCTCACCCGCGACAATCCCTTCCCGGCGATCCACGGTCGCGTCTGCTACCACCCGTGCGAGAACGTCTGCAATCGCGTGGAGCTCGACGGCTCGGTCAGCATCCACTCGGTGGAGCGCTTCCTGGGTGACACGGCCATCGAGAAGGGCTGGTCCTTCGAGAAGCCCCGCAACAACACCGGTTTCAAGGTGCTGGTCATCGGCGCCGGCCCGTCGGGCCTGAGCGCCGCCTACCACCTCACCCGTCTGGGCCACCAGGTGGAGATCCGCGACTCCGGGGACAAGCCCGGCGGCATGATGCGCTGGGGCATCCCGGAGTACCGCCTGCCCCGCAATGTGCTGGACGCGGAGGTGAAGCGTCTGGTGGACATGGGTGTCACCATCACCCTCAACCACACCGTCGAGGACCTCGAGAAGGAGCGTTCCGAGGGTGGCTTCGACGCGGTCTTCGTCGCCGTCGGCGCCCACCTGTCCAAGCGCGTGGACATCCCCAACCAGGACGCCTCCCGCATGGTGGACGCGGTCAGCTTCCTGCGTGACGTCGCCTCCGGCGAGCGTCCGGTGCTGGGCCGCAAGGTCGCGGTCTACGGCGCCGGCAACACCGCCATGGACGCGGCCCGCGTCGCCCGCCGACTGGGCGCCGAGGAGTCGGTGATCGTCTACCGACGCACCCAGGAGCAGATGCCCGCACACGAGGAGGAGGCCAGCGAGGCCGAGCGTGAGGGCGTCAAGATGAACTGGCTGCGCACCATCAGCTCGATGGACGAGGAGGACCTCACCGTCGAGATCATGGAGCTCGACGAGAACGGCAAGGCCCGTGGCACCGGCAAGTTCGAGAAGCTGGAGGCCGACACGGTCATCCTGGCGATCGGTCAGGATGCCGACACCCGCTTCCTGCACAACATTCCCGGCATGCGCTTCAACGGCGACGTGGTCAACGTGGACATCGAGACCCTGATGACCGACGTTCCCGGCATCTTCGCCGGCGGCGACGCGGTGCCCAGTGACCGCACCGTCACGATCGGGGTCGGCCACGGCAAGAAGGCCGCCAAGCAGATCGACCGCTGGCTCAACCAGTACATCGGCGAGCCCAAGGTCAAGCACCCGGTCGTCGGCTTCGACGACCTGCACCTGTGGTACTTCGGGGCCGATCACACCCGTCGGGAACAGCCCGAGCTGGCCGACGACGACCGCCACAGCTTCGACGAGGTGGTCGGTGGACTGAGCGCCGACCAGGCCGTCTTCGAGGCCAAGCGGTGCCTGAGCTGCGGCAACTGCTTCGAGTGTGACGGCTGCCTGGGCGCCTGCCCCGAGGATGCCGTGATCAAGCTCGGTACCGGCCACCGCTACCGCTTCGACTACTCCAAGTGCACCGGCTGTGCGAGCTGTTACGACCAGTGCCCCGTGCATGCCATCGAGATGATTCCGGAGAACTGATGACCGAGAAGCAGAAGTCCTACAAGCTGTTTCCCCAGGAGCCGGTGCGCGACCAGCGGTCCGGCACCTACGGAGCCTTCGTCCCGCCGATGCCGGAGAGCGTCACCGCGCCCTACGGCCAGCCCGGCGGACACGATCAGTCACCCGTCGAGCCCGGTGAGCGGCTGATCGTCGACGGCAACGAGGCCGCGGTCGACGTCGCCTACCGGCTCAACGAGCTGTGCAGCATCTACCCCATCACCCCCAGCTCGACGATGGCCGAACTGGCCGACGAGTGGGCCAGCCACGGCCGGACAAATATCTTCGGCCAGGTGCCCACCGTCGTCGAGATGCAGTCCGAGGGTGGCGCGGCCGGCGCCATGCACGGTGCGCTGCAGGGCGGTGCCATGTGCACCACCTTCACCGCCTCGCAGGGCCTGCTGCTGATGATCCCGAACATGTACAAGATTGCCGGCGAGCTGACCAGCACGGTCTTCCACGTCGCCGCGCGTTCCCTTGCCACGCAGGGACTGAGCATCTTCGGAGACCACCAGGACGTGATGGCCGTTCGCCAGACCGGCGTCGCGATGCTCAGCTCCGCGAGCGTGCAGGAAGCGCACGACATGGCGCTGATCAGCCAGGTGGCCACCATGCACACCCGGCTGCCCTTCGTGCACTTCTTCGACGGCTTCCGCACCAGCCACGAGCTGAACACCCTGGAGCGGTTGTCCGACGAGGTGCTGCGCGCCATGGTGCCGGATTCCCTGGTGCGGGAGCACCGGGCCCGCGCACTGAGCCCCGCCAACCCCTTCATCCGTGGCACCGCGCAGAACCCGGACACCCACTTCCAGTCCCGCGAGACGGCCAACCCCTTCTACACCTGGGCGCCGTCGGTGGTGCAGAAGGTGATGGACAACTTCGCCGCCCTGACGCACCGCCAGTACAACCTGGTGGACTACTACGGCGATCCCCACGCTGAGCGCGTGGTGGTGGTGATGGGTTCCGGCGCCGAGACGGTGCGCGAGACCATCGACTACCTGGCCAAGCAGGGCCAGAAGGTCGGCATGCTGCAGATCCGTCTGTACCGCCCCTTCCCCACCGAGCAGCTGCTGGCCGCCATCCCCACCAGTGCGCGTCGCATTGCAGTGCTGGACCGCACCAAGGAACCGGGCGCCGGCGGCGAGCCGCTCTTCCTGGACGTCATGACCGCGCTGGGCGAGGCCGTCAGCCGTGGCCAGCGCGAGACGATGCCCGTCGTGATCGGTGGCCGCTACGGCATCTCGTCGAAGGAGTTCACGCCCGGGATGGTCGTCGGCATCTTCGACGAGCTGGCACTGGAGCAGCCCCGTCCACGCTTCACCGTCGGCATCAATGACGACGTGACGCACCTGAGCCTGCCCTATGACGCAGACCTGGACATCGAGGACCCGGCCACTCTGCGTGCGGTCTTCTACGGCCTGGGTTCGGACGGCACGGTGGGCGCCAACAAGAACACCATCAAGATCCTCGGTTCGGATCCCGAGACCTTCGCGCAGGGCTACTTCGTCTACGACTCGAAGAAGTCCGGTTCGCGCACGGTCAGCCACCTGCGCTTCGGCCCGAACCCGATCAAGGCCCCGTACCTGGTGAGCAAGGCCGGCTTCATCGGCTGCCACCACTGGTCCATCCTCGAGCGCGTGGACGTGCTGGAGTTCGCCCGCAAGGGCACCACCCTGTTGATCAACTCGCCGTACCCGGTGGAGGAGGTCTGGGACAGGATGCCCGAGCCGTTGCAGGCCAAGATCATTGATCTTGGAATCAACGTGCACGTCGTGGACGCCAATGCGGTGGCCCGCGATGCCGGGCTGGGCGGCCGCACCAACACGGTGCTGCAGACCTGCTTCTTCGCGATCTCCGGGGTGCTGCCCCGCGAACTGGCCATCGAGAAGATCAAGAAGGCGATCACCAAGACCTACTCCAAGAAGTCGATGGAGATCGTCGCGAAGAACCACAAGGCGGTCGACGCGTCGGTGGCCCAGCTGCACAAGCTGGAGGTGCCCGGCAGCACCACCTCGGACCACGGCCTGCTGGCCCCGGTACCGGACTTCGCCCCCAAGTTCGTGCAGAAGGTGACCGCACCCATGCTGGCCGGCCGCGGCGACGACCTGCCGGTCTCCGCCCTGCCGATCGACGGTTCCTACCCGTCGGGCACCACCAAGTACGAGAAGCGCAACATCTCGGACCTGATCGCGGTATGGGACCCGGAGGCCTGCATCCAGTGCGGCAACTGTTCCTTCGTCTGCCCGCACGCCGTGCTGCGCGCCAAGTACTACGGCGCCGGCGAGCTGGAAGGGCACCCGGAGGGCTTCGAGACCGTCGAGCTGAACGCGGCGGGCCTGCCGGACACCCGCTACACCCTGCAGGTCTATGCCGAGGACTGCACCGGCTGCGGCCTGTGCGTCGAGGCGTGCCCGGTCAACCCGATCGGCCAGCCGCAGCGCAAGGCCATCAACCTGGCGCCGGTGCTGGACCGTACAGAGCAGAAGAAGAATGTCGACTTCTTTGAGACGCTCCCGCAGAACGACCGTTCGCGCGTCGACTTCGGGACGGTGCGTGGAACGCAGTTCCTGGAGCCGCTGTTCGAGTTCTCGGGTGCGTGCTCCGGCTGCGGCGAGACCCCCTACCTGAAGCTGCTCACCCAGCTCTTCGGTGACCGCACCAGTGTCGCGAACGCGACGGGTTGTTCGTCGATCTACGGCGGCAACCTGCCAACCACTCCTTGGGCGAAGAATGCGCAGGGCCGCGGCCCGGCCTGGTCCAACTCGCTCTTCGAGGACAATGCCGAGTTCGGTCTGGGTCTTCGCCTGGCAGCGGACTTCCACACCAACCTGGCCCGCACCCGCTTGGAGGAGCTGCGCGGAGAACTGGCCGATGACGAGCTCGTCGACGGGCTGCTGAACGCCCCGCAGAAGCAGGAGATTGATCTTGCTGCGCAGGCGGAGCGGCTGGGACGCCTGCAGGAGAAGCTGGCGACGATGAGCGGCCCCAAGGTTGCCGATCTGGCCAGCGTCGCGGACCACCTGCTGCGTCGCTCGGTGTGGATCGTCGGTGGCGACGGGTGGGCCTATGACATCGGCTCGGCCGGCGTGGACCACGTGCTCGCGTCGGGACGCAATGTCAACGTCCTGGTGCTGGACACCGAGGTGTACTCCAACACCGGCGGCCAGAGTTCCAAGTCCACCCCGATGGGTGCCGTCGCGAAGTTCGCGTCGGGTGGCAAGGTGACCAACAAGAAGGACATGGCCATGCAGGCCATCGCCTACGGCAATGTCTACGTCGCCCGCGTGGCGATGGGCGCGGACCCGCAGCAGACGCTGAAGGCCTTCCGTGAGGCGGAGGCCTATGACGGCCCGAGCCTGATCATCGCCTACAGCCACTGCATCGCCCACGGCATCGACATCCGCAAGGGGCTGGACCAGCAGTACAAAGCCGTGAACTCCGGCCACTGGCCACTGATGCGCTACAACCCGGTGGTCCGCAACGAGGGGGGCAACCCCTTCCTGCTGGACTCCCCGCGACCACGCATGAGCCTGAAGGAGTACCACGCCAACGAGCTGCGCTTCAAGATGCTCTTCAACGCAGATCCGGACGAGGCGCAACGCCTGCTGGAGCTGGCGCAGGAGCAGGTGGAACGTCGCTGGCTGGACTACGAACGGATGGCTACCCGCCATGCCTCCGAATTCGCTGCCGATGCACGAAAGGATGCCTGACCATGCCCGAGATGAGTGAAGCCCTGAAGGCCGCCGTGGCCTCGGCCGCCGCGAAGGCTGCCGCCGGATCCAATGCCACCGACCAGCTGCGGCCGGGAGTCGTGCCCATCCGGGAGGCCTCCGCTGCCCCGGTGGCCAATGCGCCGGCCGGCATGCAGGTGACCGGCATCGACCTGACCACCAGCTACCTGGGCCTTGAGCTCAAGACGCCCGTGGTGGCCTCCGCCGGCCCGCTCTCGCAGAGCGTGGACGGCATGCAGGCGCTGCAGGACGGCGGCGTGGGCGCCGTGGTCATGTACTCGCTGTTCGAGGAGCAGCTGCGGCATGAGGCGGCCCGTGCCGAGGCGATGACCGAACTGCACGAGGAGAGCTTCTCCGAGGCGCAGAGCTACTTCCCCACCCCCGCGGCGAACGAGGGTGGCATCACCAGCCGCTACCTGGAGCTGCTGGAGGCCGGGGCCAAGAAGCTGGACATCCCCGTGATCGCGTCGGTCAACGGTGCGACGCACGGCGGCTGGGTGGACGTGGCACGACGCATGCAGGACGCGGGTGCGGCGGCCATCGAGCTGAATGTCTACATGGTTCCCGGTGATGTCAGCACCTCCGGCAGCGACGTGGAGCAGCGGCACCTGGACATCCTGCAGGGCGTCAAGGACGCGGTGAGTGTGCCTGTGGCCATGAAGCTCTCCCCCTTCTTCAGCTCCTTCGGCCACCTGGCCGTGGAGCTGGACCAGGCGGGGGCCGACGGCCTGGTGCTGTTCAACCGCTTCCTGCAGCCGGACATCGACATCGAGAAGCTGGAGGTCGTCGCCGGCCTGGAGCTCTCCCAGCCCTCCGAGGCGCGCCTGCCCCGCACCTGGATCGCCGCGCTGCGCGGGCGGATCCAGGCGTCGATGGCGGCCACGACGGGTGTCGAGACGGCCGATGACGTGGTCAAGTACGTCCTGGCCGGTGCCGACGTCGTGATGACGACGTCGTCGCTGGTGCGCCACGGCGCCGGCTACGCCGCCCAGCTGAACGACGGGCTGGCCACCTGGCTGAAGCGCAAGGAGCTGACGCTGGAGCAGGCCCGCGGGCTGCTGGCGGTGCCGGCCGATGCGCAGGCCGACGCCTACGAGCGGGCCGGCTACGTCGCGGCCCTGGAGAAGGCGAAGGCCACCTACGGCCGTTGAGCCGTCGGAGGCCGCATCCGGGACAGATCCCGAACGACCCCCTCAGTGCAACCGATGCACTGAGGGGGTCGTTCTGCATCTGTTTCCAATGTTGCGGGCCCGCGTGATCCGGCCGGACGACGGCGAGTGGTCCCGCGAACACAAATGGCCGGCTCCTGCGCTCTCCGCGCCTGGATCCGGCCATTTGCAGGACTGCGAGCACTCGCCACTCCCCCGAGCAATTTCGAGGTCCCGCAGGTTTCCACAGTGTCTGCCACTGCTTGAACGTTTCAATGGTGTCATCAGGTTCTGCGTTCAACTACCACCCACGGGTGATTGTCCGGGTGACGCGGGTGACACCCGTGGGTGACCCCCAGACGACGAATGGTCGCACCCCATGAGGTGCGACCATTGCCTGCGTGGGCAACAGATGCGCCCGTCAGCCGGCCAGCGGGCGAAAAGCCCGTAGCCGCAGGCTGTTCAGCACCACGAAGACCGAGCTGAAGGCCATGGCCGCGCCCGCGAACATCGGGTTCATGTAGCCGGCCGCCGCCACCGGGATGGAGACCACGTTGTAGAAGAAGGCCCAGAACAGGTTCGACTTGATGATGGACAGGGTGCGGCGGCTCAACCGGACCGCATCGGCGGCCAGCATCAGGTCCGAGCGCATCAGGGTGATGTCGCTGGCCGCGATCGCAGCATCCGTTCCGGACCCCATGGCAATCCCCAGGTCCGCCTGGGTGAGGGCCGCAGCGTCGTTCACGCCGTCACCCACCATGGCCACCTGGCCACTCTTCTGCCCTCGGCCGGCCTCCTGGGCGGCGGCGACGACGGCCACCTTGTCTGCCGGGAGGACGTTCGCGTGCACCTCGTCGATGTCCAGACCCTCGGCGATGGCTTGGGCCGCGCGCTCGTTGTCGCCGGTGAGCATCACCGTGCGAAGGCCCAGCTTCTTCATCTGGGCGATGGCGGCCTTGCTGGTGGGCTTGATGGTGTCACTGACGGCGATGGCGCCACGCGCCTGGCCGTCCCATGCCACCAGGATCACCGTCTGCCCCTGGGCGTTGCCGTCCTCGACGGCCCGGCCAAGGCCCTCGGGAATGCTGATGCCACGCTCCTGCAGCAGCAGCTGGTTGCCCGCCAGCGCCTCGCGTCCCTCGATCAAGGCGCTCACGCCGCGGCCCGGCAGGTTGATGAAGTGCTCGGCAGCGGGCAATGCACCGGCATCTGCAGCCCGTCGCGAGATGGCCTGGGCGATGGGATGCTCGGAGGGCCGTTCCAGGGCCCCGGCAATGCGCAGCAGTTCGTCGGGATCCCCACCGGCCACGGGTGCGATGGCGGTCACGTTCATCTCACCCGAGGTGATGGTGCCCGTCTTGTCCATGATGATGGTGCCGATGGCACGGGCCCGCTCCAGCGTCTGCGCGCCGCGGATCATGATGCCCAGTTGGGCGCCACGGCCGGTACCGGCCAGCAGGGCGACGGGGGTCGCCAGGCCGAGGGCGCAGGGGCAGGCGATGATCAGGACGGCCACGGCCGCCGAGAAGGCGAAGGCGATGCCGGTGCCGTAGACGCGCCACCCCACCAGGGTGAGCAGGGCAATGCCCAGCACGATGGGCACGAAGATGCCGGAGATGCGGTCGGCCAGGGCCTGCGCCTGGGCCTTGCCGGTCTGCGCCTGCTCCACCAGGCGGGAGATCTGGGCGAGCTGGGTGTCGCTGCCGATGGCAGTGGCCCGCACCACCAGGCGACCCGTGGTGTTCATGGTTGCGCCGATCACCTCGTCGTCCACCGCGACGTCGACCGGCACGGACTCTCCGGTGATCATGGAGTTGTCCACGGAGCTGGCACCCTCGACGACGACGCCGTCGGTGGCCACCTTCTCGCCGGGGCGCACGACGAACTCGTCGCCCACCTTCAGGGCGCTGATCGGCTGCATGACCTCGGCGCCGTCGCTCAGGATGCAGACCTCCTTGGCACCCATCTCCAACAGGGCGCGCAGGGCAGCACCCGCCTCCTGACGGCTGCGGGCCTCGATCCAGCGGCCGAGCAGCAGGAAGGCGATGATGGCCACGGAGGCCTCGAAGTAGATGTTGCCGGCCGGGGACATGTGCCCCAGGTGCAGTTCGAAGCTGTGCTTGTACGGGATGTAGCCGGCATAGCTGAAGAACAGCGAGTAGACGCTCCAGAAGTAGGAGGCCAGCGTTCCCATGCTCACCAGGGTGTCCATCGTCGTGGTGCCGTGCCTGGCGTTGACGAAGGCGGACCTGTGGAAGGGCCAACCGGCCCAGAAGACGACGGGGGTGGCCAGGATCCAGCTGAACCACTGCCAGCCGGGCACCTGCAGGGGCGGCACCATGGCCATCAGGATCACCGGGATGGACCAGACGAAGGCCCTGATCATCCGCAGCTTGAGATCACTGGCGTGGTCGACGGGGACGGCGTCGGGGACGGGAACCGACGCGCCGTATCCGGCCTTCTGCACGACGCCGATCAGGTCCGGAACGCTCACCTCGGGCGGTGCGAGCAGGTGCGCCTTCTCCGTGGCGTAGTTGACGCTGGCCTGGACCCCGTCGACCTTGTTGAGCTTCTTCTCGATCCGCGCGGCACATGAGGCGCAGGTCATGCCCTGCAGGTCGAGTTCGATCGACTGTCGCACGTCGCGGGCTGGTGCCGTCATGGTGCCGGTGCTCAAGATGTTGCCTTCCAGGTGTTCAGGTTCTGGCTCCTGACGAGGGAGCCCGGGTGCGGCTGGCCGGCATCGGCCGGCCAGCCTGCGGGATTCAGGCCTTGGCGACGGTGTAGTCCCCGGCCTCGGCGACGGCCTCCGTGATGGCGGCGAAGTCGATCTCCGCGTCGCTGGTGACGGCCATGGTGCCGCCCTCGAGCTGGACGTCGACGGCCTGGACGCCGTCCAGAGCCTCCACCTCTTCGGTGACGTGGTTGACGCAGTGGCCGCAGGTCATGCCGGTGACGACGTAATTGGTGATCATGGTCTTCTCCTTGTGGTGTGGATGTTGCGAATCTTGATCTTTCAGCTGTCGTTCTTGGCCTTGCCCAGGGCGATCAGCTGCGCACCAGGCGGGCGATGGCCAGACTGGCTTCCTTGATCTTCTGGTCCGCCTCGGGGCCACCCCGCTGGGCGGCGTGCAGCACGCAGTGGTTCAGGTGCTCGTCGAGAAGGCCGAGCGCCACCGATTCCAGGGCACTGGTCATCGCGGAGATCTGGGTGAGGATGTCAATGCAGTACTTCTCATCCTCCACCATCTTCTGCAGTCCACGGGCCTGCCCCTCGATCCGCTTGAGACGATTGAGGTAGGCATCCTTGTTCTCGATGTAACCGTGGTGCGCGTGTTCCATGGGCGCTACGGTACCCCCCTTGGGTATGAATTCAAATCCCGCCCCACCAGCGGCTCCCCGTCGGGACCCGACACGCGCCGTCAGCCGCTGTTGATCTTCGCTGGGGATACCCACAATCCCCTGTGGACAAGCCGTGTGGACAACCCGCCATAGCGCAACATCCGGGGGCGAGGCAAACGCGCCCGCCCCGCACAAAGTGTTAACCAAAGTCAACGCGAGAAATTTGTCGACAGGTCGCGAAAACCAGTGAAACCCGTAGCCACCGCGATTCATGTTGACCGCTCTATTGAATTACCCACAGTTCATCCCCGGTTCTCCACAAGGACACCGCGGGGCGGTCCACACCTTTCCCCAGGTTGTCCACATGGCCTGTGGAAAACTTCCGTGGACGAGCTTGTCGAGACGTGAGGGCAGGGGTACTTTGGGGGCTCGCCGGAACTGTCGGTGACGGTCCCTAGCATGGGGACCATCGACGCCGCCTGGGCGCCGGCGAAGGTCAGGAGTACAGATGAGCGAGTCATCCCACGAGGCCCGGCCCGCGGGCGGGATCGACCGTACGCCGCCGCAGGACCTTGCCGCCGAGCAGAGCGTCTTGGGCGCGATGCTGATGAGCAAGGACGCCATCGCCGACGTCGTGGAGGTGCTCAAGGGCCGTGACTTCTACCGCCCCGCGCACGAACTCATCTACGACGCCGTCCTCGACCTCTACGGCCGTGGTGAACCAGCCGACCCGGTCACCGTCGCCGACGAGCTGAGCAAGCGCGGCGAGATCTCCAAGGTGGGCGGCCATGTCTACCTGGCGGACCTGCTGGCCAGCGTCTCGATTGCCGCGAATGCCGGGTACTACGCCGAGATCGTGCGCGACAAGGCGGTGCTGCGACGCCTGGTGGAGGCCTCGATCAAGATTGCCCAGATGGGATACCAGGGCCAGGGTGATGTGACCGACATCGTCGATGCGGCCCAGCAGAGCATCTACGAGGTCAGTGAGGGCAAGACCAGCGACGACTACAAGCCGCTGAGCGTCCTGATCGAACCCGCGATCGACGAGATCGAGTCGATTGCGAACCGTGGCGGTGAGATGAGCGGCGTGCCGACGGGCTTCGCCGAACTCGATGAACTGACCAACGGCCTCCACTCCGGTCAGATGATCATCATTGCCGCGCGACCTGCCGTCGGCAAGAGCACGCTGGCCCTGGACTTCGCCCGCGCGGCGTCCATCAAACACAAGCTGACAACGGCTTTCTTCTCGTTGGAGATGAGCCAGACCGAGATCGTGATGCGTCTGCTCTCGGCCGAGGCGCAGGTGCCGTTGAACCACATTCGTGGCGGCAAGATGACCGAGGAGGACTGGAGCCGGGTGGTGCGCAAGACCGCCCAGGTCTCCGAGGCGCCCTTCTTCATCGACGATTCGCCGAACCTGACCATGATGGAGATCCGCGCCAAAGCGCGTCGCCTCAAGCAGCGGCATGACCTGAAGCTCGTGATCATCGACTACATGCAGCTGATGAGCTCCGGCAAGAAGGTGGAGAGCCGCCAGCTGGAGGTCTCGGAGTTCAGCCGCCAGATCAAGCTGCTGGCCAAGGAGCTGCAGATCCCTGTGATCGCGCTCTCCCAGCTGAACCGTGGCCCCGAGCAGCGCACCGACAAGAAGCCGATGCTCTCCGACCTTCGCGAGTCGGGCTGTCTGACCGCGAACACCCGGGTGCTCCGGGCTGACACGGGCGCCGAGATCACCATGGGTGAACTTCTGCAATCCGGTGCCCAGAACATCCCCGTGTGGTCCTTGGACGAGCAGCACAAGCTCGTTGCTGCTCCGATGACGCACGCATTCCCCAGCGGAACCAAGCCCGTCTTCCGGCTGACGCTGACGTCGGGCCGAGTGATCGAGGCCACGGCCAACCACCCATTCCTGACGTGGGACGGGTGGATGCCGCTGGGAGAACTTGTTCCCGGAGCGCGTCTTGCCACACCCCGGATCACCCCCGAACCGCTGGATCCGTTGTCCATGGATGAGGACGAACTGGTCCTGCTGGCTCACCTGACCGGTGACGGCTCCTTCGTGAAGCGCCAACCCATTCGGTACGCCTCGATTGACGAAGCCAACCTCCAGGCCGTCACTGAGGCCGCAGCCCGGCGCTTCGGCATCACGGGAGTGCGCGACGAATATGCAGCTGCACGCGTGACGACGCTGCGCCTCCCTGCGCCCTTCCGGCTCACCCATGGCCGGCGCAATCCCATCGCGGCCTGGCTGGATGATCTTGGACTCTTCGGCCTACGAAGTCACGAGAAGTTCGTTCCCGCCCTGGTCTTCCAGGCTCCGACCGAACAGGTCGCCACATTCCTGCGGCACTTGTGGGCCACGGATGGGTCTGTGCGCTGGGATGACAAGGCCGGGCAGGGGCGAATCTACTACGCGTCCACCAGCCGTCGTCTGGCTGATGATGTCGCGCGGCTCCTGCTCCGCTTCGGGATCGTCGCTCGCATCAAGACAGCTCGCAAGAACGGATACCGCGACGGCTACCACGTGATCATCAATGGGGCGCAGCAGCAGAAGGCCTTCTCCGAACGAATCGGCGTTCATGGAGCCCGCGGCGCCAAGTGCGACGAGGTCTACATGGCCTTGACCAACATCTGCGCCAATACGAATCTCGACACAGTGCCTCGCGATGTATGGGATCTGGTTCGGACTGGACTGACAGATCAGGGCATGACCCACCGCGCATTTGCCGAGGCGATGGGGACCCAGTTCTGTGGGTCGACAATGTGGAAGCACGCTCCGAGTCGCGAACGACTGGGCCGGGCCGCCACGCTCTTGGCCGATCCGGTCCTGGAGCGACACGCCACGAGCGATGTCTACTGGGATGCGGTCAAGAGCATCGAGCCGCTTGGAGAGCAGCCGGTCTACGACGCGACGGTGCTTGGGACTCACAATTTCATAGCCGACGGGATCATTGTCCACAACAGCTTGGAACAGGACGCGGACATGGTGATCCTGCTGCACCGCGATGACGTGTACGACAAGGAATCCAGCCGCGCCGGCGAGGCCGACCTGATCGTCGCCAAGCACCGAAATGGCCGCACCGACACCGTCGTGACCGCCTTCCAGGGCCACTACTCGCGCTTCGTGGACATGCAGCACTGATCGGCTTTTGTCGAGATGCAGCGAAGATTGCACGCAGGTCTCGATATGCAACATAGGAAGAACCTGAGAGCCGGACGCCCGCCAGCGCCCATGCCCAGGTCGGCGCGGCGTGCGTGAGCACCCTCAACCGCCGAGAGGCGGACGGCCTCTGTTCCCTCTCGAGACGGAGTACGGCGGTGGGTTTTCAGTGCATGATCGAGACATCCCGACATAGGAGGTCAGCAATGGATCTGCGCATCACCGCCCGAGGAAACCGTTTCGCATCCCTTGGCCAGTCGATCACGGTCGATGTCGATCGCCAGGCTGGAATGATCACGTTGGGAGCTCCGTTCTACCGGCGCTCGATCCCACTGCAGGACGTAGCCAGCGTCTCCTCACACACAGATGACGGTCTGAACCGTGGCCTCCTCAACTGGTATGTCACGGGGAAGGCGACATCACCCCAAGGCGTTCGCCTCAACACCGGCGGCAAGGCCCGTGTCGATCTGGAGACCAAGGCCGGGGAACGGTACGCAGTGGTGGTGGACACCCTGGACCAAGCCGTCGCGGTGGTCGATGCTGTGCGCGGCCAAGGCGGCGACTCATAGGATCCCTTGCCTCGGCCCGTCCTGTTTTGCCGCGAGGCGAGCTACCAGCAGGGTTGCCCTGGTTCGTCCTTCACCGCCCGAATCCGAGGGTTCTCTCAGCTTTCTACTTGGAACGGGCAACCGGCGAAGACCGAGCTGTTCAAAGTGCTGAGCGTGCGCCCGTTCAAAGTGCGCTGCATCTCGACACCTTTGTTGCTGTTGTCGAGATGCAGCGAAGATTTCACGGAGCCCCAAGAATGTTTCATAGGAAAATTCTGAGAATCTGACCGGTTGGTCAGTTATCCTCGTTCCCTCGATGCTAGGAGGTTCGTGATGACGTCGGTCCTTGCCAAGGGTCCAGCCAGCCTGCCCCTGCCAGTCCCGGCTCCGTGGGTGCATCGCGTCCGCACCACCAACTTCCGATCTCACGCGACGGCTGAGCTCCAGCTAGAACCTGGCTTCAACCTCCTCATTGGTCCAGGAGACTCGGGCAAGTCGACCATGTTGACCGCGATCGAGTACGCCTTGTGGCCGCTGTACGCCCTTTCAGTCACCGACAACGACTTTCACATGGGGCGGCTCGAGCAAGAGATCGTCATCGATGTGTGGGTGGCCAACCCACCGCTGGCCCTGAGGACCGACAGCAAGTTCTTGGGATATCTCTTGGGTTTCCTCGACGGGGAGCTCCTGCCCGACCCGTCACGAGACCCTCGCGACCTGACCGCGCTGAACATCCGTCTCACCATCGGACGGGATCTGGAGCCCGTCTGGGAAGTAGTCAAGAACGGGCAGGAGCCGCGAGCGATCCGGACGACCGATCGCGCCGCCCTTGGCATGCAACGCGTCGGAAGAGGCTTGCCGCAAGACCTGCGATGGGGCCGGGGCTCGTCCCTGACACGCCAGACCCAGGACACAGAGGGGGCCCTCAGCGTTGTGCGTGAAGCCGCGCGAGGAGCTCGCACCGCCTCGAGCACGGCGTTGCGTGAGGCTCTCGCGGCACCCACTTCAACCATTACAGCTGCTGCGCATCGGCTGCGAGCGATCCCTCAACGTGTGCACCTCGAGGCAGCCGAAGACCTCGATGGCCTTGCTCGGGGTTTGGGCAACATCACGCTCCATGGGGACAACGGCATCCCCGTCTCGCGGGCGGGGCTGGGGACACAACGGACGGTCGCGATCGCGGCGCAGCTGGGGGTCTCTGAATCCCCGGCGCTGCTACTTCTTGACGACCTTGAGCACGGGCTTGCCCCCCAGCGAGTTCAAGCACTCATCCATTCCCTGCAGCGTGAGATCCGGGACGGTCATGCCGGCCAAGTGCTCGCTACCACGCACTCACCCCGAGCTATCCGCGAGCTCCCGTCACACGCCATCGTCCTCACACGTCAAGACAGTTCAGGCCAGGTCGAGTTCCGAAGGCTGACGACCGAGCACCAGGGCACCGTCCGGTCGGCGCCCGAGGGGCTCTTGGCACCACGAGTGGTGGTGTGCGAGGGCGCGACTGAGGTGGGGCTTGTCCGTGCTGTGATCGCGTTGATGGAGGAGTCCCGCACACCCATGTACGTCATCGCCGAACCCGTTGATGCCGGCGGCAGAAGCAACTTGGTGAGGCGGGCAAACGACTTCGCTGGCCTGGGCTTCCCCGTGGCCTGCGTCTTCGACATGGACGAAGTTCCCGACAACCTCGCCTCGCTGAATCCCGACGTCGTCAAGTTCCCAGCGGAGGATGGCAACGCAACCGAACATCAGCTGTTCGCCGATGTCTCGCCGACCGGAATGAGTGAACTCATCCGGCTCGCATCGGAGTTGGGGGCGACGACAGGGCCAGCGCTTCGCCAGAGGCTCCTCAGTCGAAATGTCACCACAGCCGAGATCGACTGCTTGACCACCGCCCAGTGGACCGCGGAACCGACCTCCTCCCTACGGAAGGCCCTCGGAGCCACAGCCAACAAGGACAAGTGGTTCAAGAACATTGCCTCCGGGGAACTTCTGCTGACATGCGCGTACCCGAGCCTGCGGGAGGGCTCGACGATGCAGCAGACCGTTCTGGGCCTTCAGCAATGGATGGCGGGATGACGGGGAGCCTCCCCCGCGCTGGTGTCGTGGTCGCACCTGCCGGCTATGGGAAGACCCACCGCGTCTCCGAGATCATCCGCAGTGGACTGCGCGTTCTCGTCCTGACCCATACTCACGTTGCAGTCAACAACGCCCGCCGACGCCAAGGAGTGCCGCATGGCGTGAAGCTGGAGACCATCGATGCTTTCGCGCGCCGATTGTGTTTGTGCTTCCCCACGCTGAGTGGGGTTCCAACAGAGACCACCGACTGGAGAGTCTTCGAAGAAGGCGCCACCGCGGTGCTCCACAGTCCTGCAGTGGCGACGGCATTGGCCGCTTCGTATGACCAAGTGGTCGTGGACGAGTTCCAGGACTGCTCGAAGAAGCAGGTGGCTTTGCTCCACGCACTTGCAGCGCTCCTTCCCACGCTGGCCCTGGGGGATCCGCTGCAGTCTCTGTTCGACTTGCTGGACCCCACGCAAGCCGCCACTTGGGAAGCGAAGACCTCTGCTTGGGTCGATCAGGAGGAGCTGACCTATCCGTGGCGCTGGCACGACCAACCTGACCGAGGCGCTTGGATTTCCCGAACTCGCACGGCCCTACTCGAAGGATCACCCGTCGAGCTTGACGACCCGTCGACCCGGGTTCACCGGGTCTCCCAGCAGCACGGCGCCTACTTGTCCCGCCTCATGCGTGGCCCCGGTTCGTGGGCCGTTATCGCCGGAGACGCCAAGAACCCGAACCTGCCCAGCACCCTGGCCAAGACCCACCCTTGGAACCGCCTGACAGTCCTGGAGGTGGGTCAGCCCAAAGAACTCGTTGACTTCACCGATGCGTGGGAGTCCGGCAGGCGCACACTGGCCGTCCTGCAGCTGATCAAGCAGTGCGCATCGAACACAACGAAGGTCCCAGGCTTCACCTCCTGCCACGCAAACGCGGCGACCAACAAGCCCAGCCGGTCCAACGCCCCCCTCGCAGCCCTTGCAAACCAACTGGTAGAGCAGGCATCACCCGAGGCTGCACTGGCACTCATCGACATCGTTCTCGATCACCCCGACACCCATCTCTACCGCCCTCAACTCTTATCCCGGGCCCAACGAGCGCTGTGCATCGCCCAGACGGAGCAGACCCCGCTGCTCGCTGCTCTGGCCCGCGTGGACAACCAGCTCCGGCACATGGGCAACAACCCCGGCAACGGTCCCGTGGTGGGCAGCGTCTTGAGAATGAAGGGTTTAGAGTTCGACCACGTCATCATCGTCCAACCCGAACGTCTGGATTCGCCAGAGGAGATCTACGTCGCGCTCACGCGGGCCAAGCAGACCTGCACCATCGTCGTGAAGGAAGGTCAGGCGGTGCCTTGGTTGGCTTCGCCTTGAAACTCCTGGTAGTCGATACCGTAGTGGCGGAGTGCGTAGCGGCGCTGGGCCAACATGGATCGAATGGCCTTCTGTTCAGCGGTAGTCGAGGCCGGCGAGCGCTCCAGCACCGCCTCGATCCGCTCCACTTCTTGCATCAGCCGGGCTTGAACTGCGTCGTAACGCTTCTTGCATCGGCGTGAACAGAACACTTGGGGGCGGCCTCGCCCCGGCTTCCATGAGCAGATCTGCTGGCATTCGGGGTTCAAGCAGGTGAAGCTGCCCGGAACCTTGATGAACGCCTCGTCCTCCGCCTCGATGACATCTTGAACGCTGGGCGTCTCACGCCTGTTGAGCACGCTGATGAGGGTTTGGGGCATACCAAGTCTCCAGTTCTGGATGTGCGGGCCGGCTCCGCAGTTGGCACTGTAGGCAACAGAGCGTGCGGCCCCAAGCGGGCGCCACTCTCATGCTTGGCAGGCTGGTGAGGCCTGCAGATGGAACGCTGGGCCGGATAACCCTGCGCCCGGGACAAATTGTGCACCAGCAGTCGCCACACCCGCAGAGATCACTTCAAAGTGATCACAATTTGCCCTGATCGACCCGCGCGGTCCTACACGCCGAGACGCCCGCCAAGCCAAGCACGGAACGGAGAGGCGAGCCATCATCCAACGGTCGCTGGCGATCAAAAAGTTCCCGAGTACTTGCCGGACAGCTGAGGAACGGTGGATACTGTCGACAGCCGTCGTGGACAAAAAATGGGGTGCCCCCGTTGGCCCGAGGACACCCCATCACGCGGTTCGAACCTGTCTCAAAGCTCATAAGGAACCGCTGTGACCGATTCTATCGGTGGCCCCGCCATGGGGCCAGATCCGTCGTGCCCGCAATGGGTGATCAAGACCCGGGGCGCCCTACGCCAGTGGCGGTGGTGCGTTGATGGAGCACCACCGTTGCAGGAGATGCAGCCGTGCCGTGACTTCGTGGCGAGGGCGCTGTCGAAGCACCTACCGGCGAGTCCCTTCTGCACCACGACGGGTGACCTGGTCCCCGTCGAGTCGGGACTCGAAGCGGACCTGCTCCGCGCGGTGGATTGCGATCCGGCGATCAGGTGGTTGGTGTCGCAGCCCCTCAAGCTGCGCTGGCCTGACGGCAGTCACCACACTCCTGACCTGCTCACCGTCACCGCCCACGGTGACGTCACGGTCTGGGACGTGAGACCCGAGCACCGACAGGATTCCCGCTTTCGTGCGGTCGCGGAGAAGACGGCGGAGGCTTGTCGCAGCGTGGGTTGGGGATATGAGGTCTTCTCCGACGAGCACGAGCGGCGGCGTCTGAATCTGCAGTGGCTGTCACATTCGCGGCGCCTACCCGCAGGGACCCGATCGATCGCCGATCAGATGCTTGCGGAGCTCGACAGCGAACCCGTCCCGCTCAGACGGCTGTTCACCGGCTCCGAGGCTGATCTGCGCTTGCGTGTCGCCTGGCACCTCATCTGGACCGGCGCGCTGGACTGCGATCTCGACGAGCCCCTCGACCAGGACAGCCGCGTGCGCAGGGCCTGCGGCTCATGACGGCACGAGTCTTGCTCGACCCGGGACAGCGGGTCCTCACCAACCGCGGTATCGGCATCGTGGAGCGTATCGAGCGAGACGGCGTGACCATCGTGCTGCCTCATGGGCAGGATGCCTTCATCGACTGGGGCAGCTTGGTCGTGTCGCCGTTCACGGACGGTGAGCTCCAAGCCCAAGAGGTGTCGTTGAGCCCGTGGTGGGAGGGGCTCCCAGAGGCCGCCCGCACCGAGGCGCTGGAGCGCATGCGGGTGGTTCTGGAGATCCTGACCGGCTTCAGGTCGGGCCACGCCAGTCTCGCTGAGCCCGGCGAGCCATTCGAACCCTTCGGGCCGGGTTATGGCGCGCACGAGAAGACCCAGCGGATGCTGATGGCAAAGCAGCTGGAGCGGCACGGGCAGAAAGTCACGCAGCGAACCATCTTCACGTGGCTCCGCGCTTGGGAACGAGAAGGCCTCCGCGGTTTGGTGGACGGCCGACGAGCTCGTCCTGTCGGCAACTTCGAACGACTCCCCGATGACTTCAAGGCCGCTGTCGATGATGTCCTCACTCCCTTCGATGGAGACGTGTCGACGGTGAATCGCACGGAGCTCGAACGCCGCGCGTGGTTGGGTCTGCGACAGCGCGGCCTTCCACGTGACGCTGTTCCCGAGCGCCTCGCCAAGGAGTACATCTCGCTGCGATACAAGGCCTTGGGCAACAATCCGCGTGGCCACAAGGCCACCAAGGTCCGTGCCCGTGCGGGGCGGACCAGTTTCCCGGCCATCCATCCCAGTCACGTCTGCATGGACGTCACCCGCGCCGACAACCTGGTCTACGACCCGGTGCTGGCCAAACCGGTCAGCGTCGAGATCATCACCGTGCTGAGCGTCTCCACCCGGGTGGTCCTGGCCTGCCGGGTCGTTCCCCGCTCCGCGTCATCGGTCGAGGCCGGTCTGGCGCTCTACGACACGATGCGGCCGTTCTCCCTGCACGTGACGGGCACCAAGGTCACGGACTGGGCCTGGGCCGGTCTCCCGCAGTCGCTGCAGATGACCCGGGCCTCGACGGGACACTCGTATGTGAACATGCGGCCCGACCTTCAAGGCGAACACCACATCCCCAGCGTCGAACCGACGGCCGTGCGCACCGACCACGGCGCCATCTTCGTCTCGGCCCACTTCCAGGCACTGTTGCGGGACTTCGCCATCGACTACCTGCCCTCACGGGTCGGCGCTTCCACCGACAACTCCTTCGTGGAACGCTGGCACGAGACCCTCCAGCGCGCCCTGCAGGAACTACCCGGCTACAAGGGGCGCAATGTGAAGGAGCGCGGCCGGTTCGTCGCCAAACAGGTGCTATTAACCGCCAGCGAACTCGAGACCCACCTGCACAAGTTCATCGCCCTCGACTACCACCGCGCCCCGCACGACGGGTTGCTGATTCCGCAGCAGCGAGACGCCCGGTGGACGCCGATCGAGTTCTTCGACATCCAGCTCGCCGCCACGGGCCGTATCGACGTCCCTCAGCACCCGGACCTGATCTACCAATTCCTGCCGATTGTCTGGCTCACCCCGAGGCATTCCGGTGTGGAGTATCGCAACCTCACCTACGATGCGGCCGTCCTCGACGAGCCGCGTGTGATGAGGACCGGCAGGTTCCAGCCCCATTCGCGCAAGGTGCCCTTCCACACCGACCCCCGCGACGTGTCCAGGCTGTGGTTCCGCGACCCCGACACCGACCGCATCCACGAGATTCCCTGGCGTGGTCGCCACCTGCTCAACGCACCCATGACCAACCGCATGCGCGACAGGGCACTGGAACTGCTGCGTGAACGCGACGGCCGAAAACTGCGCCGCAGCACCGCCACCCACCAGATCATCGACGCCCTGGGCCAACTCACCACCCCCAAGACCGCCGACGAGTGGGCCACCGACATGGCCGCAACCCGCCTGCGCTGGGAACAAGCCCAACGCGACCACGACGAGGTCATGGCCGCCCACCAACGCATGGCTCTCGAGCCCCGCGCAGACGTCACCAGCCACGACCTGCCCGCCCCCACTGCACCGGCACAGACCACGTGGTGGGCAGGCACCGGGCCGTGGCCATCCCTCGACGAACCCAACCCAGGAGAATGACCCGTGGACACAACGTTGTGGTACCAGCGCGTGATCGACCAGCGCACCACCTTGCCGCCGCCCCCGACCGCCGACGGCCCGTACCCCGACAGCTACCTGGACATGCTGTCCTACGCGCTCGACAGCCTGGTGCTACCCCGCGAGCTCGCGACCCAGACCGGCGTGGCCATGGAGCGCATCATGCAGCGCAACCTGCGCCGGCCGCCCGGCTCGCAGACGATCATCGCGATCGGCGCCCCCTACGGCGCCGGGAAGAGCACCTTTGCCTTGCAGTGGGGCTACCAACGCCGTCTGCAGCTACTCGGTGGGCGCGCCGGCCACAGCCGCCCCGAATGGTCCCCGGAACCGGGCGTGACCGCCGACCTGACCCCCGTGGTCTACATCACGGTGCCCAGTGCCGCCGGCATCAAGGAACTCAACGCCCAGCTGCTCACCTTCCTCGGCTACCCGGGCGAGGGCATCACCCGCGCCACCACGGCTCGGCTCGACTCTGCCCTGCAGCGCCACAAGGTGCGCCTGATCATCCTCGACGACGTCCACCTCATCAAACGCAGCGAGAAAGCCTCCCGGCAGACCCTTGACTACCTGAAATTCCTCAACACCGTGCTGGGTGAACGCAACGGCACCCTCGTGCTCGTCGGCGCAGACCTGCGCGAGAGCGACATCACCACCGACCCGCAGATCCAGGCACGACTGCGCACCTTCCACCTCGACCCGTTCCGCATCGAGAACGCCTCCAGCGCGAAGGCCTGGCAGCGGTTCCTGCACGGCGCCGAGCAGATCCTGTTGCCGGTGGTGCCCTGGATCACGCCCGGCACCTTCTCCGCGACCCATGCCAAGACCATCTGGGACCGCACCCAAGGATTCCCCGGCGACGTCACCCAACTGCTCGCTGACGTCATCCTCGACGTCGCCACGCGCCACCTGGACGAAGTGACCACCGACCACCTCAACGCCATCACCCTGTCCGACCGGGCCATGCAACGCGAAGCCGACATGACCATCGGAACATGACCACCCGACCAGCACAGCAGGTCTTGCCGGCGCGGGCGGTGCCCCTACCGGGGGAAGCCTTCGGCTCCTGGGCCACCCGCCAACAAGACCTCGCCGGATTCCCCCTCGCGGCATGGCTGCCGTCGTCCCCGACAACACCCATCACCCCAGCCCAGCTGGAAGCACTGTCACGCCTGTCCGGAACTGGCCCCGAAGCCCTGCGCGCCATGACCTGGAGCGACTACCCGGCCGTTGGCGTCGGCACCCGACGCCGCCAACGCTGGCTGGTCAACACCCCGTGGACCTGCCCCGTCTGCCAACCCCGACGACGCACCTGGCAGAAGGCCTGGGAGACGGGGCTGTGCCCCTGCTGCCTCGACTGCGAAGTCCTCCTCACCCACCCCGGCCAGCCAGCCGGCGACCCCGTGGAAGCACCGCCCGAACTGCTCAACCTCAGCTACTCACTGCTGCGGCGCCTCGAACGCTCCAGATCCAGCAGCAGTGTCATGTACCGGTTCCGGCGCATGCACCGCATGTGTTGCCTGGTGGCCGCCACCATCGACGCCCGCTGGCCGCCACGCCCCGCGACGGGGCTGCTCGACGACTACACCGCCTGCCGCACCTGGGCAGATCGGCCCCCGGCAGACCCGGCCGCGGTCGCCGAGGTCCTCATCGCCACCCTCAGCGACCGCAGTCCCAGCTACGAGCGCTGGCTCCAGATCGACGGCACCCGACGCCTCGCCACGCACACCACCACGCCGCCCAGCCGCGGCCAACGCCCCATCCGCCGACGCCAGTACCGCACCGCATGGGAAGCAGGAGCCAGCCCCGAAGCCCACTACCCGGGCAGCGGCATCTACACCCCACCCGTCAGCCCCCGCACCAGCCAGCAAGAACGACTGTTCTGGCACCTGTCGCGCGACGTCCAGGCCACCGTCACAGCCGGGCAGATCCCCGGCCTGCTGCGCCTTGCCGGGGACGGATTCATGCCGCCGCCCGACCAGTGGCCGCTGCGTCACGACCTCGCCCTGGCCGTCGACATGCTGCTACACACCGAAGACACAGGACGCCCCGGCCTGCTGTGCGACGCGCACTGCCACTTCGGCGAACCCGACACCGCCCCCAGCCTGCTCCTGCGTGACCTCGCCCGACGCCAGATCACCCCCGCCACCGACGCCGCTATCCGCGACGCCCTGCCCCTGCTCGCCAGCAACCCCGACCTCGCCCACCGCCGCCACCTGCTGCGCGCCAACAAAGCCCTACCCGTCCAGCGGCACCACTTCCTGCCCACGCGCACCGACCCCGCACTCAGCCACGGCTGGTTCTGGTGCTACCTCACCGGCGACGACCTGCGCAGCGCACCCCCATGGGCCAAACCCGCCGGCTGGTTCCCCACCCGCGCCATCTGGGACTTCCATTACAGCCTCGACGCCACCACCTTGCTCGACATGGCCGACGCCGCCAAAGACCTCCTCAACCCCCACCTCGAAATCACCCGAGCCGCAGCCCACGTCACTGCCGACGGCCTTCTCGCATGAGGCTCCCCACCCGGCCGCCCCTGCAGCCGGGCCAAGCCCTCGACTGCTACCTCGAGCACCTCGCCGAGGCCAACCACCTCGAACCCTTCGACCTGCTCAACGTGCTGCAATCCACCCTGAGCCGCGAAGAACTGCGCTACCTCACCCTCGCACCCAGCCCGACAGCCCTCCGAGCCATCAGCGACCTGTCCGGCCAGGACGTCGGCGCGCTGCACGCCGCCACCCAGGCCGGCTACGGACCGCTCGCCCCCGCAGACTTCTCCCGCCTCGAACCCGCCCGCCCCGCAGCCTCTTACCGGGCCATCGCCGCCACCGGCTGGGTCATGGGCCACGGCACCCAGGCCTGCCCCGACTGCCTCGCCGCGCACGGCACCTGGCAAACCAGCTGGATGCTCTACGCCAGCATCGGCTGCACCCGCCACCACCGCACACTCACCGCCACCTGCCCGCGCTGCCAGCGCCCGCTACGCGACTCCCGCCACAGCCCGCTGCGCCCCCACGGCGCCAGCACCGCCTGCCAGAACCCCCAAGACGTGCGCGGGCAACACTGCCTGCACAACCTCGCCACCATCACCACCCCCGCCATGACAACCGAGACCAGCGCCTACCAACACGCCCTCGACCACGTCCTGGCCGGTCACCGACCCCGCCTGCTCGGACAACCCGCCCAAGGCGCCACCTGGCTGTCCGAACACCGCGCCCTCGCGAGCCTCATCTGCCACATCACCACCCACAACCCCGACCGCACCCAGCCCTGGCAGACCGCGCTGCTCGACGAAGCCACCCGCCGCACCGACGTGCGCGGACCCCGCTGGGGCATCACCCCACCTGCCAGCCCATGGATCCGTGGCCATGCGCTGGCCGAAGCCCACAGCATCCTCACCAGACCCGACCCCGACAGCGCCGCCCACGCCCTCCAGGCATGGATCCTGCGCATCCCCAGCAGCACCGAAGCCCTCACCACCTGGACCCGCGACCGGCTGCCCACCAACCACCACGTCACCGCCCTGGTCAACGCGGCCGCCCTCGTACGCCGGCGCCCCGGCCGACGTATCACCGCCCTCGCACTGCCCGAGCTGAGCGCCGAGCAGATCCCGTGGATCATCCCCGAAACCCTCGCCGCCCGACACCTGCCCGCACTACCCGGCGTCACCAACCGCACCCGCAACGCCTACGCCGCCCTCTGCCTCGCCCGACACCTACCCGACGTCACCACCTGGGCCCAAGCAGCCGAGGCCCTCGGCCTGCCCGGCGACAGCGGCATCCGCACCGCGCGGCTCTGCTCCGCCGCCATGCGCACACACCACGACACCTTCACCCACGGCCTCGCAACCCTCGCCCGACAACTCGCCAACACCAGCCCCGGAAGCCGGCCATGACCTCCAATAGCCAAGCCCGCATCCGCAAACGCGACATCGCCGTGGTCGTCACCCAGGCCTGGCACTCCCTCGCCGACGCCATCCAAGACCACCAGGACGACGGGCACCTCATCCCCTGCACCACCGACCCCGGCCTCTTCCAGGACTGGGAACGCCTGCCCAGCTCACTGGCCGGCCGCCGACAACGCGCGCAACATCTCGACCGACTCGCCGAACTATGCCTCGCATGCCCCGCACTCCAGCCCTGCCGTCGCTACACCTCACTCGCCGCCACGCACGGCGTACCCGTCCCCGTCCCGCCGCCCCAGTAGTGTCCCGAACCGGAGAAGCACCCGCGCCCAATGACTACAACATGTAGACGCCACTGCACAGCTCGACCACTACCCCTAGCGAATGGCCCGAAAAACTGTCAGAGGGCTCATCTATGGTGTTCGGCAGAAGCGCCAAACCCCGGCAACCCGCCGGGGTGACGGGATCCGGGGCTGGCTCTACGGGCCAGGTAGGCCACCGACGGTACCCCGCCACGCAGTGCTTCGACCAGACCCCGCGCCCGCGAGGAGACAGGAGGCCACCATGGCCGCAGGAAGCGCACCAACCGGACGGTTTGTGACGCAGACCACCGCCCAGCACCACCCCGACACCACCATCGACCAGGGCGGTGCGGCGTGAGTTACCAGTGCATGGCTTTCAGGCTGCTGATCTCATGCCCCAGCGATGTTCCGCACGAGACTCTCGCCAAGATTCGCGAGGCCATCGCCCGATGGAACGTCCAGCACGGTGCTGCTTTCAGTGCCGTCATCATCCCCATGGCTTGGACTGACAGTGCAGTGGCGGCATTCGGCGACCGTCCCCAAGCCCTCATCAATGAACAACTCACCGATGAGGCCGACGCGTGTCTGGCCATCTTCCGGGACAAGCTCGGCAGTCCCACTGGGCATGCAGCCTCGGGAACGTGGGAAGAGATCGAGCGCTTGGCGGGCGGGGGACGCCCCGTGGGGATTCTGCGCGATTTGACACCTCGCCCCGCACTCCAAGGAAGCGATGCAGCTGCTGAGTCGCTCCGCCTGCAGAAGCACTTCGAATCAGATGTCTTCCCCCAAGCGCTGGTGCTGTCGTTCGCTGACATGGCTGCCTTGCAGAACCATGTGGATGCGTTCCTCACGCGCTTCACAAGCCAGGCCCAACGTTCCGCGGACATCGAGAAGGAGAACCGGGCGATTGCCCCTTTGACAGCTGAAGATCCCTCCAAGGGCGTTTGGCCACGTATCGAGAGTTCCGAACATATAGAGACCGACAGCAAGGGGCGGCTCAAGACTCGGCGCCGGCATCACCTGGTGCTCTCCAATCAGACTGGGGGGCCGGTCCACAACGTCAGGTACGAATTCCACCTTCCGCCCGGCCAGATGTTCGACGCACATGATCGAAGCAGCGAGCGAACCATCGCCACAATGCCACCCAATGGAGAGACCCGCTTCAGTCTCCTGTTCGTCATGGGTTCTCAGAGCCAAGCACAGTGTCTGGTCCACTGGTCCGACAGCTCCGGTGAACACACGACAGAGGCCACCGTCACAGTCTGACGCCCACTCGAGGGGAAGTGGAACGAACCTCTGAGCAGGGACCAGCAGGCAACACCTGCGCGGGGCGTAGGTCTATCCCTGCATGGCACCTCGTCCGGTTGTCTTGGTGCGACGGTCGACGAGCCAGTAGGCCAGGGTCGCGACCAAGAGCCAGCCAGCCGCGACGAGGAGTTCTCGGCCGGTTCCGGGCCACGGGCTGCGCCCGTCGAGGCTGGCGCGCATGGCGGCGATGGCGTGAGTCAGGGGCAGCACGTGGCCGAGGGTGTGCAGCCATGGGGCCAGGCCTGGGGTGAGGAGTGCGCCGGAGGTGAGGACGAGCAGGGTTCCTGCGGTGTTGTGGATGAGGTCCTGAGAGCCGTTGCCGATGGCGGGGGCGATGATCGCGAGCCCGAACACGGTGCACGAGACGATCGCGGGGAGCAGGATCCATGCTCGTTCGAGGACGGGGAGCATCAGGGACGTGTTGGAGGTGACCAGCCCGATGGCGACGCCGACGACTATTGCCTCGACGAGGGCTCTTCCCATGAGGACCACGCTACGGGACAGGTACTGCAGCACGACGGGTGCGTAGGCCCGGCTCACGGCCGGGTAGGTGCGCATCCACACGTCGTAGATCGGGATGTCGGAGGTGTGGGAGATGGTCGAGCCGGTGACGGCAAGGAAGACCACGCCGACGTAGGTCCAGGTCAGCCCGTCTGCGCCGCCGATCATGCGTCCGAGCAGGACGTACACGAGGCTGCGGAAGAGCAGTGGCACCAGGACTCCCATGAGCCAGAACCGTGGCGGGAGTTCGTCGGACTGGACGCGGCGCCACAGCTGGGTGTTCGCGGTGAGGATCTCAGCCGAGTTCAAGGGTGGCGTCCTTTCGTGCGCGACGCAGCAGCACGTCGAGGGCCCAGGCGCCCAGTGCGGCATACGCGAGGGAGATGGCGACGGCGATCAACCAACAGGTCCAGTCGGGATGGGTGGCCGTGCTGGCCAGGAACCGTTGAAGCCACGAGATGTTGAGGACCGAGCCGATCCACTCGATCCACTGCGGCAGTTGGTCGTAGGGGATGATCGTGCCGGCGAACAGCAGCACCGGCGCCCCGACGGCGGTGGTGAGCTGGAAGGCGTGCTTGGTGAGCATCAGGCAGGCGCCGATCATCAGGCTGGACGCGACACCACCGGCCACCACGGTGGCAAGTCCGACCGCAAGCGCCGCAGGCGAGGCGACGCTGAGCTGGATACCCATGGCGAGGACGAAGACGGTGTTGGTCGCAAGGATGAGGCCGGTGTCGTAGACCACGCCGCCCAAGGTCTTGCCCACGAGCACGCTCAGCGGCGAGAGCCGTCCGGTGAAGGAGACCGCGAGCGTTCCCGACTGTCGTTCGCGACGGATGATTCCGGCGCCGGACCACAGCGAGGAGCCCCAGAACGAGGCGAGGAGCACGCCCGTGAAGGCCCGTGTTGCCTGGTCCGGTGACAGGGTGTCGAGACGAGGGACCATCACGAGCACCAGCCACATCAGCGGGTTGACCACCCCGGTGACCAGGTTCATCGGTCTCGACATGACCACCCGCAGCTGCGACTCGGCCATCGCCCAGAAGCCGGTCATCGCGCGTCCCCGCCGACGGACTGGCCGGAGGCGAGCGCGAAGGCATCCTCCAGCGACGAAGGCCGCACATCGAGCGCGACGAGTTCCTCGTCCTGGAACCGTCTGGCGAGCGCGGCCAGAGTGTCTGCGCTCCACCGCTCCACTGGGACGACGACCTCGCTGGCGCCGTCCGGCGTGCGGAGCTGCGCGGTGACGACGGCGTCGAGCCCGGTCAGACGTCGGAACTCGGCGAGGCCCAGGTCGTGCGTGATCGCGCCGCGGCTGACCATGACGACCCGCTCGGCCAGCCGTTCCACGTCAAGGAGGTTGTGCGAGGTCAAAAGCACCGTCGTGCCGTCGGCATGCATCTGGGCGATGACGCCGCGCAGGCGTTCAGACTCGTTGGGGTCAAGGCCGACAGTGGGCTCGTCGAGCAGCAGGAGCCTGGGCCGGGTGAGCAGGCCCACGGCGATGTGGAGTCGCTGCCGCATGCCCTTGGAGTAGGTCTGTACCTTGCGGGTACCGGCGTCGGCCAGCCCCACTTGTTCCAGCAGGGCGGGGATCCTGCTTCTCAGGTCACGTCGGCGAACACCATGGAGGGCGCCGAAGTAGGCCAGGTTGTCGCGGACGGTGAGCATCTCGTAGAGGCCGCGGTCGCCTCCGAAGATGACGGTGGTGTCCTGTCGGACCTGCCGGGCGGCCTGCACGACGTCATGGCCGAAGACCTGGGCGGTACCGCTGCTCGGGTAGAGCATGGTGGACAGGATCTTGGTGAGCGTGGTCTTGCCTGCACCGTTCTCGCCGAGGACGGCAATGAGCTGTCCTTCGGGAACCTCGAGGCTGATCCTGTCCAGTGCGGTCACCTGGTTCTGGCCCCTCCCGAACGTGCGGGTGAGGGCGTCGAGACGGATGGCGGTGCTCATGCGAGCACTCTGACCGGGCTCCTGTGGACACGTCCATGGATGTAGCGTTTTGCTACATGGAACTCCGCGCGCATGTCTTCCGGAACGGTCTGGCGAACCTTCGTTTCGCGCCGAACCCGGTCAGTGAGTGTGCCCTCGCCTCGATGATCGTGCGCTATCCCCACCGGCACCCCTTCCATGCGAAGTGGTACGAGGAGACGGCCGCTGGCAGGGCCGTCGTGGGCGAGGAGCGCATCCTGGCGCTGCTCAACCGGGAGAAGAGCCTGGTGGACGTGTTCATGCGTCCGGCGAGCCGGCGGGCCGCGACCTTCGCATCGGAACGTCGCGTCCTCGACGACATTCCGGCGGCCCGCTACCGGCACGACGTGGAGCAGGTCTGGGGGCGTGACATCCCCGATGTGCTCGGTCGCACGGACGCGCAGGTGAAACAGAACCTGCTGGCCATCCTGGACGACTTCTGGCGGGAGTGCTTCGAGGGCTACTGGCCACGCTTTCGACAGGTGCTGGACGCCGACATCACCTACCGCGCCCAGACCCTGGCTGCGCTGGGGCCAGCCGCCGCCCTGGCCGAGGTCCAGCCACACTTCGTCATCGACGGCCACGACATCCTCATGCCACTGGGCAACGCGCCCTGGGACCCCTACGAGAGGGACACGGCAGGCAGCGGCTTCACGATGCTCCCCACGCTGGTGAAGTGGGGCATGAACCTGCCCAACTCGAGCGCAGCCGACGCCGTGTTCAGCTACCGGGCCCGCGGACGAGGTCGACTCAGTGACAACCATTCGGACACGGCGCCAGGCCTCGTCGGCATCCTCGGCCGGACCCGCACTGAACTCCTCCTCAGCCTCGAAGAACCCGCGTCATCCACCGCTGTGGCACTGTTCATGGGCGTCACCACACCGGCCGCGAACCAGCACCTCCGCGCCCTTGCTGCGGCAGGACTGCTGCAGACGTCACGTTTCGGTCGGTACGTGCTCTACGAACGCACGACGGTCGCTGAAGACCTCATCGCGGCCAACTGAGACTGATTGACGCGCCAGCTCTGGGGAATGGCTGTGACAGCTTGGTTTGGCCCCGCTGTGACTCCCCGTCATCCCGGGGCCGGATGGAGTTGACATAGCCACGCCCGTCGCTCTTGGTTCTGGCACCCGGATGTGCGAAACTAGCTCCACAAACACCGACCCCTCTCTCGGCTACCGGCGAAGGCCACCAGTCGTGCATGGGTCGGTTTTCTTTTTCTGGGGGGCTGCCGATGGGGTACACCAAGCCACACCTTCCGTGGGACGAACAGGTGAAGCTGCTCAAGTCCCGCGGCATGGTCGTCCCCGACGATGCCGCGGCCGTCGCAGCGCTGCAACGCATCGGCTACTACCGCTTGTCCGGATACAGCTACCCTTTCCGGCAGATGGCCTCTGCCGGCGACGACGCGGACAAGTCGTCCACGAAGCCCCAGCGCTTGGACACATTCCGTAAAGGAACCACCTTCGACGCCATCCTTGCCCTGCACGACTTCGACGAGCGGCTGCGGTGCACCATCTTCGCCGGTCTCGAATCACTCGAAGTCGCTCTCCGCGCGCGAATCGCCTACCGCCTGAGCACACATAGCCCCACCGGCCACCTCGACCGCACCTCACTGGATGCCACCGCCTGCAGCCGACCGCCCCGCCGCCGACACGACCGAGCGCGCACGGCGTACGACGTGTGGCGAGCGGAGTATGACGCCCTCCAGAGCAAGGCCAGGAATGAGGAGTACGTCAAGCACTTCACCCACAAGTACGACGGCCAGGTTCCCATCTGGGCAGCCTGCGAGTTCATGACCATGGGCTGCCTCATCTCGCTCTTCGGGCTCATGGCCCCGGTCGACCGCCGCCGTGTGGCCAAGGAGTTCGGAGTCAAGAGCCCCGAGGTGTTCGAGGGCTGGCTGCGAGCCCTCAACGTGACCCGCAACCACTGCGCGCACAACGCCCGCCTGTGGAACCGGAGCACCGTCTACCCGCCAGACAAGATCAACACGCGCATGGTGCAGACAGACCTCCACCACCTGCGTGCAGCAGACTCAGACAAGATCTACTTCCTGGCCGCTCTGACCGCCTACCTACTCCGCCGCGCAAACCCTGCAACTAGCTGGCCAGCCGAATTCCGAGAGGTGATGGCCACCTTCCCCAACATTGACCGGGTCAGTTTGAAACACGCTGCAGGCTTCCCGGATGGCTGGCAGGACCTGCCCCTGTGGCACCCCACGCCGGCACCAGCCGCCGCAGTCGTCTCATCGTCGACCGAGCGTCCCTGACTGCGCAAAGCGCCCCGAAGGCGGCCACAGGTCCGCGGGACAAGCTGCCGGCAGGGTTGCCCTTGGTGCATCCTTTGGCCACCCGAACCCGGAGGTCTTCTCAGCATTCTACTTTGAACGGCCCGCGCCGAACGGGGCGGTTGTCCAACGTACGCAGCGGGCCGGCGTTCAAAGTTCGCTGCATCTCGACAGCTGTCGACGGGCCTCCGTATCCAGCCGGGCGCTGGCGGGAACGTCCACGCCAAGGGCTGCGCGGGCGTGTGTGAGCATCCTCAACTGCCAAGATCGGCCAATCAGCCGCGTCACGCGACGCGATCCGCGCCAAGGCATCCACCCTCGCCGAGCCGTACACCGACTCATCCAGTGGACGCACCACGCCCTCGAAGCCGTCCAACACCTCGAGCGCATCCTGGATCCCATCCGATGCGACGCCCCGGCGGTCCAGGATCGAGGGCAGGTACTTGCGGGCGTCGTCGAAACACACGCCAGGCGTGAAGAACTCCACCTGGTCGACGTGGTCGAGCACCAACGCCCGCACTCGGCGACCAAGTACCAGGCGGATCAGGATGTTGGCATCCAGCACGATGCTCTTCGACTGGTCCATCACCGAGTGGCGCGAGCGGCCTTGAAGGCGTCCACGACTTCGTCGACGTCGACTCCCTGAGCAGCCAGCAGCGCGTCCAGCCGCTGCCCGGCCAGACGGAGCGACTCCACCTGCGCCACACGATCCACCGGAGTCGGGATGAACCACCCGACCGTCACCCCATGACGGGTGACCGCCACCGGCTCCGAACCGGCCACGTAATCCGCCAGCCCCGCCCGGAACTCACGAATACCGACGCTCGCGGTCATGACACCTCCCATGTGTACCGATGTGTACACAATACGCCCGGAGTGGGACGCACACAGTTGCCGCTGACCATCACCGGCCAGCGGGGCAACGACGTCCCCCGCGATGCGCCTGTCAGGTCACACCCTCCGGCCACCGCGCAGGAAGATGGCCACCCACTGGGCCGCGGCCAAGGCGTACAGACCCAGCGTCGCCAAGGGTGCGACGGGGCACAGGCACGCGCCCACCACTAGGAGCACCTGTGCGACGGCCGTGGCCAGGGATTGCGCCCGCAAGTTCGGGTAGAGCCGATCAAGCTGCTGCCTGACGGCTGCGCGTCGCTCCCCGAGCGCCCGCTCGGCAGTGCCCAGTCGGAGGCGATCACGCACCGTCACCACCAGCACCACCGCCAGGAATCCCCAGGCGATCCACGGCCAGGACATGCTGAGCGGCACCACGACCAGCGCCCCCACCAGCGCCAGGACCAGGGAACACATGCCCATGGGTTCGCGCCGTCCCTCCTCGACGTGCCAGACCAGGGCGTCATGGGGATGCACCCCGTCCACCGTTCCCCAGTGCTCCCCCAGCTCCTCCCGGAACTCGGGGAAGACGGTCAGCGGCTTCAGGGCAAGCCACGCCGGCAGCAAGGCCTGTCCGAGCAGGATCGCCGCCCATGCACCCAGCTGCGGACTCCACGACAACCGACCTGCAGCGGCCAGGTGCAGCAGCGACGAGCCTGCCAGTGCCAACGGGCCGTGCGCCCAGAGGGGCACATTGGTCCTCGTGCCGTCCCGGCTCCCCAGCAGGAAGCTCACCACCATGCCGGCCGCGCCACCGGCCAGCAGGTGCAGCAGCACCGGAACCGGCCAGGACACCTTCAGCAGGAGGATTCCGCCCAGCAAGAAGATCCCGGCGAACCAGAACATGGTGGAGGCGGCGTCATCATCCTCCTGCCCGTCGTCACCCCGACGACGACGGCCCATGGCCAACACGACGCTCAGCGCGATCGGCGGCAGGAGGGCCGCCCAGGCGAGGGCGCCAGGGGAACGCCCGTGGAGGTGGCTCCAGAGCACCAGGCCGGGGATGGTGAACAGGGTGATGAGCAGTACGGCGCCGAAGGCGCGAATGGGCGCTGACATGGGCGTCTTCGGCTTGTCGGCGGTGGTTGGTTGGGTCTGGTCTTCGTCGTCGAACTCGTCGTCGACGTCGTCTCCATCCTCCAGCAATTCCTTGGGCCGGGGGCCGTCGATCACCTCGAAGTCGAGGTGGACCGCGAGCAGGCGTCCGTCGGCGTCGAAGGCGCGCACGACGGCATAACCCCCGTCGCCCCAGCCGGCGTCGACTGCCACCACCCGTCCGGCAGCATTGACGTCGTCGACGAAGCCGTCGACCGTGGCGTGCCGGGACTCGGCCAACTCGAGCCAGCGATCATTGACCTGCTCGAGCTGGTCGCCCATCTCGTGGAGGCTGCGGAAGGTGCTGCGGTCCATCATCGCGGCCACCCCGGCATCCACCCCGACGGCCTGTACGTCCCCGTCCTCGTCGAGCAGGGCGTCCAGGCTCGCCGTCGAGGTCCGGACCTCCTCCAGGGGCGCCAGCAGCAGACTGAGCGCGGAATTGCGGCAGTGGCTGCCGTCCTGCTCCTCGGAGACGTCGGCGACGGTGACGTAGACCTCGTGCTCCCCCGCGGGGACCTCCAGCTCGACCTGCGAAGCCAGCGTGTAGGGGTCGACGCAGGCCAGCCACCCATCGCGCAGCTCGAGCGTGCCCATGAGTTCGATGCGCAGCCGTGCCGGTCCGTCGTCGCCAAGCAGACGGGCGGGGCCTTCGCCCAGCGCCCAGGTGGGTTGGTTCGAGGGCAGCGTCGTCATGAAGCTCCTGTCCTGGGTCGGACCGCCACAGAGTGCCACGGGACTGGCGGTCGGGGCATTGACCCTAGTACGACGGCGGTTCGCCCCGGAAACAGGCAGCTGTGAGGCGTCTACGACCTGAAGCGCCTCGAGACTGCCGCGTTCGCGATCATCCGGCACCCCGCCCCTACTGGGCGGAGGTGCCGGGCTCGTTCCACGTGGAACGGTTGACGGCGCTTCAGTCAGTCGTTGGCGACAACCACGTCGAGGGTGGCACTGGAGCAGGAGGCAGACCTGGTGGGCTACACCGTCGCCAGGCGCAGACGTGAGGCATTGGTGATGACGCTGACACTGGACAGGGCCATGGCCAGGGCCGCCAGCATCGGCGAGAGCAGCACGCCCCACACCGGGTACAACAAGCCGGCGGCGATGGGGATGCCGATGGCGTTGTAGAGGAAGGCGAACAGCAGGTTCTGGCGGATGTTGGACATCGTGGCACGCGACAGGCGACGTGCCCGGGCAATGCCGGTCAGGTCTCCTCCCAGCAGGGTGATGCCAGCGCTCTCCATCGCGACGTCGGTGCCGGTGCCCATCGCGATGCCGACCGCAGCAGCAGCCAGGGCCGGAGCGTCATTGACGCCATCGCCCGCCATGGCAACCACGTGCCCCTGACGAGTGAGTTCGTCGACCACCGCCGCCTTGTCCTCGGGCTGCACGTCGGCTCGCACCTGTTCGATGCCCAGGTGATGGGCCACGGCCTGGGCGGTGGCGTGGGTGTCACCCGTGAGCATCACGACGTCGATGCCCATCTGCCGCAGTTCGGCCAGGGCCTGTGGGGTGGTCTGCTTGATGGAGTCCTCGATGGCCAGGATCGCCGACGGGCTGTCATCGACGGACAGGAAGACCACCGTGGCACCGTCCGCGCGCAGGGCATCGGCCTGCTCCTGCAGGTCCTTGTGCTGGCTGTCCAGCACGTGGCCTGCATTGCCGATCCTCACGTCCCGGCCCTCGACGACGGCGCGGACGCCGCCTCCTGCCTCGCTGGTGAAGTCCTTGGAGGCTGGGATGTCCAGGCCACGCGACTGGGCTGCGGTCACCACGGCCTGGCCGAGCGGATGCTCGGAGTTGCGCTCCACACCGGCAGCCAGCCGCACCACCTCCTGCTCGTCGAGCTGCCCGATGGTGATGACACGGGCAAGCGACGGATGCCCCTCGGTGAGGGTTCCGGTCTTGTCGACCACGATGGTGTCGACCTTCTCCAGCTGCTCCAGGGCTTCCGCATCCTTCACCAGCACGCCCGCATTGGCCCCGCGCCCCACACCGACCATGATCGACATGGGCGTGGCCAGGCCGAGCGCGCAAGGGCAGGCGATGATCAACACGCTGACCAGGACCACGAGTGCGTGTGGCAGGCGAGGCGCAGGACCGAGCAGCATCCAGACGACGAAGGCCACCAGGGCGATGCCGATGACGACGGGGACGAAGATGCCCGAGACCTTGTCGACGAGGCTCTGGATCGGGGCGCGGGAGCGCTGGGCATTGGTGACCAGCTCGACGATGCGTGCGAGCACGGAATCGGAGCCGAGCTTGTCGGCACGTACGACGAGCGAGCCAGACTGGTTGACCGTGCCACCCACTGCCCGGTCACCAGCCTCCTTGGTGACCGGCATCGATTCCCCGGTGACCATGGACTCGTCCACGGCGGAACGCCCTTCCACGATCTGGCCGTCCACCGGCATCTTGTCCCCCGGGCGCACTCGCACCAGGTCCCCCGCCTGCAGCTGGGCCACAGGCACTTCGGACTCGCTGCCGTTGGTCTCGATCCGGCGGGCCGTGGCCGGAGCGAGGTCCATCAGCGCCCGAATCGCACCCGAGGTGTTCTCGCGGGCGCGCAGTTCCAGGACCTGCCCCAGCGCCACCAGCGCCACGATCACCGCTGCGGCCTCGAAGTAGACCTCGACGCGACCATCCACCCGCATCGAGGCCGGGAACAGGCTGGGCGCGAACAGCGCGACCAAGCTGTACAGGTAGGCGGCGCCAACCCCCATCGACACCAACGTGAACATGTTCAACGACCGGCGCCTCAAGGAGGCCCACCCTCGCTCGAAGAAGGGCTTGGCTGCCCACCAGACGATGGGGGTGGCCAAGAGGAACTGCACCCACTGGGAAAGCCCCATCGGGATGGCTCGCTCCAGTGCTGGGACGAGCGGGACCACCATCGAGAGGAGCAGGACCGGCAGCGCCAGCGCGGCTGAGATCCATGTCCGGCGGGTCATGTCGGCCAGCTCCGGGTTGGGGCCGGAGTCCTTGGTGATCCGGACCGGTTCCAGGGCCATGCCGCACAGGGGGCAGCTGCCCGGGTGGTCCTGTCGGATCTCCGGGTGCATCGGGCAGGTGTAGTCCACGGCTTCGCCAGCAGCGGCGGCTTCCCGTGCCTGCTCGCGGTTCCCCGAGGCGTCGGCGGACTCATGGCCGGCATGGGCCGGCTCCGCGCAGTGGCTGTGTTCGTGGTGACCGGCGGAGCCCGGTCCATCGGCCGGCACGAGGAACATCTCGCACTCCGGGCATCGTCCGGGGCCTGGTTGGCGCACCTGCGGATGCATCGGGCAGGTGTACTCGGGCTGTGGGGTCACGTGGTGGTTCATCAGGTCTCCCTCCATGGGAAATACGCTATACCCCCATAGGGTATCAATCAAGCCCACCCCGGCATCCCCTACACAGACAAGGAAGGGCGGCGGCCGCGGACCCGATGGTCCACAGCCGCCGCCCTTCTCGCGGACGTCGTGACTGCGCGATGGAGCCGAACGACTCAGGCCTGGGCAGCCCCCGCCAACTTCTGGACCAGCCAGTTCTGCACGCCGATCAGCTCGATCAACTCCAGGTTCTGGTTCGTCTCCTGCAGGTCGCCATCCTCGTCGATCAGGTAGGCCTTCATGTCCTCGTGGGCCACCAGGTCCTGGGCGAAGACCGGCAGCAGCCCGGTCACCTGGGCAATACCCTCCTCCGAGGTCCGCTTCTCGGCCTTGAGGTGCTCCACGATGTCGTCATGGACATCCACCGCAGGCGTCGCCTCGATCTTGAGCTCGCCTCCCAGGTCAAGGATTCGATTGGCGAACTTCTTCATCCAGCCCAACTTCTCCTCGGCGTGGGCCTCGTACTGCTCCGCAAGGGCCGTCAGCCCCTTGGCCCCGAAGACGAGCCCCTGCATGCGATGGGCATTCACCTGCCCCTGGAGCCCCGTCACGATCATCTGCAGGGCGTCGATCAACTCGGTTCGGTTGTTCATCTTTCCTCCTTGGAGTGCTTCATCGTTCTGGGGACGGTTGCGGTCAGTCGTTGGCGACGACCACGTCGACGCGGATGTTGCCGCGGGTGGCATTGGAGTAGGGGCAGACCTGGTGGGCGGCGTCGGCCAGCTGCTGGGCCTCGTCCTGCGGCAGGTTGGGGATGACGACCTCGAGGACCACGGCCAGGCCGAAGCCCTCGCCGGCCTTGCCGATGGATACGCGGGCACCCACGGAGGAGTCACCAAGGTCCTTCTTGGCATTGCGGGCAACCATCTGCAGGGCGGAGTGGAAGCAGGCCGCATACCCGGCGGCAAAGAGCTGCTCGGGGTTGGCGCCATTGCCAGTGCCGCCCATCTCCTTCGGGGTGGCGAGATCCATCGAGACGCGACCATCGGCGGTCTGGACATGGCCATTGCGACCGGCGCCGGTGGCGATGGCCTCGGTGGTGTAGACGGGAGTGATGTCGGTCATGGGGTGCTCCTGGGGATCGGCCACCCGCAGTACCGGGGCGGGCGTGATGTCTTCGTGAAACTCAATCTAACCCACAATTAGATTGTGCGCAATCTAATTGTTGGCGAGATACCATGGGGTCATGTCACACCCCCAGCTCGAACTGGACCGCCAGCTGTGCTTCTCGCTCTACCGCGCCAGCCGGGCAGTCACCCGCGCCTACCGCCCCCTGCTCGACGAGCTGGGCCTGACCTACCCGCAGTACCTCGTCATGCTCGTCCTGTGGCAGCGCGACGAGCCAGCGGGCGTCGGGGAGATCGGGGAGCACCTGGGCCTGGACAGCGGCACGCTCACACCACTACTGCGACGCCTGGAGCAGAGCGGACTGATCATCCGAGCGCGCGGCAAGGACGAACGCCGACGAGAGGTCTCCCTCACCGAAGCAGGCCGCGAGCTGCGCGAGCGCGCGGCAACGGTGCCGGCACGAATGGCCGCCCGCTACCCCGATGCGCCGCGTGAGATCGACGAGCTCAAGACCTTCCTCGATGACCTGGCCGCGCAACTCGCCTGAACCATCACCTCGATTGATAACACGGAGGAGATCAGTCATCACTGATTGATACTGGACGCCACCTAGGTGGCCCCCTAGCGTGGAGGACAACGCCACAGGGTGCACCGCTTCTCACCGGACACTCCACCGCGGCACCCGATCGCCGCCACAGTCCTTCACCCGCGAAGCGCCACCATCAGTCAATGAGGACAGGGGCCATCCCATGCAGTACCACCACCACGGTTACGTCGCGCACGATCCGCTCATCAAGGACCCGGCAGGCACGGGCATCGACCGCACCGAAGAGCTGCCGGACACGATGGACGTGCTCATCGTCGGGGCCGGACCTGCCGGAATCGGTCAAGTCCCGGCACGTGGTGTAACTGTTCGTGATCCTGTGCGCGGTTAGCTGGTGAGTGCTGGCATCTGGGGTTCCTCTGGTTGGGGTTGGTGGGTGGTGGTGAGGGTCATGCGGCTCCTGGCGAGGACTTCGAGGCCGAGGTAGCGGCGGCCTTCGGCCCATTCGTCGGTTTGCTCGGCCAGGACGGCGCCGACGAGCCGGACGATCGCGGCCCTGTTGGGGAAGATCCCCACGGAATCGGTTCGGCGCCGGATCTCCCGGTTGAGGCGTTCGGTGGGGTTGTTCGACCAGATCTGCTGCCAGACCTCGACGAGGAACCGGGTGAACGCGAGGATGTCGGCCCGGGCAGCGTCGAGGTGGTCGGTGACCTCGGGCAGCTTCTCGGCGGTGTAGTCCAGCAGCCGGTCGAACTGGGCCTGGACACTGGCCGCGTCGGGCTGGTCGTAGACGGAGTGGAGCATCGCCTTCACCGCGGGCCAGAGGCTTTTCGGGGTGATGGCCATCAGGTTCGCCGCGTAGTGGGTGCGGCAGCGTTGCCAGCTGGCCCCGGGCAGGTTCGCCGCGGCAGCTTCCACGAGTCCTTGGTGGGCGTCGGAGGTGACCAGGCGGACCCCGCAGAGTCCTCGGGCGACCAGGTCGGCGAAGAACTCGTTCCAGGCCGGGCCGGTCTCGCTGGTCGCGACACGCATCCCGAGGACTTCGCGATGCCCGTCCGCGTTGACGCCGGTGGCGAGCATCACCACCGAGTTGATCACGCGGCCGCCCTCGCGGACCTTCATGGTCAACGCGTCGGCAGCGATGAAGGTGAACGGCCCAGCCTCTGTCAGGGAACGGTGGCGGAACTGCTCGACGTGCTCATCGAGCTCAGTGGCCATTCGACTGACCTGGGACTTCGACAACCGGTCGATGCCGAGGGTCTTGACCAGTTTGTCCATGCGTCGGGTGGAGACACCGGCGAGGTAGCAATCGGCGACCACCGTGATCAGGGCTGATTCGGCGCGCTTGCGGCGTTCCATCAGCCAGTCCGGGAAGTAGCTGCCGGTGCGCAGTTTCGGGACCTGCAGGTCGATGGTGCCGGCGCGGGTGTCCAGAGCTCGGTGGCGGTAGCCGTTGCGTTGCGCGAGCCGTCCTGGGGTGGGCTGGTTGTACTCGGCGCCAACCACCGCGTCAGCGTCGGCGGAGAGCAGGGCGTTCAGCATGGTCTGCAACAGGCTGCGCATCATGTCGGGCGATGCCTCGGTGAGCAGCTCGCCAAGAACGGCAGCGGGGTCGACAATGTGTGGAGCGGTCATCGTGATGATCCCTTCAAGGGTGCTGTGAGAGGTGAACTCGAGGATCACGCGATGACCGCCCTGTCGTCCAGAGCCAACCACCACGGTTACACCACTATGAGGGACTCAACTCTCCGGCTCACCATTGGCGTGACCTTGAGCCAGTGTGGGAGGTGGTGATGTCACGCTATCCCTGCGTGTCAGGGTGAGTTGAGACCAGTGGTTCATAGCAAGTCCGCCTCCACAGGGCGAGATCAGGAAAGACCCCGATGAGCATCTCGACTGTCTCTTCACAGCCATCACCGACCCACGATGATGGGTCCATGAGCAGTTCGCATCCCCGCGCGGATGGTCCGCGCCGGCGCCGGTTCACGCCCGAGCAGAAGCTAGCCCACCTGGCCGCTTACGAGGAGGCCTGCGAGCAGCAGCAGGGCGGTGCCTACCTGCGCCGGGAGGGCCTGTATTCCTCGTTGATCACTGAGTGGCGGCGGCTGCGCGATGCCGACGTGCTGCAGGGCAAGCAGCCCGGGCAGGCGGTCGGCCGGCCCAGCAAGGAGCAGGCCGAGATCGCCCGGTTACGGCGCGAGCTGGACCAGACCCGCCAGCGCCTGGACCGCACCGAGACCGCGCTGGAGATCATGGGAAAAGCACGCGCGCTCTTGGAGGACATCTCCGAGAGCGCGGATCTCGAGACCAAGCGCAAGAAGCGCTGATGGGCGCCTACGCCGACCTCACCGCGCAGGGGACTCCCACCCGGCAGGCATCGGTCTTGACCGGTATCTCCCGGGCGACAGCCAGTCGCCGGCAGCAGCGCCCGGGGCCACCCACGCCGCGCGAGATGGTCCCGGCCAACCGGCTGTCCTGCACCGAACGCGCGAAGGTGCTGGCGGTGCTGACCAGCGACGAGTTCGTCGATGCCACCCCGCTGCAGATCTTCGCCGAGCTGCTGGACCGCGGGATCTACCTGTGCTCGGTCTCCACGATGTATCGGGTGCTGCGGGAGAACACCCTGGTCAAAGAGCGCCGTAGGCAGGCCAGACACCCGGCCCGAACGGTCCCCGAGCTGGTCGCCACCGCACCGGGGCAGGTCTATACCTGGGACATCACCAAGCTGCCAGGCCCCATCCGGGGTGTCTACTACGACGCGTACGTGATGATCGATATCTACTCCCGCTACCTCGTCGGCGTCCACGTCCACGCCCGAGAGTCCGGGCCCCTGGCCGAAGAGATGATGCGCGAAGTGTTCGCCATCCACGGCATCCCCGAGGTGGTCCACGCCGACCGCGGCACCTCGATGACCTCGAAGTCCGTCGCCACCTTGCTCGCCGACCTGGAGGTCACCCGCTCGCACTCAAGGCCGAAGGTCTCCAATGACAACCCCTACTCCGAGGCCTGGTTCAAGACCCTGGAATACGCCCCGGTCTTCCCCGATCGGTTCGGCTCCCTCAGCGACGCCAGGGCCTTCATGGACGAGTTCCGGGACCGCTACAACCACGAGCACCACCACTCCGGCCTGGGCCTGCATACGCCGGCCGAGGTCCATTATGGCCTCGCCGCCGCGAAGGCCGCCGACCGCGCCGACGTCCTGAATACCGCGCGGGCCGCCCACCCCGAACGGTTCAGCACCCCAGATGCCGTCCCGAAGATCCTCGCTCTGCCCGACGCAGCCTGGATCAACAATCCCGCCAACCGAGACGACCAGCAGACCTACCAGCCCGCCGCCTGACTCCCAATGGCCTCATCCACCTTGACAAATTCCGTATGCCCGCAACAAGCGCCTGTCCGACGCGGCGCAGCAATGGGCGTTCTCCTCGATGAGAGGCTCAGCCGGGGCGAAGGCCTACTACCAGCAACTCCGAGCCCGGGAGATGGGCCACCAGGCCTCCTTGCGTCAACTCGCGAACCGCTGGGTCCGGATCCTCCATGGCTGCCTCAAGACCGGCACCCGCTACGACGAACACACCGCCTGGGCCCACATCCTGGAGCCCAGTCCCGACCCTGCTCTCGAGGTCGCTGCTTGACAGAACAAGAACCTGGGATATCTGCCGCTGATCCCGACGGCGCTAGGCCGGACCTTCTACGAAGACCGTGACTCGGGTTGCGGTGAAGAACACCCGATCATTGACCAACTCAAGGCTGAAGACTCGGGGCCGGTGATGTCCCAGGTCGCCGCACTGGCCCGCGTACTCGCTCGGGCCGTCTTCGTGCTCCCACTGGATGAGCGTTGCCCCGCCGAAGACGAGCCACACGCGACAACCCGCCGGGTGGCTCTGTGGAGACCACTGCGGGTCGAAGTCGAAGGTCAGAGTCATCGTCTGTTCGGTCGGCTGGTAACTCACTTGGGTGCAGTCACCGTCATGCAGATGGACCAGCGAACCGTTATCCAGGACGAACTCGTACACGTTGTCCACAGTGAAGGGTCTGAGGCCGACCAGCTCCACACCGTCACCGCTCCAAGTCCTGTCATTGTCTCCGCGCATGCCTTCAGTATTCCGGCAACACTCGCGCTGACGCCCGCTGCTCGCAGAACACGCTCAACTGGCACCCCTCTGTGTCAAGGAGGGTCATGAAGCAAGCGGGAGCCGGGTTCTAGGATTGGGTGCAGCGGGTTCGGGAAGTGACTTCTCCGAAGTGCTGGCATGGGGCTGTGAGCCGGCCGCGCTGGAGCCAGTAGACGCGCCCCGGTGTCCTCCCGAACCCGCCCCAGCTCGGGCGACGTAGTCGTTGAGCAAGGTCCGGTAGACGATGTCGGACAGGCGTCGTTTCAACGCCCTCATCGCCTCGTTCGGACTCTTTCCCTCGGCCCTCTTGCGGTCGTAGTAGGCCCGGCCCTCGGTCGGGTTCCGCAGTTGGACCACGCCCATCATGTGCAGGACCCGGTTGATCTGCCGATTCCCGCCCCGCGACAGCCGGTGGTGCGGATGGTCACCCGAGGACACGTCGACCGGTGCGGTCTCGGTCCAGGACGCGAAGTGTCCCTTGTCGGGAAACCGGGTGATGTCACCGACCTCGACCAACAGCCGTGCGGCCCCGGATGGTCCGATGCCGTGCAGGTCCAGCAGGGCGCTGCGGGTCTCGCGGACCAGGCCAACGAGTTCCTTGTTCGCTGCCTTCTTGCGGGCGTAGATCCGTTCGAGGTCCTCGACCAGTTCCAGAGCAACGCGCTTGCGGGTCTTGCCGACCACGTCCTTGGGGCGAATGCCGGCGAGGATCCGCCGCGCTTGGGCTGCTGACAAGGACTTCGGTGCTCCGCCGGGTATCAGGTCGAGCAGGACCTGGTGGAGCTGGCAGACCTTCGCGGTGTGTTCCTGGCCCAGTCGGCGGCGACGGTCGACCAACAGACGCAGCACCTCGACCTGCTCGTCGGAGACCACCGGCTGCAGCCCCGCAATACGGACCCCGACCAGCGCGATCGAGTGGGCGTCGGTGTCGTCGGTCTTGCGCCCCTGGCCGGTCGCAAACATCCGCATCCTGGCCGACAGTTTCGCCGGGACATCGACCACCTGCTCGCCGGCGAGCAGGAGTCGTTCAGCAACGTGATGGCCGATGCCGTTGCAGCCCTCGACCGCCCAGGTCCGCTGCGGCCACTCCTGCGCAAAGACGAGCATCTCGGCGAAGCCCGCGGTGTCGGTGGTGAACTGCCGGTGCCCGTGAATGTGCTCGTGGGCGTCCATCACCTCGATCGTGACGGTGCGTTTGTGTGGATCCATCCCGATAATGACGTGTTCGTCCATGCCCGATCCCTCGAATCTCGACAGTGAGTGGATGGGCCGGGAGGGCACCGCTACTACTGGCCTCGATGGTGCCGGTTGTTGCGCATTCCCCTCTTCAGCCTCTCCCGCCCGGGTCGGTGGTCCGGGGTAGCGCACGCCAATTGAAAGTCACACCCACTGGGTGGACAGCCGCAAAGTGGAGCGACCGCCCCGAACCACCTGAACCGAGCCTCGGCCAAGGCCCGATCTGCAGTCAATGGAACTAGTAGCCGCTAGTCGAGCCGCCGGCAAGGTTGCCCCTGGGGACCTCAAGGGGCCCCAACCCGTAGGTTTTCTCAGCCTTCTACTTTGAACAGCGACCTCGCCAAGGACCCGGTGTTCAAAGTAGTGAGCGGGCAAGCGTGCAAAGAGCGCTGCATCTCGACACGAGATGCAGCGAAGATTGAAAACGGGCCTCCGTATCCAACATAGGAAGAAGAAGCTGAGAGCCGGGCGCTGGCGGGAACGTCCGCGCCAAGGGCTGCGCGGCCGTGCGTGAGCATCCTCAACCGCCGAAGGTCGTGTGTGGAGGGACAGAAGGCGATGGCGTTGCCAGCAGACGTCCAGCACCGTTGTCTATACGGGCGAACAACCATGAGTGGGACTTGGCCTTGATGGCAATCTAGTTGAGTCCCTCATAGTGGTGTAACCGTGGTGGTTGGCTCTGGACGACAGGGCGGTCATCGCGTGATCCTCGAGTTCACCTCTCACAGCACCCTCGAAGGGATCATCACGATGACCGCTCCACACATTGTCGACCCCGCTGCCGTTCTTGGCGAGCTGCTCACCGAGGCATCGCCCGACATGATGCGCAGCCTGTTGCAGACCATGCTGAACGCCCTGCTCTCCGCCGACGCTGACGCGGTGGTTGGCGCCGAGTACAACCAGCCCACCCCAGGACGGCTCGCGCAACGCAACGGCTACCGCCACCGAGCTCTGGACACCCGCGCCGGCACCATCGACCTGCAGGTCCCGAAACTGCGCACCGGCAGCTACTTCCCGGACTGGCTGATGGAACGCCGCAAGCGCGCCGAATCAGCCCTGATCACGGTGGTCGCCGATTGCTACCTCGCCGGTGTCTCCACCCGACGCATGGACAAACTGGTCAAGACCCTCGGCATCGACCGGTTGTCGAAGTCCCAGGTCAGTCGAATGGCCACTGAGCTCGATGAGCACGTCGAGCAGTTCCGCCACCGTTCCCTGACAGAGGCTGGGCCGTTCACCTTCATCGCTGCCGACGCGTTGACCATGAAGGTCCGCGAGGGCGGCCGCGTGATCAACTCGGTGGTGATGCTCGCCACCGGCGTCAACGCGGACGGGCATCGCGAAGTCCTCGGGATGCGTGTCGCGACCAGCGAGACCGGCCCGGCCTGGAACGAGTTCTTCGCCGACCTGGTCGCCCGAGGACTCTGCGGGGTCCGCCTGGTCACCTCCGACGCCCACCAAGGACTCGTGGAAGCTGCCGCGGCGAACCTGCCCGGGGCCAGCTGGCAACGCTGCCGCACCCACTACGCGGCGAACCTGATGGCCATCACCCCGAAAAGCCTCTGGCCCGCGGTGAAGGCGATGCTCCACTCCGTCTACGACCAGCCCGACGCGGCCAGTGTCCAGGCCCAGTTCGACCGGCTGCTGGACTACACCACCGAGAAGCTGCCCGAGGTCACCGACCACCTCGACGCTGCCCGGACCGACATCCTCGCGTTCACCCGGTTCCCCGTCGAGGTCTGGCAGCAGATCTGGTCGAACAACCCCACCGAACGCCTCAACCGAGAGATCCGGCGCCGAACCGATTCCGTGGGGATCTTCCCCAACAGGGCCGCGATCGTCCGGCTCGTCGGCGCCGTCCTGGCCGAGCAAACCGACGAATGGGCCGAAGGCCGCCGCTACCTCGGCCTCGAAGTCCTCGCCAGGAGCCGCATGACCCTCACCACCACCCACCAACCCCAACCAGAGGAACCCCAGATGCCAGCACTCACCAGCTAACCGCGCACAGGATCACGAACAGTTACACCACGTGCCGGGACTTGACCGGCAATCTGCGCTGCAATGCGTCCCACCACGAATGCCTCAATCGAGGAGGCTGCGGAAATGACGCCGAGCCTTCATGGCCTGGATCACCAGCTGGTTGCCGCTGTCGAAGGTCAGCACCGAGAGTTCCAGTAGGCGTCCATGGCTGTCGAATCCCAAGACGAACTGCTTGGCTGGCATGTCGTCATCTGGCTCGCTCCCGTAGGCGCGGTGGGCCAGGGCGTGCAGGATGTCGGCCTCGGCGATGCCGTGTTTTAGTGCCGGCGGGTTGATCTTCACGCGACGTACGGAAGCTGTCAACCTGTGTGGAGACACTCGCGGCGGGTTTGCTCGTCGAGGATGCCGTCGGGGTTGAGCCAGGCATGTGCGGGTGGTGTGGCCAGGTGGGGTGGCTGAGTGAATCGTTGGGGATATCGGTGGGCGAGGGCCTCAAGAGTGGCTTGGCGTCGGTGGTGGACCTGGTGCCAGGTGCCGTCGTGAACCGACTGGGGCGTGTGGCCGGCCAGGGATGAGTGGGCGTGGTGCTGGTTGTAGTCGGTGACCCGACGTGCGGCCCAAGACCGGGCGGCGTCGAGGTCGGTGAAGTATCCGGGCCAGTCACGGTGGTACTTCGCGGTCTTGAACCATGACTCCATGTGGGGGTTGTCGTTGGAGACCCGCGGCCGGTTGCGGGAGCGGGTGATGCCCATCGCGCGGAACACGCGGGCGAGTTCGTCGGACATCATCGACGGACCTCCATCGGAGTGGACGATGCGGGGATGGACGCCGTGCGTGGTGAATGCGGTGGTGAACATGTCGGCAGCCAGCTGGTCATCCTCGCAGTCCTCGACACGCCAAGCCATGATCCGGCGGGAGAACACGTCAATGACGGCATACAGGTTGAACCATTGGCCCTTGTACCGGCCGGGCAGCTTGGTGATGTCCCAGCACCACACCTGGTTGGGGCCGGTGGCATGCCACTGCGGCATCGCCGACGAGCGCTTGCGGGAACGTCGAGCAGTGGTGCAACGGATCCGTTCGGCGCGGGCGATGCGGTACCAGGTCGACAACGACGCCACCGGATCCCCGGCGTCCAACGCGTCGAACCACGCCTGATACGCGCTGATTCCCTGCTGCGCCGCCGAGCGCAACAGGCCGATGATGCGCTGCTGGTCCTGCTCCCCGACCCGGTTCGGGTAGGCCCGCCCCCGGTGTGGTGTCGGGCTGGCGATCCCGGGACGGGGATGACTGCGGTAGTGCCACGACGAACGCGACAACCCGATCACCGACAACGATCGCCGCAGGCTCCAACCCGCCTGGCGCAGGTCGTCCACCAGCGCCTGTTCGGCCGCCAAGAACCGCTCCTGCTCGGCGCTGACCTGCCCCGTCACTCGCCGTTGGTGGGCCCCTGCCTGACGGACAGCTGCTGCAAGAGCCCGATAGCTTTTCCCAACGCATCATTGGCCCGGGTCAACGACTCGATCTGCTCCCGAGCCTGCCGCGCCTCTTCCTCACGAGCCTGACGCTCGATGGCCAACTGCGCCTTCAACCGGGCGAACTCCGCCCCATCCGTGGCACTCATACGCGCAGTATCGCGAGGCTCCAACCCCAACTCCAAGTCCCCATACAAGTACTGCCGACGCCACGACTGCATCCGCCGCTGGGAAACCCCATGCTCATCCAGCCACCGCCCCTTCGACCCCTGCGGCAACACCAAGTACTCAGCCACCAACTCCGCCCGCTCCCTCGCGGTCCGCTGCTCAATCATCACGGCACCTCCCTGACTCACAACCAGCTTGCCAATCAGGGGTAGGCGCGTATGGCCGCGCGGATCACGTCAGAACGGCTGGTCTTGTCCTCCTCGGCACGGGCATCAAGCGCCCTCACGAGTGAGTCATCGAGACGCACAGGCACCACCCTGGCAGGACCATCGCCCTTGGGCTTGCGCCCACGCTTGCGGAGCGCGTCGATGTCGTAGCCACGCTCGGCCTCGTCGGCCCAAGCCTGGATCATGTCCTCGGTGACGGGCACTCCGTTGATCGCCTCCATGCAGAGACTGTATTACGAAATTCTCAGAGTTCCAATGGATACGCCTCCTTCACGCACACCTTGGATATCGCGAAATCACCCGCGACTTCACAATCCCAGGAGTCACCTTCTCGGGTGGGCAAGGCGTGTTGGCCACCTGAGACGCCGCATCCGATTGAACACACGCATCTGCCGCGTTGATCTAGCGCCAGCGGGCAAGCACTTCGGCAATCTCGGCGAGTGACAGGCGTCCGCTGGCCACCTCGATGACCAAGTCGTAGGCGTCGTCATCGGGCGCCTCGACCCACACGCCATTGATGTCGAGGAGGACGATCGTGGCGAGCCACCCCAGGCGCTTGTTTCCGTCCACCCGAGGATCGTTGCGGACCAGCGATTCCAACAGCGCAGCAGTCTTCTCGTCCAGGCTCGGGCACGCCTCACGACCCCACAGACTCGTCCTGGGACGCTGGGCAGCCGAGTCCAAGAGCCCCAGGTCGCGCAGCGGTCCGACACCCAGCTCGCCAATGAGGCCGAGCAGGTCCTCCAGCGACAGGTATTCGGTCACTGCCAGAGTCGATCCAGCACGTCGGCACAGCGTGCACGTGCACGCCGGGGCGTTGGCATGGCACTGGGCGCGTGGCGTCGAGGCACCGATCGTCGGTTGCTCGAAGCCCAGCCGCGTCGACGACGCCGTACGCGCTCTGGACCTTCAGCTCACCGACGAGGACCAGCTATCTGGAGGAGCCGTACCAGCCGCACCCGCATGTTGGTCTGCTCCCCCGGCCGGGCCACAACGCGATGGGCGGCCAGACCGCCGAGTGATCCTCAGGTGGTCCAGGGCCGAGACACCCACGGATCGCCGCGCAGATAGAAGCGGCGGGGTGCGTCGGCATTCTTCGCGATTCCGACGCGCCTTGTCACAACAATTTGATCTTGGTCGACTGGTGACCTCCTGATCAAGATCAAGGGCGGCTCGCCAAGATCATGCCCCCGCATCGGCAGGGTGATCCCCATCGCCTGGCAGAGCTTGCCGGGGCCATTGGTCAGCTCAGCCCCACCGCGACCTCGACGCCGTTCCATCTCCGCCAGGCCTTCCAGCGGCTCGGCCGCACGGATCAGCACTCCGCAGCCGTGCCCCTCGAACCCGGCAACGACGTTCATGCAGTGGTGCAGTCCGTGGATCAGGTAGACGTAGGCATGGCCAGCGGACAGGAACATGGCGTCATTGCGCGCCGTGCGGCCGCGGTGGCTATGACTGGCGGGATCGGCCTCGTCGTAGGCCTCTGTCTCGACGATGCGCACGCGCAGGCGGTGCCCCTCGACCTCATGGACGAGTTCACAACCCAGCAGCCGCTTGGCCGCGGTCTCGGCGTCGGTCTCCAACCACTTCCAGGCGATGATGGGCCTCCCGTGCTCGTGTCGGGCCCCATGATGCCCCGCAGCACCCCGCAATCCCAACTACATGTCGCAGTCAGTGATCGGGGGATCATGAACTGCAGGAATCCATTGGGGGGGAAGGGATTCCAGGACATCCAATTCGGGGGAAGACGGTGGCCACCGGGCCGCTTCGGGGGAATTGGTCCGGACCTTGAACACGGTCGATGAGATTTCGGGGGAATGATCATCGGCACTGACCCCCCGGGCCCGTTGGCACATCTGTCAACGGGCCCGGAGTCATATTCACACCCGTCGCGCAGTGCTTGAATGGGGCATGCACACGTCTGCTCCGCCCCGCTTCGAGGACGCGGTCCTCCGCGATGGAGATCTCCTGCTCGATGCCCTCACCGTCCTTGATGCCCCCAGGATTGCCGAGGCGTGCAATGACCCGCAGACCCAACGTTGGCTGCCGCTTCCCACGCCCTATTCACACGACGATGCGCTCTTCTACGTCAATCAGATGGCTCACCACAGCCTCGACAGCGGCGACGGGATCGAGCGCGCCATCCGACTGGACGGGGACTTCGTCGGCGTGATCGGCCTGAAGGAGACCAGCCGGGCGGCCGCGAAGACCGAGGCCGGGTACTGGCTGGCTCCGTGGGGCCGCGGGCAGGGAGTGATGACGAGGGCCTTGCGCCTGCTGACGGACTGGGCGCTGGACACCCAGGGCATCGGGCGGGTGGAGGCGCACGTGGCGCCGGAGAATGGGGCCTCCCTGGGCGTCGCCCGTCGTGCCGGATTCATCGAGGAAGGGCTGATGCGTCGCGCCGGATTCACCCACGCCGGGCCGACCGACCTGGTGCTGTTCAGCCGCCTCGCAGACGACCCGCGCCCGTAGAGTGGGCGCCATGTACCGCAACGTCTTCTGGGACCTGGGCGGAACCCTCGTCGACACCTACCCACAGCTGGACGCCGCCTTCGTGGAGGTGGTTCGCCGCGGCGGTGGAGAGGTAATCGTCCAGGAAGTGGCGCAGCTGACGCGCCGCTCCACGCACGCGGCAATGGCCGCCCTTTCGGAGCGCTTCGGCCTGGACATCGGTCTTTTCGAGAGCGCCAACCAGCAGCTGAAGAACCTGTGGGAACACGACCCCCCACCGTCCATGCCGGGCGCCAAGACCCTGATGCGGGACATCGCCCTCGGACGAGGGCTCAACCTGGTTGTCACCCACCGGGATCGTGTGAGCGCGACGGCATTGCTCGGCGGTCTCGGGCTGGCCGTCGACGACCTCATCTCCACCGCCGACGGGTTCCCCCGCAAGCCCGACCCGACGATGTACCAGGTGCTCCTGGAGCGGCACGGGCTGCGGGCTTCGGACTGCCTGGCCGTCGGAGACCGCCCGATCGACGCGACAGCCGCCCATCGCGCGGGGATGGCCGCCGCCATGCTGGAGTCTGCCGAGGCACCCGTGGACGACGATGCCGAGTACACCGTCGCCACCCTCGACGAGCTTCGCCCGCTGCTGGGTCTGTGAGGTCGGCTATTCCGCATTCCACAGGCGGATGTAGAGCTCCAGCAGATCCCGGTCGACGGTGAGGCCATCCGCGCAGTAGGCACTCAGGAAGGCGTCCGTCCACCCGTCACCGAAGTTCCAGCCCAGGCTCAGGACCGCTGGCGCAAGGTCTGCATGGCGGTCCGCGACGCCCGTCCGGCCCAGGTCCACAAAGCCGCTGACCTCCCCGTCGTCGCCGATCAGGAAGTTGGGATTGCAGGCGTCGCCGTGGCAGACCACCACATGCTCCGCTCGTGGGGCGGGAATGCTCACCTCGAATGGATTTCGCAGCAAGGACGAACGGCTCTCGACGGACCAGTCGAAGGGGCATTCGTCGACGGGAAGTGCGTCGTGGAAACGGCGAAGTCCCCGGCCAAGTGCGGGAACGACGGGCGCGGCATTGGTCACATTCCGCGGAGCGACGGCATTGCTCCCCGGCAGGCCCTTGGTCCTGATCCACACCCCGTCGTCATCAAAGCCACAGCTGACCAGAGAGGGCACCGGCAGGAATTCCGCCAACCAGTCGAGCCGCTGGATCTCACCGGTAATGTCGAATTCCGGGTGCTCGGGACCCATCTTGATGAAGTCCCGATCTTCCCCTTCTCCGATCTGCCATGTCGTGCCGCCCAATCCATTGGTCCAGACGGCCTCAACCCGCTGCCCTGCGGCTTCCCGGAGTACGAGTTCCGGAATGGCGCGGGGCAGGCTGGGGATGCTCACATCGTTGAGCCTAGAGGCAGGGGCTGGCGCCTGCGTCTCAGACCTGCCCGTCGAAGCCTTGCCCGTTCTGGGACCAGCGGCGCTCGACGTCGGCGAGCTGGTCCTCGGGCAGGGGCCCTTGTTCCACTGTGGCGACGGCCTTTCTGAGGTTGTCGACCTTTGCGGTGCCCATGATGGCCGCGCAGACACCCGGCGCGAAGGCGCTGAACCGCAGGGCGAAGGCCAGGGGATCGTCGCCAAGATCAAGCGACAGCTGCTGCAGCCGGTCCCAGTAGACCTCGCCATAGACACCGTCGGGACGGGTGTCGTACTTCCAGACCGCATTGGCAATCGGGCGCTTGGCGATCACCCCGAGGCCGTGTTCCTGAGCCAGCGGCAGAGCGTGGTGCAGGCTCCACTGGTCTGCGATGTTGACGCTCGTCTCCACCGACGCGAAGCGACCGGAGGTGATGGCCGCAACCAGGTGCTCGTTCTCCCCGGAATAGGCGACGAAGCGCACCTTCCCGGCGCTGACAAGCTCATCCATGGCGTCGACGAGGCTGCCATCGGCGAGCTTGTCCTGCGTGCAGGAGTGCAGGTGGAGGATGTCGATGTGGTCCGTCTGCAGACGCTGCAGGGAGCGTTCGACGCTGGCGCGGACATTCTCCGGGGTCCAGTCCTGCGTCCCGGGGACGTCATGGCCGCACTTGCTGGAGAGCACGAACTCGTCGCGGCGAGCCCGCAGGTGGCGGCCGATCCGCTCCTCCGAGAGGCCATAGCAGTCTGCGGTGTCGATCAGTGTGATGCCCAGGTCCAGCGCCGTGTTGAGGACGGCGGCGGCCTCGGTCTCGCCGAGGCCGCCGGCACCCACCTGACCGGCTCCCAGACCGAGGACGCTGACGGACAATCCGGTGTCACCGAAGGAATTGGTCTTCATGGGTCGAGCCTACGGGACACGTTTGGCGACGCTGCTTCCCAACGCTCATTGAATTTGCGATCTCCGGCCGCACCCACGACGCGTTATGAGGGTTGGCACAATCGCGAGGTACTGGCACATTGACGGTGTTGCCGACCCGGGGAGATCCCATGCGCAAACTCGTCCTTCTGGTGGCGCTGGGATGCGCCGTGACCGCCTGCTCCCCCAGCGAGCCCGCCCCGACGGGGGCTCCCACGCCCACGTTGGCCGGGACCCCGTCCGTCGACCCGAGCACCGACCCGCTCTACCTCGAGGCCGTGGACGTGTACAAGAAGTTCTTCGCCGAAGTGGACAAGGCGGAAATGAGCGGATTCAAGCCGGCTTCTCTCTCGCCCGCAATTGACCCCTACGTGACGGGCACGATGAAGGAATCAGTGGAAGCAGGATACAAGGCTGACAAAGCCACCGGGCTTCGATTCCAACAATCCTCCCGGAGCACCACTCTGAAATTCGCTCCAAACCCCGGGATCTCGAATGGGGGTTCGACTGTGAGCATCCGAGTGTGCGTGGATGCCACACGCCAGCAGATCATCGATCCTTCCACAAATGACGTAGTAGGCACGGGATCATTGACCTACTCGGAGGTGTTCTTCAAACGGTCGGGCGCCCATCTCAGGGCATTTGCGGAGCAGGCAGATGGGGTGATGAAATGCCCCATACCTTGATTTCTGCCGCTCTACTTCTCCCAATCGCAGCGTCACTAAATTTCTACCCAGCGAAGACAGAGACCCCACCAGACTCCAGGTCCCAAACCCGATTCGGCACACGTGTGCAGACGGGAAACGGAAAGGCCCAAGTGAGTGCGACCAGGACAGTATCCGTCACGCGTCGGTCACGGTCCGTGCACCCACGAAGGGGGCCAAGCATCCACAACTACATCCCCGGACCGGCGACCAACCCCTTCGTCGGGGGCGGAAGTGGATCGCGGGCCGGCAATGGCTCGCGGGCGACATCCGGAGGGGGTCTCCCGACGGTGGTCCCTCTTCCCCAGCGGCTGCAGTCGTACTCGGCGGAGCAGCGGATCGTCGGCGCCTGTGTTGCCACGGCAACCAACCCGTGTGGCTTCGAAGAGTTCAACGTCGCGGCTCCTCCGCCGGCCGCCGCACCCAACCCCGCCGCACCGGCCGCAGCACCTGGCCAACCGGCACCCGCGGGCGGAGCAGCCCCCGCGCCCCCACCGGCCCCTGTCATCGACGTCGCTGCCCTTGTCAACGCCGCCGTCGCCACCCTGCAACTCCCCACCCCAGAGCCCCACCTGGGCCCCGAACCGGACGTCAACGAGTGGAAGATGCTCGCCGTCGGACTGCCCGTCTGGATCTGGACGAACACCCCGGCGCAGATCGACGCATCCACCACCCAGCAAGGAATACCCATCACCCTCACCGCCCACCTGGTCCGCACCGAGATCAGCCTCGGCGACGGCACCACGCTGAGCTGCAAGACCGCCACCCCGCGGCCCGCCTACGCGGAGCCGATGGCCGAATCCCCGGACTGCGGCCACACCTGGCTCACCGCCGGCACCTACGACGTGACCGCCACCAACATCTGGGCCGTCGAGTGGGCCGCCCTCGGACAAGCCGGACTGGTCACCATGGAACGCAGCGCCAGCCGCACCGTGGAGGTGGGACAACTGGCCTCCGTCGTCACCCGCTGAGACGAGGCCTCACATGTCCAGCAGGCCACGGATGTCGTCGGCGCTCAGCGCACCGGCCACCGCACCGTCGCCGGCATCCACCACCTGGTTGAACAACTCGCGCTTGCGTTCCTGCAGCGCCACCACCTTCGCCTCGATGGTGTTGCTGGCCACCAGCCGGTAGACCATCACCGGCTTGTCCTGGCCGATGCGGTGCGCCCGGTCCACGGCTTGGGCCTCGGCGGCCGGATTCCACCACGGATCCAGCACGAAGACATAGTCCGCCTCGGTCAGCGTCAGCCCGAAACCGCCCGCCTTCAGGCTGATCAGGAAGGCCGGGGCACTCCCCTGCCGGAACTCGTCGACGCGGGCCTGACGATTGCGGGTGCGCCCGTCGAGGTAGACCGTCTCGATCCCCTCGGCGTTCAACCGCTCCTTGACCAGCCCGAGGAAGCTCGTGAACTGACTGAAGACCAGGGCGCGGTGGCCGCCAGCCACCACATCGGCCAGCAACTCCAGCAGGACGTCGATCTTGCTGGCGGCGATGTCGGCATGCTCGGCCTCCACCAGCCCCGGCGACAGGCTCAGCTGGCGCAGCAGGGTCAGCGACCGCAGGATGGTGATCCGGTTCTTCTGCAGATCCCCCACCAGCCCCATCACCCGCTGGCGTTCCCGGTTCAGGTGCCGGTCATAGACGCGACGGTGGGCCGCATTGAGCTCCACCGGAACCACCTGCTCCTGACGCGGAGGCAACTCCGGGGCGACGAGTTCCTTGGTGCGGCGCAAGAGCACCGGCTTGATCCGGCGCAGCAACTGGGCCAGCATCGCGCCCGCCTCGTCGTCGCCCTCCTCAATGGGCTTGCGGTAGGTCTCGGTGAAGACCCGCGGGTCCGGGAAGAGACCGGGCGTGGTGAGGGAGAGCATGGACCACAGGTCCATCAGGTTGTTCTCCAACGGTGTGCCGGACAGCACAAAGCGTGCCCCAGCAGGGATTCGACGCACCGCCTGATAGGTGCGGGACTGCCTGTTCTTGACGAACTGCGCCTCGTCGAGGAGCACCAGCTGCCAGTGGGTCTGCTCGAACTGTTCGACGTCCAGCCGGGCGACGGCATAACTGGCCAACACGAGCTGTGCCCCGTCGATGGCCTCCTGCACGGTGCTGCCGCGCTTGCGGGAGGTCTCGGACAGCGTGGTCACCGTGAGGTCCGGAGTGAAGCGGACCGCCTGCTCCGCCCAGGCCCCGACGACGCTGGAGGGCGCCACCACCAGCACGGGGCCGGTCAGCAGGTCGCGCTCCTGGAGGGAGCAGATCAGCGCCAGTGCCTGCAGGGTCTTGCCGAGACCCATGTCATCGGCCAAGATGCCGCCCAGCCCGACGCTACGCAGGAAGTCCATCCAGCGCAGCCCCGTCAGCTGGTAACCACGCAGGTCTGCCCGGAGGCTGCTCGGTGCCTCGATCTCCGGCGCGCCGGTGGCCTGCAGCAGTCGCGTCGTCACCCGGTTCCACGCCTCGCTGTCCCGCGCGACGACGCCCAGTTCGACGAGCTCCTCCCACCAGCCGGCATTCTCCGGGCGGAGCCGGATCACCGAACCGTCACTGTCCGGGTCCGTGAGCAGACGTGCCTCGGCCAGCAGGTCCCGCAGCCGTTGCAGTTCCGGATGGTCCAGACTGAACCAGTCCCCGTTGTCCAGGATGAGGTGGTCATCACCCGCGCTGATGGCCCGCAGCAGGTCCGGGAGCGGCGCCTTCACCTCGCCCACCGTGACGCTCACCTCAAGATCAAACCAGTCCCAGTCAGCCTTTTCATTTACCCTCAGCGAGATCTGAGGGGCCTCCTCCAGCTGCTGGTAGCCGCGGGTCCCCTCCGTGATGACCAAGATCACATCATCACGTTCTGCAAGATCATCAAGCCGCGGCCAGAGCTCGAGAAAAGCCCGCCCCTCACGGAGCACCGTGGCCGGGAGCACCTTGGGGGCTGGCCCACCGAGCAGCTCTTCCACCACGGGACGAAGCTCCTGTTCGGCCACCATGTCTCGGCCCGCGAAGCTTCGCCCGCCTCGCGTCGTGATGTCGACGGGCTTGGCTGTGCTCCCCTCGTAGCCGTACCGGAAGCCGATCTCCACCGTCCCGGTGATTCCGGTCTCGGTGGGCGTCTGCTCCACGGTCACCAGCAACTCGGGGGTGCCGACGGTGGGAAGAGTCAAGCCCTCGGGCTGACGGACCGGAGCGACGCGCTTCAGCCGTGGCAGGTATTCCAGCGCGAACTGCCCCACGTCGGGGGCCGGGATCTGGACCGACGGCAGCTGGGCCAGTGCCCTGGCCGACTCGTCCAGGGGCCGGCTGAAGCCGACGACGATCCGGTCCCCCTTCTCTGCGGGCAACATCGCGCCGTGCGGGGGCATGCCGAGCAGGTTCACCGGGGTGACGGCTTCCCCGTCGAGCGTGAGCACGCGCTGCACGTTGAGCCCGCCGTCGTCGGAGCTGGTCAGTTCCGCGGTGAGCTCCAGCTCCGGGCCGCGGAAGGTGACGGTCCGCGATTCCTTGGCGGGAATGAACTCCACCCCGACGGACTGGGCCTCCTGGATCAACCGCCAGCCCTCGTGCCCCAACTCCGAGACCAGCAGGTGCCCGCCGCGCGGCCCGAAACCCCAGCGGTTCGTGTGGCTCTCCTGGGCGGCGGCGTGCAGCCGGGCCAAAGCCTGCCGGTGCGCCGGATCATGGCCGGCATTGCGGGCGCGCGTCATCTCGTCCCAGGTTGCCTGCCCGCGGACCCAGGTATTGCGTGCACCCCAGTACATGGGGCGTAGTTCGACGTCGTGCAGCAGGAGCGTGTACTGGATGGCGAGTGGGGTTCCCGCGGAGAAGGCGGAGTCCTCGTCGGACCCGAGGACGAGCGCCAGATCCCGCTGCCATTTGGGCATCCGCTGCCGGGACGCGGCCTCGCGCAGGTGCAGGACCAGCGCGACGCCGTGCTTGCAGTCCCGGCGCACCGGGCAGGTGCAGGTATTGCTGACCTGGCTTCCGTCCCAGGCGAGCGAGGTGTAGTAGGCGCCGTGTTCGCTGCCGCGCACCTGTGCGGTGACGATCCGGTCGCCGGCGACGGTGACGTGGCCAACCCGCTTCTGTTTGGCGTAGTCGGAGCCCCGGAAGAAGGTGGGGGCGCCGAAGGTCCAGCGGAGCTCCTCGTCGGTCAGATCGAGGACCCAGCTGGGGTATTGCTTCGCGGACATGATCTCGACTTTGCGCCCTCAGCGCCCCTGACGCAAACCGACCATCGGCGCGACCCCCTCGACCGCCGCCCAGAAAGCGGCGGATCAGCCGTCGAGCGTGTCCTTCTCCACATATTCGCCCTTGCCGTAGTCGTACTCCACGGGGTTGCCGTCCTCGTCGGTGCGGGTGTACCACTCGGTGACCTCTGGGGCGGTGGAGTCGAAGTCACCGCCGGTGGCGCGCTCGTCGGCCTCGTCGGTGGGCTCGACGGCCAGGGCGAAGTTGTCGCCGTACTCGGTGACGCCGTGCTTCACGGCCTTCTGGATGGCCTTCTCCTGGTAGTGCTCACGGATGGCCTGCGGGTCATTGCGCAGCAGCTTGACCAGCGCGACGGCCATCAGGACCAGCACCAGGGCAAAGGGCAGGGCCGTGATCACCACCAGGTTCTGCAAGCCCTGCAGGGCATTTCGGCCACCGAAGAGCAGGATGACGACGGCAATGCCGGCCATGCAGATGGCGAAGAAGGCCGTGATCAGCTTGTTGGGTTCCGGATTGCCCTTCTGCGCCAGCTGCGAGTTGACCAGCGACGCCGAGTCCGAGGTGGTCACGAAGAAGACGCCCAGCATCACGATCACCAGGGCGGACACCACACCGCCACCCGGTAGCTGGTCCACCACGGTGTAGAAGATCTCGGCGGGCAGTGGCAGCGAGGCCGCAGTGCCGTCGGGCGCGATCATGTGCGCGGCGTCCCCGGCCGCTTCGGCCTTGCGTTGCAGGAAGATGGCCGTACCGCCCAGGATTGCGAAGGCCAACACGATGATCGACGAGGGGATCAGCAGCACCCCCAGCACGAACTGCCGGATGGTGCGCCCGCGGGAGATCTTCGCGGTGAAGACGCCGACGAAGGGTGCCCAGCTCACCCACCACGCCCAGTAGAAGGTGGTCCAGGCCGACAGGAAGGTCTCCATCTCCGGCCCCTCGGACATGTTGGCGCTGAGCATGTCCGGCATGTGCCCGAAGTAGTCGACGATGGCGGCCGGGACCATGTTCATCAGGAAGGCCGTGGGACCCGCGACGAAGAAGAACAAGGCCAGCCCGAGCGCCATCACCATGTTGATGTTGCTGAGCCAGCGGATGCCCTTGGCGACGCCGGAGACGGCCGAGGCGATCGTCGCAATGGTCAGCACTCCGATGATCCCCAGGGCCAGCCGGTTTCCGGTGGGCCCGAGCCCCGCGACGACCTCCACGCCGCGCGCGATCTGCAAGGAACCGATGCCCAGCGTGGCGGCGGTGCCGAAGAGCGTCGCGATGATGGCCAGCGCATCGATGAGGCGGGCCACCGGCGAGTCCGTACGGCCGCCCCACAGGGAAGTGACCACGGCGCTCATCAGCGGCACCTTGCCGCGCCGGTAGGAGACATAGGCCACGGCGAGCCCGACGATGGCGTAGATGGCCCAGGCATTGAGCCCCCAGTGCAGTGCCGCCTGCGCGATGGCTCCCTTGACGGCCTGCGCCGTGTTGGCGTCGTAGTGCGCACCAGGACGTGGACTGAGGTAGTAGGTGAGCGGCTCGTAGGGGCCGAAGAAGATGATGCCGATGCCGATTCCTGCGCCGAAGAGCATCGCCGCCCACGAGCCTGTTGAATACTCGGGCTTCTCGCCGTCGAGGCCAAGGGTGATCTTCCCGAAGCGGGAGAAGGCAATCACCAGCAGGAAGAGGATCATTCCGATGGCCAGGACGTTGAAGGCCCAGCCCAGATTGCGCATCACCCACTGGAGGGTTGCGGTGGAGGTGTCGAAGACCTGCTGCGGTGCGGCCAGGCCCCATGCGACGAAGCCGATGATCAGTGCGCCGACCACGCCCAGGATCGCCTTGTCCACGCCATAACGAATCCTCTGGTCCTCGACGGAGACGCCCGGGACGAGGGCCGGGTGGATGCTGTGCGGGTAGTTCACCTCCCGCAGGAAGGTGCTCGAGGGGCGACGACGCGGGTGGGAACGCCGCTTCTCCGCCCGGGCCGCCTCCCGTTGTGCCTTCTGCACGGCGCGCTTGCGGGAACGGGAGCGGGGCTCTGGGTGGCTCACGGGCTCTCCTCAGATAGGAAATCCTGCACAGGGCTGCGTCCACACTATGGCCGTCGGTGGTGAATTTTGCGGCAATCCGGGAATCAACCTCCAGATTGGCCTGCGGGCTGTGGGCCCGAGGGGAGAGGCGGCCCGGGGTCCACCCCGTGGCGGATTCTCGTGGGAGGCAGGATGGAGGGCATGGACACCAAGCAGGCTCTGGAACGCTTCGACCAGCTTCCCGCGGTACGAAACGACGAGATGATCGGTAGCTGGGCAGGTAGTGGCCTGCCCACCGGGCACCGGCTCGACGGGCTGCTGGAAACCTTGGGCTGGAAGGGAAAGCGCTTCGAGGACCAGGAGACGGTGCATCCGCTGGTCTTCGCCGATTCCCGGGGAGAGTTCCTGGTGGACCCGGCATGGCTGCCCGCACGGTTGCTGCCGCACGCCGGGGTGCTCACCAGCGGTGCTGTGGGCCGCGTCGCGGAGTCATTGTCACGGCGGGGCCTGTTACGGGTGGCCACCACCCGTCGTCCGGGAGCGCGGCTGCGCCGCGTCGAGCACCGGGGAATGGTGAGTGCGGCGATGGTCTACGACGCGCTGCCGATCATCGACCACTTCCGGCGTCTGGACGAGGTCACGCTGTTGGGGTTGATGGACGCCCGCGGGTTGGAACCCTACTTCTTCCAACTTCATCGGCAATGATCCGGGCACACTCGGCGGCCCCGTCGACACCCTCGTGCTCGCGGGCAACCTGTCTGGCGGCCTGCAGGATCCCGGGATCCCCCAGCAGGCGACACAGGGCGTCGCGGAAGCGCCGGGCGTCGCCGCGCAGTGCCCGCGGGGACAGGGCGATTGCATTGCCGCGACGGGCCCAGACGTCCACATTCCACCGCTGTTCGGCGCTGAGCCCCATCCCGATGAAGGGGATTCCGGTGGCGCAGGCGGTCTGCACGGTCCCCTGCCCACCGTGCAGCACTGCGGCGTCCACCAGCCCTTCGAGGCGGTGCGCGGGGACGAGATCCGTGACGTGGATGTTTCCGGGGAGCCGGGACTCCTCCTCGGGCGTGAGGTACTGGCGCAGCGGTGCGATCACCTCGACGGGCGCCTCGGCCAGGGCGCGCAGGGCATGGCGCGCCAGCTCTGGGCTCCCGGAGGATCCGAAGGCGCAGTAGACGACGCGGCGTTCGCCGGCCACCAGTTCGTCGACGATGCCGGGCATCGGGGCGTCCAGCCTGGCGAAGACCGGGCCGACGCGATGGCGCCCCGCGGGCAGTGGGGAGCTGCCCACCTCGTCGGGCATGGCGGTGAGCAGGACGTGGTCCGCGCCGAGCAGGTCACCCAGGCTGCGCATCCGCACGTCGTTCTCCCGGCCGACGCGCTGGAAGGATGACGGGAGCAGTGGCGCGCCGCCGACGAGGCGGGCGGCGAGGCTGGCGAGTCCCTTGTTCAGCAGCCTTCCGGGGCCGTGGGGTGGCAGGATCGGCAGGCCGCGGCCCGAGGCGAGGTGCGCGGCGCTGAGGGCGTATGGCACCGGATAGAAGAGTGGGACGCCCTCGGCGCGGGCGGAGATGGGCGTGGTGGGGTTGGTGCCGTGCACGACGGCCGCTGCCCCGAGATCCCGAATGGCGGCGCGCTCCACCGCGACGCGTTCGCGCACCCGCTCGAGGGTGAACGGGTGGCGCAGTGTGCGGCCCTGGTCGAAGGCAACCACCTGACGGGCCTGCTCGTCGGTGAACGGTGTGGCGCCGGGAAGGCGCGTGAAGCCGGCCTGGGTGACGAGGTGGTCGAAGCCCTTGTCGTGCACCAGGAAGACGGGGCGCATGCCGGAGTGGTTGCGAAGGGCGCGTGCCACCTCCACCATGCGGGTGACTTCGGCCAGGTTCAGCCCGATCGGGTTGAACAGAACCGTCGTGGCGGTGTCCATGTCTGGACGCCACGCGCCCGCGGGGTCGCCGAACCTGGGCCTCGGGGGTCCAGTTCGTGCGGCTGGGGTGAGTTCAGGCGCTGGCGGAATGCCGAGTGGGGGGTGCGGCCCGGGTCAGCCAGCCAGCCTGCGCCGCCTCGCGCTGGGTGGCGGTCTTCACCGGCGGCCACGGGGCCTGCTGAAGTGAGGACTCGGCGCGCTGTGATCCAAGGCGGAGCCATTCGGGCAGCTGCTCCCGGACGAGCGAATCACGCGACGGGGCGAACGGGTTGATCATGGCGATTCCTTGCGTGGAGTCGATGCGGAGCCTCCCCAAGACTCCATGGACCGGACTCCAGAGTGACAGGACGGGGAGCCAACCATTCGTCGCAGTGCGCCACCCATCAGGGGATGCACAGGGAATCGAGGCTGCTGCGCCGGGCTAGAACAGGGAGGCCACGGGGGCTCCACCCGTTGCCCCGGGCAGTCGGAGCCGCGCCTCGAGATCGGGATAGGGGTCGCCGAGGGGCTGCCGACCGCTCCGGATCTGATCGGTCAGTTCACCCAGCGTCGGCCCGCTGACGTAATGCCGGGCACGAGTCTCACCGCGGGCGGTGAGCAGCCCGACCTCGGCCATGCGCTGCAGGTCCTTGGTGGCTGTCCGAGGATCGATGCCGCCAGATCTTTCCATGTGGCTCGCGCGTGTGACGCGTCGCCCTTGATAGGCGTCGAAGAGCACGTCGGCCGCACGATCCGGCAGCCCGAACGTGGCGACCAGCTGGTCCAGCTCCCCCCACAACACTTCGGCCTCACTGAATCGGCGGCGCAAGGTCTGGGCCTGCATGTGATGGGCTCGCAGGTTGAACTGGATCCAGAGCGTCGCGTCATTCTCTGGATGCCAGGCTCCCTGTCCGGTCGCTGCGAGAATCCGGTAGTAGTCGTCGGTGTTGCTGCCCAACCACTCCTCGATGCTGGAGAACTCCGGAGTGATCACCTTGTCGCGCGCCATCACCATGGTCTGGAGTGCCCGAGCCATGCGGCCGTTGCCATCGCGGAAGGGGTGGATCATCACCAGGTTCAGGTGGGCCATGGCAGCGCGAACCATGGGATCGACCGGCGCTGGGCTCGCCAGAGAAGCAACCAAGGATTCCATCAGGTCGGGCACGAGCTCCGGATCGGGCCCTTGGTAGACAGTGCGATCTCCCCTGTCATACCGGACGTAGATCTCGCTGGTGCGATAGCAGCCAGGCGACTTGGAGAAGTCGTGCTCCAACAGCATGAAGTGCATGGTGCGCAAGGTCTGCGCGTCAATGGTGAAGCCCGGGGCCGTGGCGAGGTTGATCACGTAGGTGAGGACCCGTCGATAGCCGGTGATTTCAGCCCATGTCTTCTGGTCCGCAGACAAGGGCTCCTCGTCGTCCATCGCGGCCAGCGCATCCTCGGGAGTGATGGTGTATCCCTCGATGGTGTTCGAGCCCTGCACGGCACGTGCTTGGGCGCTGCGACGCAGCCCACCGTGCCAACGCCGTGGCGTTCGCAGCCTGGAACTCAGTTCGCGCTTCATCCCGTTGATCTCGGCGGCGACGTTCCGGTCGTGGTCGCCCAACAGCGGGGCGCGGTAGATCTCGGCCATGAATGCCCCTTGTTCTAGATGCATTGACCACCCACAGGGCGACCCAATGCATCTAATACTAGATACATTGGGTCGGGATTGGAACCCGGATCCCTCCTCACGTGCGCGCAAGGGCGCCCCGGCCCCACGTCGTGGGAACCGGGGCGCCGAGACAGCGGATCAAGCGGTCAGGAAGGCTTCCAGACCGGCCAGGTCGTCGGTGTTGATGTAGTCGACGCCAGCGGCGGCCAGCTCCTTCCACAGCGCCTCGCGGGCGGGGCCGTCGACGTCGTTGGTGGCCCAGAAGCGCACCGTGTAGCCGGCGTCGTGGGCGGTGGTGACGTAGTCGACGAGCTTGGCGCGCTCGGCGGCCGGCATCTCGCCGACGCCCTGCCAAGTGAACAGCTTGGTCCAGTTCTCGCTGACCAGCGGCATCAGGCAGGGGCTGATCCCGGAGCGCAGGTCGGTGCTGCGGCCGTCGTAGAAGCCGCGACGCACGGTGGCATCGGTCATGGTCTGCAGCGGACGGTTGCCGGAGATGACAGCGGTGACCGGGCCCTGCTTCACCTTGCCGTGGCTGTACTTGGTGAAGACCTGCGGGTACTCGGCCAGGGCCTTCTCGATGGCGGCGTAGGTGGACTCACCATCGGTCTTGATGTCGATCAGCAGCTGCAGCGATCCGTCCCAGCCGGGGTAGGCGCTGCGGCCCTTGCCCTTGGCGATCTCGCGCAGCGGCTCCAGGTAGAGGCCCTTGAGCGTGCGGGTGGGGTCGAGGTCTTCCTTGTCGTGGGCGATCAGCAGCTCGCCGTCGACCAGCCACACGTCGGCCTCGACGGACACGAATCCGTGGGACAGGGCGTCGTACAGCGGACGGGTGTGTTCGTAGTCATTGTGGGCATGGGTCTGGGCGACCGGGGCGCCGAGGTCGGCGGGCGCGCTCTTGGCGTGGGCCGGGGTGAGGCCGGCGGCGAGCAGCAGCGCCGCGAGCAGGGATGTGAACAGCGCGAGGATCTTGCGGGACATGGGTTCTCCTTGTGGGTGTTGAAACTTGCAAGGAAATCGTGGGCGGGTAGCGGGTTGGCGTCGGGCGGATGACCGGTGCATGACAAGACGAGGGGCAGTTCGCGCCTGCCAGACTTGCCGGGTGAACACTCGTCCCGTGGAACTGCGCGCCACCACCTTCGCTGACGCGACACTGGTCAGCAGCTGGGTCTCCAGCCCCGAAGAGCTGCTGACCTTCGCCGGGCCCAAGCTGCGCTTCCCGCTTGATCCACAGGCCCTGCTCGACACCAGCCTTGAGGGGTGGCAGGTGCGTTCCCTGTTCTTCGAAGGGCGGTTGGTGGGAACCGGGTCGTTCACGCTGCGTGACGGCGCGGTGCACCTGGGCCGACTGATGGTCGATCCCCAGCGGCAGGGCGAGGGGCTGGGGCGGGTGCTGGTCACCGAACTGCTCGAACATGCCCGCCTGCACAGCCCTGAACTGGCCCGCTGTCTGCGCGCGACGCTCAATGTCGCGTCGGGCAACGTTGCTGCGAGACGGCTGTACGAGTCGCTGGACTTCAACGTCACAGGGGAGGAAGCCGATCACGGACGCACCTGGCTTGCGATGACAAGGGCCCTGGAGCCGCACGCGTCGCAGAGTTGCCTGTGATCGCATCCCAGGTGACCTGACATCCGAAGGTGCCAAGGAGCGCAGGAGCCGCGACCATCCTGAGTGACATGTTGGGGCCGCCCTCCGTGGAGGGCAGCCCCAACAGTCATCGTCAGGCCAGGACCTCCCCTGCCAACCGCTCCACGGCAAGCCCGGCCTGGTAGCGCTCCAGCCAGGACGCGTAGCCGGCGACACCCTCGGCTTCGGGATCACGGGTGGTCACCTGGGCGTCGGAGAAGACCCGCTCCTCCAGGTAGCCAGCCAGACCACCCTCCCGTTCTGCCTCGGGACGTGCGGCGAAGGCCGCCAACACGGCCATGCCCCACGCGCCGCCCTCACCCGCGGTGTCCCCCACCGCGACGGGAGTGTCGAGTGCTTCGGCCAGCACCTGCTGCGCAACGCCTTCGGTGCGGAAGATGCCGCCGTGGGCGAAGAGCGAGGTGAGCGGCACCTTCTCCTCGTCCAGCAGCACCTTCATGCCGCAGGCCAGCGCGGCGAAGGCCGCGTTGAGCTGCGCCCGCATGAAACTGGCCAGCTTCAGGCCGCTGTCCTGCCCCCGCAGGAAGAGCGGACGCCCCGTGGCCACACCGGTCTGGTGCTCACCGGACAGGTAGTTGTAGGACAGCAGGCCGTCGCAGTCGGCCGGTGCCTCCAGCGCGTGCCCGAAGAGGCGACGGTAGAACTCCTCCCGGTCCACCTCCAGACCCATCAGGGACGGCAGCTCACCGAGCATGCCCAGCCAGGCGTCGAGGTCTCCCGTGCAGTTGTTGGTGTGGATCATGGCGACGGGGTCCCCGGCGGGGGTCGCGACCAGGTCGATCTCCTCACGGATCCCGTTCAGCTCCCGGTCCAGCACCACCATCGCGAAGGCGCTGGTGCCGGCGCTGACATTGCCGGTGCCGGGACGGATGCTGTTGGTGGCCACCATTCCGGTGCCGGCGTCGCCCTCCGGCGGCGCCACCGGAGCCCCCGCCTGCAGCGAGCCACTGGGGTCCAGCAGGCGTGCACCCTCGTCGGTCAGGCTGCCGGCGTCGGCCCCGGCGGGAAGCACCTGGGGCAGCAGGTCGCCGATCTTCCACGGCATCTGGGCCACCTCCGGCAGGGCGTCGAAGGCGTCCATCATCGTGGCGTCGTAGCTGCCGGTGGCGGAGTCGATGGGGAAGACGCCGCTGGCATCGCCCACACCGAGCACCTTGCGTCCGGTCAGCTTCCAGTGGACGTAGCCGGCCAGGGTGGTGATGTGGTCCAGCCGCTCGATGTGCTCTTCGCCCTCCAGCACGGCGTGCAGCAGGTGGGAGACGCTCCAGCGCAGCGGGATGTTCTGCCCGAAGGCCTGCGTCAGCCGGGCGGCGGCCGTGGTGGTGTAGGTGTTGCGCCAGGTCCGGAAGTCCACCAGCTGCTCGCCCTGCGCGTCGAAGGCGAGGTAGCCGTGCATCATCGCGGAGATGCCCAGCCCGCCGAGCCGTTCGAGGTGGACGCCCCAGCGGGCCTCCACGTCGGCCTGCAGAGCGGCGACGCAGGTCTGCAGCCCGCCCCACACCTCGTCCAGGCCGTAGGTCCAGTTGTCGTCGACGCAACGGTTCTCCCAGTCGTGGGCGCCGGAGCCGAGCAGCTGCCCATCGGCGTCCACCAGGGCCGCCTTGATCCGGGTGGAACCGAACTCGATGCCCAGGTGGGCCTTGCCGTCGCGGATGACGCTCGCGCCGTCCACGGCAGCCTTGTCGGTGCCGGTCATCGCGCTCACATCCCCTGGGCCAGGCGGTGGTAGACCTGCCCGACGCGCAGTTCCTGGGCGAAGCCGCGCACCGTGGTGTCCTCGCCGATCTCGGCCAGTTCGATGCCGGCGATGGTGGCGAAGTCGCGGAAGACCTCCAGGTCGACGGCCTGGGTCATGACCGTGTGGTGGGCGGCACCGGCGGTCAACCAGCACTCCGCGGAGGTGTGGAAGTCGGGCTTGGGCTGCCAGACCGCGCAGGCGACGGGCAGCTGGGGCAGCGACTCGTCGGGATCGACGATGTCGACGCTGTTGACCACCATCCGGAAGCGGTCACGCATGTCGGACAGTGCCACCACCAGGCCCTTGCCGGGGTCGGCGGTGAAGCGCAGGCGCACCGGGTCCTCACGGTCGCCGATGGCCAGCGGGTGGATCTCCAGGCTGGCGCGGCCCTGGGTCAACGACGGGCAGACCTCCAGCATGTGGGCGCCCAGGATCTTCTCCTTGCCGGGCGTCATCTCGTAGCAGTAGTCCTCCATCAGGGAGGCGCCGCCGGGCAGCCCGTGGCCCATCACCTTGGCCAGCCGCACCAGGATGGCGGTCTTCCAGTCGCCCTCCGCGCCGAAGCCGTAGCCGTCGGCCATCAGGCGCTGCACGGCCAGGCCGGGCAGCTGCTTGAGGGCGCCGAGGTCCTCGAAGTTGGTGGTGAAGGCGCCGAAGCCGCCCTCCTCCAGGAAGCTGCGCAGGCCCAGTTCCTGCCGGGCGCCGTAGCGCAGGGAGTCGTGGCGTTCCCCACCGCGGCGCAGCTCGACGGCGACGTCGTAGTCCTGCTCGTAGGTGGCCACCAGCTCGTCAACGGCGGACTCCTCGACGGCCTCGACGGCGGCGACCAGGTCGTTGACGCCCCAGGTGTTGACCGAGACGCCCAGCCGCAGCTCGGCCTCGGTCTTGTCGCCCTCGGTGACGGCGACATTGCGCATGTTGTCGCCGAAGCGGGCCAGCCGCATCTGGTGCAGCTCGGCCCAGCCGACGGCGGCACGGGTCCAGTGGCCGATCCGCTGACGGGTCTGCTCAGTGGCCGCGTGACCGACGACGGTCTTGCGGGCAACGCCCAGCCGGGTGGCGATGTAGCCGAACTCGCGGTCGCCGTGGGCGGCCTGGTTCAGGTTCATGTAGTCCATGTCGATGGTGCTCCACGGCAGTTCCGCCTTGTACTGCGTGTGCAGGTGCAGCATCGGCTTGGCCAGCGCGTCGAGGCCCTGGATCCACATCTTGGCCGGGGAGAAGGTGTGCATCCACACGATCACGCCTACGCAGCGGTCGTCGGCATTGGCCTCCAGCGCGATGCGACGGATGGCGTCGCGGTCGGTCAGCACCGGCTTCCAGACGACTGGGACAGGGATCTGCTCGGCATCGTCGAGGAGCCCGGCGACGGCCTGGGACTGCTCGGCCACCTGCTCGAGGGTTTCGGGTCCGTACAGGCCCTGGCTTCCGGTGAGGAACCAGATCTCGCGATTCTCGAAGGGGTTGTTCATGGGAATCATGCCTCCTTTGGCATGTCGGGTGCGGCCCGGCCGATCCGGGCCGCAGGGATGGTCAGGTGTTGCTGGTCAGTGCTGTCCGTAGACGTTCTGGTAGCGGTTGTAGAGGCTGTCGATGTGGCCCTGCTCGATCGGGATCGGGGTGCCCAGCTGGCACGCGATGTGCACGGTGCGGGCCACCTCCTCGCACATCACGGCGGCCTTGACGGCGTCGCGGGCGTCCTTGCCGATGGTGAAGGGGCCGTGGTTCTGCATCAGCACCGCCCGGGAGCGCGATCCCTTGAGGGTCTCGACGATGCCGCGGCCGATCGAGTCGTCGCCGATGATGGCGAAGGGGCCGACGGGGATGGGGCCGCCGAACTCGTCGCCCATCATGGTCAGCACGCAGGGGATCTCCTCGCCGCGGGCGGCCCAGGCTGTCGCGTAGGTGGAGTGGGTGTGCACGACGCCGCCCACCTCGGGCATCTCGCGGTAAACGTAGGCGTGGGCCGCGGTGTCCGACGAGGGCTGCAGCTTGGCGGGGGTTCCGTCGTCGATCTTGTTGCCGTCGAGAGTGCAGACGACCATCGACTCGGGGGCGAGCTCGTCGTAGGAGACGCCCGACGGCTTGATCACGAACAGCTCGGCGCCCGGGACGCGTTCGGAGACATTGCCGGCGGTCCACACCACCAGCTGGTTACGGGGCAGTTCGGCGTGCAGGTCACTCACGCGCTGGCGGGTCTCGGCGACCCGCTGCTGGGTCTGCTGGTCGAGTTCTGCAAGGACGATGGTCATGGTTGCCTTCCTGGGTGTGGGTCTGGCGGAGTGGGGCCGGGTCAGCGGCTGCCCGCGGCCTCGATCTCCTCGAGGGAGCGGCCCTTGGTCTCGGGGACGCAGGTGCGCACGAACAGGACACCGGCGATGCAGATGGCGCCGAAGATGGCGAAGACTGCGGCCTGCGGCATGTGGGCGGTCATGATCGGGAAGAGCAGGCCGACGGCGAAGGAGCCGATCCAGTTGAAGGAGGAGGCCATGCCGGCGGCGCGCCCGCGGATGACCAGCGGGAAGACCTCGCCCACCAGCACCCAGGTCAGCGGCGCCCAGGTGAAGGAGTAGAAGGCCACGTAGATGCTGAGGAAGACCACGATCAGCATCGGGTTCGCGTCGGGGGCGATCTTGGCGATCACGGCCGGCAGGATGAAGGAGATGCCCATCACGCTGCCGCCCAGCGTGAGCAGGGTGCGACGGTTGAAGCGGTCCGCGATGGCCATGAACAGCAGGGAGCCGAGCACCAGGATGACGCCCTGGATGATGGGCCACATCAGGGCCGAGCTGGCCTCCTTGCCGCTGGCCTGCTCCACGATCAGCGGGATGTAGTAGAAGATCGCGTTGGCGCCCTGGAACTGCTGGAAGGCCGCGACGCCGACGCCGGCGATCAGCAGGTAGCGGTAGCGGGGGTTGAGCAGGGTGGCCCACGAGGTGCTCTGCTGGGCATTGGTCTCGGCCTCGATGGCCTGCTGGATCTCGCGGAGTTCGGGCTCCACCTGCTCGGGCTTGCGGATCATGCCGAGCACGGCGCGCGCCATGCCCTCCTGGCCGTTGCGCACCAGGAAGCGGGGCGATTCGGGCAGCTTCAGCACGCCGAGGAAGAGGATGACGGCGGGGATGGCGGCCACCGCCAGCATCGAGCGCCAGGCCCAGGTGGTGGGCAGGTGCTGCAGGAACCAGGCGACGATGTAGCTGAGCAGCATGCCGGAGACGATCATCGTCTGGTTCAGTCCGGACAGCCGGCCGCGCACTCCCGCGGGGGCCATCTCTGCCATGTAGGCGGGGACCAGGGCGGAGGCGGCTCCGACGGCCAGGCCCAGCACCACACGCATCACGATCATGTACGCGAGGCTCCCGTGGGGCGAGACGCCCAGGGCCAGGGAGGCGACGGCGAAGATGATGGCCGCGACGAGGATGCTGCGTCGACGGCCGAGCTTGTCGGCGAGCTGGCCGGACATGGCGCCGCCGAAGATGGCGCCGAGCATCAGCGACGAGGTGATCCAGCCGATGGCGGCCGCATTGCCGGTGAGGCCCCAGTCCTTGGTGAGGAAGGGAAGCGCGCCGGTCATCACGCCGATGTCGTAGCCGAACAGGATCCCGCCGAAGGATCCGAAGAAGTAGATGAAACGGGCCGGGATCTTGCGCTGCTCGGTCTGCGTGGGCGCTGCTGCGGCTTCCGTGCGGAGACTCATGGGAGAAGCAACTCCTGTCGTCATTGACTGTGAGATGAGGTGGATGCGTTCGTTCGATGTGAACGCTAACATCTTGTTCTGCCCTGATTGGCAAGCTGGTTGTGAGTCAGGGAGGTGCCGTGATGATTGAGCAGCGGACCGCGAGGGAGCGGGCGGAGTTGGTGGCTGAGTACTTGGTGTTGCCGCAGGGGTCGAAGGGGCGGTGGCTAGATGAGCATGGGGTTTCCCAGCGGCGGATGCAGTCGTGGCGTCGGCAGTACTTGTATGGGGACTTGGAGTTGGGGTTGGAGCCTCGCGATACTGCGCGTATGAGTGCCACGGATGGGGCGGAGTTCGCCCGGTTGAAGGCGCAGTTGGCCATCGAGCGTCAGGCTCGTGAGGAAGAGGCGCGGCAGGCTCGGGAGCAGATCGAGTCGTTGACCCGGGCCAATGATGCGTTGGGAAAAGCTATCGGGCTCTTGCAGCAGCTGTCCGTCAGGCAGGGGCCCACCAACGGCGAGTGACGGGGCAGGTCAGCGCCGAGCAGGAGCGGTTCTTGGCGGCCGAACAGGCGCTGGTGGACGACCTGCGCCAGGCGGGTTGGAGCCTGCGGCGATCGTTGTCGGTGATCGGGTTGTCGCGTTCGTCGTGGCACTACCGCAGTCATCCCCGTCCCGGGATCGCCAGCCCGACACCACACCGGGGGCGGGCCTACCCGAACCGGGTCGGGGAGCAGGACCAGCAGCGCATCATCGGCCTGTTGCGCTCGGCGGCGCAGCAGGGAATCAGCGCGTATCAGGCGTGGTTCGACGCGTTGGACGCCGGGGATCCGGTGGCGTCGTTGTCGACCTGGTACCGCATCGCCCGCGCCGAACGGATCCGTTGCACCACTGCTCGACGTTCCCGCAAGCGCTCGTCGGCGATGCCGCAGTGGCATGCCACCGGCCCCAACCAGGTGTGGTGCTGGGACATCACCAAGCTGCCCGGCCGGTACAAGGGCCAATGGTTCAACCTGTATGCCGTCATTGACGTGTTCTCCCGCCGGATCATGGCTTGGCGTGTCGAGGACTGCGAGGATGACCAGCTGGCTGCCGACATGTTCACCACCGCATTCACCACGCACGGCGTCCATCCCCGCATCGTCCACTCCGATGGAGGTCCGTCGATGATGTCCGACGAACTCGCCCGCGTGTTCCGCGCGATGGGCATCACCCGCTCCCGCAACCGGCCGCGGGTCTCCAACGACAACCCCCACATGGAGTCATGGTTCAAGACCGCGAAGTACCACCGTGACTGGCCCGGATACTTCACCGACCTCGACGCCGCCCGGTCTTGGGCCGCACGTCGGGTCACCGACTACAACCAGCACCACGCCCACTCATCCCTGGCCGGCCACACGCCCCAGTCGGTTCACGACGGCACCTGGCACCAGGTCCACCACCGACGCCAAGCCACTCTTGAGGCCCTCGCCCACCGATATCCCCAACGATTCACTCAGCCACCCCACCTGGCCACACCACCCGCACATGCCTGGCTCAACCCCGACGGCATCCTCGACGAGCAAACCCGCCGCGAGTGTCTCCACACAGGTTGACAGCTTCCGCTGAGATCGATGTTAACGCTCACATCGACGCGATTGCAAGGGGTCCCCAGTAAGTCGACGGGAACTCCTTGCGGGCGGCATGATCCGGACGGCGCGGGGCGCGCGCCCGGCCACCCGCTACAGTCGCGGGCAGCGGCCCAGCCCACGAGCACAGGTGAAAGAGGCACGAAATGACCACAGCGCCACGTCGGCCCGGGATGGCCGATGTTGCTCGCGCGGCCGGGGTCTCCCACCAGACGGTCTCCCGCGTCCTGAACCAGCCCGACAGCGTCGCCCCCGGCACCCGGGAGCGCGTGCAGCAGGCCATTTCCGCGTTGGGCTATCGCCGCAACATGGGTGCTCGGGCGTTGGCCACCAGCCGCAGCCGCATCCTGGGCGTCATCGTGGACCAGGGCGGCTACTACGGCCCCAGCCAGACCTCGTCGTCAATCCAGATGGCCGCCCGCGAGCAGGGATACGCCACCCTGGTTGCTGCCATCCGCGACACCAGCCAGGCCGAGATCCAGCAGGTGCTGGACCTCTTCCTGGACCACCGGGTGGACGGCATCATCGTCATCGCGCCCCAGGTGCAGCTGATGGACCGCCTCACGGTGCTGGCCGGCGAGGTGCCGCAGGTGCTGGTGGCCGACGGAGTGGAGCCCCTGGAGGGGATGCTCACCGTCTCCGTCGACCAGCACGCCGCCGCCATGATGGCCACCAACCACCTGATCGAGTTGGGACATCGCGACATCGCCCACCTGCGCGGGCCGGTGACCTGGTTCGACGCCCTGGAACGCGAACGCGGCTGGCGCGACGCCATGACCGCGGCAGGCCTTCCCGTGCGCGACGTGCTGGACGGCGACTGGAGTGCCGAATCCGGCCACCGCGCCGGGGTGGCGCTGCTCAAGGACGGGCTGCCCGAAGCGGTGGTCTCCGCAAATGACCAGATGGCCTTGGGACTGATGTCTGCGCTGCACGACGCGGCGGTGTCCGTACCCGGGCAGGTCTCCGTGGTGGGCCACGACGACAGCCCCGGTGCCTCCTACTTCCTCCCGCCGCTCACCAGCGTCCGCCAGCCCTTCGAGAAGCTCGGCGAGGCCTGCGTGGAGGGGCTCATCGGGTTGATCACCGACGTCCCGATCCAGCCGGTTCGGATCACGCCGGAACTGAAGGTGCGCAAGTCGACGGCGTCACGCTGAGAGCCTCTGCAGCGGGTCCATACAGATCTCCTCGAGGGTGAGCCACAGGGCGTCCTGCAAGGGCACAGGCTCGCCTGTGCCAGCCCGCTGTGGCTTGATCGGCGGACGCCGGATTCGCGTCAGCACGGAGTGTGTGGGCAGTTCCAGATGCGGAGGGAATCCAGCACATCGAGAGAGTCCTCGTGGGTGGCTTCTGCCTCCCACGCTGCGAGGACACGGAAGGACTCCAGCACGTCCTCGATGGGGTACCAACCACGAATCAGATGGATGACCACGGGAACCAGCGAGCTGTTCTCGGCGACGGGCATCCGGCGGGGAAGCCCATCACGGACGAGCTGCTGGTAGGCGAGAGCATCCGCGTGGAGCGCCTCCAGCAGGCGGGCATGCTCCTCGGAGCGGAGCGGAGGCCGACCGTCGGCGATGCGCTGGAAGGCGCTGCTGTTTCCCGCCTCCGTCAGCCAATGCGCCAAGAAGACCGCCTCGCGCGTTCCCTCGGCACCGGGCGGCGATTGCGCCCAGAAGTCCTGATCCATCGCGCTCGAGCACGTGCCACGCCCAGACGAGATCTCCCTCGGTCTCGACCGGGCACACCATGCTGAACCCCAGGGGTTGTTCCATGGGACCAGCGTGTCGGGTGGGTCTGACAAGAACGACAGAGCCCACCTTCAGCGTCACGCGAGACCGGGGTCGACGACTGGCTGGCCAGCCAGTGCCCGGTCGGCGTTGTCTGCCCCTCGATCCAGGCCAAGTCCCGGTCAGGTCCAATGCCCTCGAGCAGCGAGGGTGTTCCCTCGGCCAGACCATCCTGCTTGCATGTACGGCATGGTCATCCCTGACACCGAAGCGTCAGCGCGTCACGTAGTAGCCCGGCTGGACAAGATCCGAAGGGCGAAAGTGACGCAAATGACATGGACGATACTGCTCGGACTCATCCTTGGCTCCGGCTTCACAATGCTGGCGGTGATCGCCTTTGCGTCATCGCCTGACGCAGCCTTGCTTGATTCCCTATGGCGAACGTGGCACAACTCCCAACTGGGGCTGGACGCTTCGAACACGGCACTGTCACTCGCTGGCGTCATCCTGACGCTGTGGGTATCCACCGCTCTGTTGACGTTGAGCTCACCAAATTCGCAGGTAGAGGATCTGGAGCAAAGAGCCCTGCAAGAACTAAGGAAGACCTCGACGCGGCAGTTCAGGCTATTGAGCAAACCAGCGTAATCAACCGAAAGATCCACGCAGCCGCCACCCAGTTCTACGACGTATGGCGTGAACACCATGGAGCGCCGGCTGACAAGGCCGCATGGCAGTGGGCGAACAAGTACCTCGACAAGGTTGAGGACCAGTTGAAGCAGAACCGCGAGTCAGACCTCGCGCGTCGTGTTGATTCCTTTGTCTCCAACTTGCTCGATGACGCAGGTCTCAACGTTCGTAACGTGAAAGTGCAGAAGAGTCGAGCCGACTTCGTCCTGGAGCGCGCTTCTGGAGCTTCCGACAGCGATACCCAGGACAGTCGAGAAATCCAGTTGGGCATGTTGAGCGCGGGGCAACGCAACGCGGTCATCCTTGCTCCCGCGCTGGCGGTGGCCGAGAACGGCCCTTTCGGATTCATGATCCTGGATGACCCGGTCCACGCCTTCGACGAACTGCGAGTGGACCGTACGGCGAAGGCGTTGGTGCAGATCGCGCGGGCGCGTCGCGTGATCGTCCTGACTCACGACGAACGCCTCAAGGAGCAGCTCCTTGCCGCAAGCGTCGACGTCGACGTCCGCAGCATCTCGCGCAACTCCAGCGGCACGCTGGAGGTTCTGAGCGCCGACGCCGTGTGGCGTCTCCTGCTGGAGGACGCCCGGCGTCTCTTTGGGCTGGGCCATCTGACACCACTTTCGACGTCGATCAGGGGGCTGTGCCGGCAGGCCGTCGACAACGCGCTTCGCCTGTTCGTGACTCAGCAGGCGGCCAAGAATGGAGCCTCGCCAGACGCGTGGCTTGGCCAGCTCGACGCCGTGAATGTGAACAAATTGTCGGACCGTTTCAGTGCGGCCAGGCGCCCCGGCATCGATGCGGCTGGACTCAACGCTCTGGCAAAGGCCAAGGCCTTATTGACGGACTACGAAGAGCCGTGGAACCGGGCCGCGCACGGACAACCCTCTCAGTGCCCTGGCAAGGAGAAGGTGACCGAGGCGGAGCTCGACACAGCCGAAGCGATCGGCGAAACGCTTACCGGGACCCATCATGTGTGAACTGCCGACCTGCTTGCCCGCCGCCACCGTCACGCGGTTGCGAGCCCACCAGCTGCGCAACCAGCTGGAGCTCATTTCTGCCGCGGCCTTCGGTAACAAGACGGGCACGACGATCACCAGGCACCGCTCAGTGGGAGCGCGCCTGCTCACTCTCTTACCTGCCCCCGATGCCCCTGATTGGGATGTCCGCTATCTCGCCGTGCGCCGCGCGCGGTACTGCTACGCAACCACCTGTGATGTGTTACACGGCCGAACCTCGGCTGTGAACGTTCCGACCTCCCGCGTCAAAGAGTGGGAGGAGACGGTCTCCGAACTCCTTCGGCTGTGGCCCGAGAGGGCTGGCGATGTTGTTTGCCCCGACTGCCGACAGCCGGTCTAACCCAACCCGTCAAGCACTACTATGACGGCCAACACATAGGAGTGACCGTGCAGAAGACTATTGCCGGCGGCGCATCGAGCGCAGCCTCTTGGGCCGTCCATTCTGGGTGCGAGCGTTACCGCGGCACGGACCCGATGGTCACAGGGAAATCGCGAAGGCTGCTCGCCAAGGAGCTGGGAGCGCCCGACGCCACCGCCGGCATTCCGGATGCCCGCTGGACCCGCGCGATGATCTTCGAGCGTCTCTGCCACGACGGGGCCTTTGCGGGAGAGGTGACGGCCCGCGCCACCGGTTGGAGCGGCTTCGAGCGACCCGCTGACGTCTATCGCCACGACTGCAACGTCAGCGTGGTGGACACTCGCGAGGCTCTGCACACCGCAGCGGAACGGGCCCGAGTTGGCTCAGCGACCCTCCTTTACAAGCTGGCCTTCCCGTACCCGGGTTTCACCGAGGGGGACGCGACAACCGTCCTTCCTGACCTGGCCGTTGTTGCCCGTGGCCCCAACGGCCCCACGTTGATCGTCGGCGACGTCAAGGACTACGAGCGGGTCCGGTCCCGTATCGACGACGGCCGCCTGCTCAAGGGATTCCTGCAAGTGGCGATGGGCGCTTTCGCGTTCTCCCAGTGGCCTACCCGTCCTGGCGGGCTTGAAGTGAGCAGCCACGGGTTTCTTGCTGTGCCGCGCAGCGTCTTCCTCCAGCCCACGGTCGAAGTCGAAGACCTGACTGACCACCTCCAGGAGGTCGAGACGCAGTGGCAGAACCGCTTGGACGCGCTCGACCTTCCAGAGACCGTCAACGGAACGGCCGAGCAGCTCGTGGCCCCGCTGGATCCCGGGTTCGACCCCAACACGTGCCCCTCCTGCTCGTTGTTCCGCTACTGCCGCAGCGAGCTGCGCGGAAAGCAGGACCCTGACGCGCTTCTGCGAGAAATCGGCGTCCCCGTCGCTGAACGCGCAGGGGTGGAGGCAATCCTCTCCGGTGGGAACCCCGGTCCCGCTGCTGACCCGACGCTGGTTCGTCGCGTCACGGCCACGGTGTCGGGGCACGTCGGTCGCACCGGGCAACTGCGTCTCGATCCCGTGGGTCGTCCCGGCACCGTGAACGTGGTGGCGGTCAAGAGCGACGCAGCCGCCTTGGGTTTCCATGGACTGGCCGTGAGCCGCGTGACCAACCAAAGCACCACTGAGTGGACCTACAAGACGTTCCCGGACCCACAGGCGGACCTCACCCGTCGCAGCGTCATGGCCCAGATCGGCAACGCGATCGAGCTTGCGATGCGCGAGCTGCGGGAAGCGGACACCGACTCACCCCTGCCGGTACACATCGTCGTCCCGGATGGGGTAACGGCCGACCTGCTCGCCAGCACGGCCGACTTGCTCGCCGGCGTCGAGCTGAGTCGCCTGCGGTGGCAACGTGACAAGGAGATGGGACGCCCCATCCTCACCTACAACGGTGAGGAAGCGACCATGCCGAAGACTCTGGACGGGTCTCGCCGAGTGGCCGTCTCCTTCCTGTTGGAGCAGGACCGGGCGCGGATGCTGTCCCTGCGTGAACCGCTGGTCGACCTCACGTCATTGATGTCGCGCTACTTCGTCCCCGGCGGGGCTTCGAGCCAGGCCCGCCGTCTGGACTACGCGGTCTCGTGGGCGGCCGCACACGAGACAGTCGATCACCGAAGTGTCACCGACTCGATTGAGGAATCCCTCCTGACTCCAGGCGCTCGCCTGTCCAACGAGTCTTCGAACCGCATCCACGCCGCGATGATGGCGGCCCGCACTGGCGCTCGGGGTGACAACTACGACGAGTTGGTGATGGCTGAGCTGCAGTACCGCACCGCCACCTTCGACGCCGCCGTTCGCGCGCTGCAAACAGTCCCCGACTCGAAGCTCCAGCCGGCCTATCGGACTTTCGAGGGGGACGCCCAGCGCGTGTGGCGGCGCCGCATGCGTCTGCGAGCCTCCGACCTGGTTCGTTTCGGGCGCACGTACCCGTACTGGCGCAACCAGTTGGTGGACGTGATCCAGGCTGACGCTACGTGCCAGGCGCAGGTCGCGATGCTCGTGAACCCGTTGAGCGCAGCCGCCGTGGCCACGGACGCTGGCAGCCGTGACGCCTGCTGGGCTCAAGTGACCGCGCTCCAGCCCCTGACGCTCAGCGTGGAGTCACGCCAGTTCGGCGCAGGCGACCGCGTGATCATGCTGTCCAAGGCCGACGCCGCGTGGGTGGAGTCCGCCCCCGTGGTCGTGACCCCGCAGAAGGGCAGCGTCCGACTGAGGAACTTCCCCATCGCTGCGCTGGAGGAGACCGTCCCGGAGCCGACCGCGGAGCAGTTCGTCTGGCAGCCCGCCATCGACCCGGGAGTCGAGGTCGGTGACCGTCTGGTGATCGCTCGTCTCGCCGGTTTCGGTGAGCTGAAGACGTCGAAGGAATTCAACCTCCCCCGGCCGAGCCAGGACGAGAACGCCGCTCCCAAGAAGTCGTGTGAACCCGGCTCCTTCTCCGCCGACTCGGAGGCGCACAAGTGGTGCTGCAAGCCGCACGAGGCCGTGGAACGGGACTTCTCCGACGAGATCGCTATCCGTCGCGCCCGTCGGGAGCTGAACCCCGAGGTGTGGCCACCCGTCCGGGACGACGACGGGTTCGAGGTGCCGGCTGCACACAAACCGACATCACGCAGCGTCGAACCGTTCACCACCACCGCCCCCGAAGGAGTGACCACCGATGAGCTGGAGTGAGGTCACCTTCACCACAGGCCCGGCCGAGGCGGGAAAACACCACGCTGAGGCGGCGGCCGGGAACACGGCAGTGGTCGCCGAGGCGAAAGCGACCCTGTTGACGGCTCTTGCCCATGCGGAGCTGGCAGGCGAGGGAATCACGCACCTGCTGCTGAAGGCGGCGGCTGGCGCCGGCAAGTCCTACGCCCTGCGGCAGCTGATCGTGGCCGCGGCGGGCTCCCCCGGTTCTCGCGCTGTCGGTGTCACCGCCTTCACCAACAACCAGATCCGGCCGTTGGCCGTGGGGCTCGCGAAGGAGTTGGGTCGGGCACGCGTCTGCCTGCACCTGTCACAGAACGCGATGGACCAGCTGCCTCCAGACGTCGAGCAGCAGGTGACGGTGGTCACCAAGGCGAAGGACATCCCAGCCTCCTGCGACGTCCTCGTCGCCACCGCCCACAAGCTCAAGGCCCCCGGCGAAAAGGGGCGCATCGCGGACGCGTTGGGCGTGGAAGAGGGGCATCCCCTGTTCCACGTGCTGTTCGTGGACGAGGCGTGGCAGATGCCGCACCACCTGTTCGACGTTGTCGGCAGGCTCGCGCCGGTAATCGTCGGCGTCGGTGACGTGGGTCAGCTCCCGCCGTTGGAGGTTGGCACGAATCCGTGGCGCGGTGACTCTGGCCACAACCCCTACCGCGCGTGGCCGATCGCCTTCCACGGAAAGTCCTCGACCTGGGAGCGGGAACTGCCCGCGGTGTGGCGTCCGGCGGGGGAAGCGCTGGGACTGTGGCGCGCCTTCTACCCGGGATGGGGCGAGCTGAACTCCGTCGCCGCGCCGGGCGATCGCCGGATCGTTCCCCACGGCAACGGACCGTCGGCGCCGTTGTGGCGGCAGGTGGGCACGGGAGTCCCGACTCTCCTCAAGGTGGACGGGTTGCCCGACTCGGAGGCTCCCGACGTCGACCTTCCGCTCACGCTGGCCCTTGAGGGCTGGCTGGATGATCTGTTCAGCGACGGCTTCACCGTCGAGACCGCCGAGTACGCGTCGGACGCGCAGCCCACGGGAGAGGTGAAGACCGACAATCCGGGAGGCACCGCCACAGGTGACCCGCTGGTCGTGCTGTTGGCGACTCGCAACCAGGCCGTCGACGACCTGCACGCCGTGGCGGAGCGGCTGCGCGAGAAGCACGGGCTGCAGGAGCGCGACCTGGTCGCGTCCACGGTGGACTCCTGGCAGGGCCGAACCAACGCGTTGACCATCGCCTTCCACCCCTTGACAGGCGCGACGCAACTGGACGACTTCAACTCCGCGTTCGGGCGGTTGGCCGTCACCTGCACCCGCGCCACCCATGGATTGCTCGTGCTCAGCAGGACGGGGCTCGATGACCTCCTCGAAACCGCACCGGCCCGCCCGGGAACACCGTTTGGCGAACCCGGCTTCCGACAGTTGCCTCGGCAGACGCACCAGCGGATTCTGGGCAGCTTCGCACGTGGCAAGATCGACCTTTCAGAGCAGCAGAACCAGGGAGCGTGAGCGTGTCTCGTCTGACCGACCTCATCCAGGAGGCGAAGCGTCTCAACCCCGAATTGGGCGAAGCCATCGACAAGGAGGTCAAGCACCTTCAGGATCGCCGCGCCTTCGGCCTCAACTTCGAGCGGCACGCCCCCGAGGCGGTCGACCTGTTCGGCCGCCCCATCCGGATGGGCGACAAGGTGCGCATGCTCGCGCCGCGCGGTGAAACGGCCGCACCCGACACCCGGCTGTGGAAGGTGACCGGAGCGACAGGCGCGGGAGATGGTCGGATCGTCCAGCTTCGCGACGACGCGACCGGGGACACCGCCGAGCACCCGTTGCCCGAACTCGTCGTGGTCGCCGAGAGCAACGACGTGATCTATCCCGGCCTGGAGAGCACCCGTCGCATCGAGCTGGACGGGAACAAGCCGTTCCACACCGTCGTCAACGCCGAGAACCTGCACGCCCTCAAGGCCCTGCTGTACACCCACCGGGCGAGCATCGACTGCATCTACATCGACCCTCCCTACAACACCGGCAATGACGACTGGATCTACTCCGACCGCTACGTAGGCGGCGAGGACCTCTACCGCCACTCCAAATGGCTCAGCTTCATGGAGCGGCGCCTGGTGCTCGCCAAGGAGTTGTCGAAGGACACTGGCGTCATCATCGTCGCGATCGGCGACGACGAGCACCACCGCCTGCGGATGCTCATGGACCAGACCTTCGGCGCGGAGAACTTCATCTCTGACGTTGTCTGGCAGGGCGGACGCAAGAACGACTCTCGCTACGTCTCCAATGGCGCCGACTACATGCTGATCTTCGCCAAGAGAAGTGAGGCTCTCCGTGAGTCCGGAATCCGCTGGCGTGAGACCAAGCAAGGGCTCGCAGAGGCGCGCAAGAAGGCGGCAGAGCTGAGAAGCACGCACTCCCCCGGGCCGGAGCTTGCCAAGGCATGGAAGACATGGCTCAAGGTGGCAAAGGCGGCGGGAACCCTCAGCGATTCGGTTGCACGATTTGACGTCTTGAGCGATGACGGCGAGCCCATCAACACCTACGGAAACATCACATGGCCTGGCAATGGAGGGCACTATTACGAAGTTCCACACCCCATCACAGGCGAGCCGGTCAAGAAACCGCTGACTGGTTGGCGATTCAACGAATCTAAGATGCATGACCAGATCGCAGCCGGGCGCGTGTGGTTCGGGAGCGATGCGTCCGTCATCCCCCGCGGAATCACGTACCTCAGCGAAGTCGAGTCTGAGGTGCCTCTCTCGGTCTTTCAGCAGGACCGAAAGGCTGCAAATACCCGCGCTAGAAAAGTCTTGGGCGACACTCGATTCCCCAATCCCAAGGACCACAACGTCCTCATGCGTTGGATCAGCCTCGTTGCAGGGTCTCATGCAACTGTCCTCGACTTCTTCGGCGGTTCGGGCTCCACGCTGGAGGCCGTCGCCCGACTCAACGCCCAGGACGGCGGCACGCGCCAGTGCATCCTCGTCACCAACAACGAGGTCGGCGCAAAGGAGGCCAAGCGCCTCGTCAAGGAAGGCCATCGCCAGGGCGACCCCGAGTGGGAAGCGGTGGGCGTCCACGACTGGGTGACCAAACCCCGCATCGTGGCGGTCACCACGGGCGAGCGCCCCGACGGGAGCACCTTCGAGGACACGGTTCCTGCCAACGTGGAGTTCTTCAAGCTCACCTACGAGGCGCCGCTCAAGGTGAAGTCGCACCACGACTTCCTGCGTATTGCCCCGCTGCTGTGGTTGCGCGCCGGGGCCCGCGGGCGCCGCATCGAGGAACTGCCGAACGGGTGGGACGTCGCCGACTCCTACGGCGTCATCGACCGACTCGAGCGCGTGGACCAATTCGTCGCGGCGCTCGAAGCCAACCCCGAGGCGAAGCTCGCCTACGTCGTCACGGATGACGAGCGACGCTTCCAGACGGTGTGCGCCGACTTGCCCGACCACGTGGAACCCGTGCGCCTGTACGAGAGCTACCTGCGCAACTTCGAGATCGACGCAGCCAGGAGCGCCCGATGAAGTTCACCCTGAAGGACTACCAGGCCGACGCCGTCTCTGCACTGCTCGAGCGGCTGGAGAGTGCCCGCTCGCAGTTCCGCAGCTTCGACGAGCGCTCGTCGGTGAGCCTGTGCGCCACGACTGGTGCTGGCAAGACCGTCATGTCCGCGGCCGTCATCGAGGCGCTTTTCAACGGGTCCGACGAGTTCGAGTTCGAGCAGGACGAGACGGCCGTCGTCATCTGGTTCTCCGACAGCCCCGAGCTGAACGCCCAGACCAAGCAGCGACTCATGGACGCGTCCGACAAGCTCGTGCGGTCCGATCTGGTGACGATCGAGCCGCCATTCGCCCAGCCACGGCTCGAAGCCGGGAAAGTGTACTTCCTGAACACCCAGAAGCTGGGGGCGAAGTCGAAGCTGACCCGCGGGGCCCCCGCCGAAGACTTGCAGGACGCGATGGTGGACTCGCTGCAGCCGGATGACCAGGCGTGGACCATCTGGGAAACCATCAACAACACCATCGCCGACCCCAACCTGACGCTGTACCTGTTTCTCGACGAGGCGCACCGCGGATTCGGGGCCAAGACCACGCGCGACAAGTCGACCATCGTGAAGCGACTGGTCAACGGGTCGAACCTGGTCCAGCCAGCACCGATCGTGGTCGGCATCTCGGCCACCATCGGCAAGTTCGCCACCGCCATGAGCGACGCTGACTTCCAGTCCAACCGCAAGGCGCTGGAGCCGGTGAACGTTGACGGCGAGCGGGTGCAGGAGTCTGGTCTTCTGAAAGACACCGTGGTGGTCGACTTCACCACCGAGAACGGCGTTTTCGACCGCGCGCTCGTGAGAAAGGGCGCCGAACGACTCCGGAACGCCACCGAGGCGTGGCGGGAGTACGCCCGCGTTCAGCAGGACCCGAGCACCCATGTGGTTCCACTGCTCGTCCTCCAGATCCCCAACAGGCCGGACCATGACGAAGTGGGCCGCGCCCTCGACGTCATCCGTGAAGTGATGCCGAACATCATCGACAGCAACGTGCGTCACGTTCTCGGTGAGCACTCTGACCAAGAGTTCGGCAGCTGGCGCGTCGGCTGGATTCCCGCACAGGACGTGCAGGAGAAGACCGAGATCCGCGTCCTCATCGCCAAGGAGGCGATCAGCACCGGGTGGGACTGTCCGCGCGCGGAGGTGATGGTGAGTTTCCGAACGGCCAAGGAGAAGGACCACATCACCCAGATTCTCGGCCGCATGGTGCGCAACCCACTGGCCCGTCGAGTGCCGGGCGACGAGCGCCTCAACTCCGTCAACTGCCTGCTCCCACACTTCGACCGCACCACGGCCGGCAAGGTGGTGCGAGAGCTCACCGGCACCGCCAAGGACGTCCCCGGTTCCGGCAAGGAAGTCCTGCTCGACGCGCGCGAGATGAGCGTCAACCCGCACATCGAGGACGCCGAAGCCGTGTGGGACGCGTGGCGGGCGCTTCCGACCCAGACGCTCCCGCAGCGGGGCGTGAAACCCGTCAGCCGCCTGCTCCAGTTCGCGACGGAGTTGGAGACGGACGGCATCCGCCCTGGAGCGGTGGCGGAAGCCGAGGAGGAGTGCCTCATCGCGCTGGAGGCGTTCGGGAAGCTGAACCGCAAGGAGATCGAACTGTCACGTCGCGAGGTGGAGACCATTCGCGGCATGTCCATCTCGGGAACCACCGGGGAGGAGCGCCTCAGTTACGAGGAGTTCGCCTTGGAGGCGGACGACCAAGCGGTGGCCATCGCCTACAAGAACGCCGTCGCCGTGTTCAGCGATGTCGCCCGCGCCTTCGTGAACCGAGAGACGGCCCGGGAGGAAGACGACTTTGCCAACCCCGAGCGTGAGGCGATGATCCGCATCTCCGCCCTGGCGACGGCACCTCACGTCCGCGCCTCCGTGGAGCACCGCGCCAACAGCATTTTCGGCGACTGGGACTGGGAACACGGCGACGCCATCGAGCTGCTCAGTGACCTGCGCCGCGAGCGGTACCGCGACATCAAGGCGCAAGACCCCGAGCCACAGGACGCCAGCATGGTGACGCCTCGCAACCGCATGGAGTCGTATCTGGAACTGGACCGCAACGACGCGCCCGTTGCGGCACCGTTGGCCCCGAAGCATCTCATGTCGGACGAGGACGGCAACTACCCGCTCGGCAAGCTCAACCTGTGGGAACGACGGCTCATCCTTGACGAAGTGAGCCGAGCCGACCTCGTTGCCTGGTACCGCAACCCGCCTCGATCGGCCGGGGACTCACTCTGCGTCGCCTACCGGAATGAAATCGGCAACTGGCGCGGTCTGTACCCCGACTTCATCCTGTTCGAGCGGGTTGACGGCCTGATCAAGCCGTCCATCGTTGACCCGCACCGTTTTGACCTTGATGATGCCGTCAGCAAGCTGCGGGCCCTGACCACCTTTGCCCAGCAACACGGAGACAAGTTCCACAGAATCGAGTCGACCATCGAGCTCGGATCCAAGCGGTGGACCCTCGACCTGAAGTCGCCCACCGTGCAGGAGCACGTGCTGCGGTGGAACGAGACCCGCTCCTTGGACAACCTCTACACCTCCCGCGGCACTCCTTCTCGACCTGATCTACCTGCACCTGCCCACTCGGGCGGAACCGTCAGCGCTGATCAGTCGTCACTGATCGAGGGGATGTGATGTCGGAAGGGAGCGCCGCGGGGCTTCGCGGGTTCGACCGGGTCCTTGCCCAGGAATCCAACGTGTCGAACCTCCTGCAGGAGCTCAGCGAGCTCGATCCCGCACCGTGGCGACGGCTCGTCGGATTCGCGCCAACACGGGTCCTCCGCGAACAGCGGCTGCACGCTGCGGGCTCTGGGCGCTCCTTGGGGAATGCGGATGTCCTGCTGGAAGGCGACGGTGGCCAGCGTGCCCTCATCGAGGTGAAGCTCGGCCACGTACTGAGCGACGACCAGCGCACCCGCTACACCGAGTGGGCAACCAGCCACGACTCCCCCGTCTTCCTCCTCGGGCTATCAACAGACCGGGCCCTCGTGCCGGAAGCCGACCCGAACTGGCAGTTCCAGGCGCTGGCCGACGTGTTCCGGCAATGGCACGACTCCTCAGAGGAGTTCACCGCCCAACTCGCCGACCGGTGTGCGGCCACGCTCGCCCACTGGGACGCCGCTCTCACCGGCGTGCTTGGATCTGATGGAGAGGCGTTGTCCACGATCCGTGAGCGGTTCCTTGGCCAAGCCCTCACCCGCCGTGTCGGCGCGCTGGTTCTGGAACGAGACCCCGCACGCGTCACTCGACCAAGTGTCACGAGTGGTGGCGGGTTGCCAATCATCCAGGCGTGGGCCCCCCTTGACGTCCAAGGGTGGCGCCACGTGATCGCGGAAATGCGCTGGTGGAAGGACATGGCGGGCGCGGAGCTCCGTTTCGGTGTCGACTATTCAGATCTCCCCAGTACCGCCGCCCACCGCAGAGAAGCGTTCGACCTGGCAACCAGGCTGATGAGCAAGATGAGCCGCGCGGCTCTGGAAGCGCACCTCAAGAGCAGCGGATTTCCTGACCCAGCACAGGCGTTGGGCCGACATGTGCCGGCGAAGGCCCGAGGAGACTGGGACGCGGTCATTGAGCGCGGGTTCCGCACGAAGGACAACCCCGGCGGGGTTGAAGGAAACCGTCGCAGCACCCGACCACCGTTCGCCGGTGACGGAACCCTCCGGTTTGAGGCAGTGATCGCGCTGAACCTCGACCGCATCAATGCCGTCGATCTCACAAACCTGTTGGACGCCACTTTGAAGTACCTCGTCGAAGGTGCTTTGGACACGAACTTGGAGAGGCACTGATCATGGGATTCCTGACCCCGATGTACGAACTCGGCGAATACCTGAAGTGGACGCGATCCGGCGAGATCCAACTCCCCGACTTCCAGCGCGGCTACAAGTGGGAGGACGAGCGCATCCGCCAGCTTCTCGTGACCGTGCTGCGTGGACACCCCCTGGGCGCCGTCATGCTGTTGAAGACGGGCAACTCCCAAGTTCGGTTCAAGCCCCGCCCCATCGAAGGTTCCGGTGTGCCGGCTGGAGTGGAAGCCAAGTACCTCCTACTCGACGGGCAGCAGCGGCTCACCTCGCTGACCCAAGCCTTGGCCGGCAACGGCGTCGTCGCGACGAAGGACAACCGCGGGAAGCTGATGGAACGACGCTACTTCGTCCACATGGAAACGGCGCTGTCTGACGCCAATCGTGTCGACGAAGCCATCATCAGCATCCCGGGCGACGCGATCATCCGAACGAACTTCGGCAAGGACGTCGTCCTCGACCTCAGCACTCCTGAGAAGCAGCAGGCGGAGGGTTACTTCCCGCTGAACCTGCTCTACGGGGACTACATGACGTGGGTCTTCGGCCTTGAAGACCACGATCTGGGCAGGCGGTTCCACGAACAGTTCATCAAGCCGGCCGCCACCTACGACATCCCCGCAATCGTGCTGGACGAGGACACCGACAAGGCGGCCGTCGCGACGGTCTTCGAGAAGGTCAACATCGGCGGCCTTCCACTCAACGTGTTTGAGCTCCTCACGGCGGTGTTCGCGGGAGACGCAGACCACTACGCGGCCACCGGCGAAGACTTCCGCCTGAACGACGACTGGCACGAGACCAGGGCGCTCTGGGCGGCACACCCCGTTCTCGACTCGGTAGAGAACACCGACTTTCTGCAGGCCGTCACCATGCTGACCACGTGGCGCCGCAACCGTGACGACTCCTCCGGCCGCCCGCCAGCGGTCTCTGCCAAGCGCGAGGACGTCCTCAAACTGACCTTGGCCGACTATCTGGAATGGCGAGCACCGCTGCGGGATGCCTTCATCTGGGCTTCCACATTCCTGGCTGATCGACACATCTTCGCCCCGCGCGACGTTCCGTACCCGAAGCAGCTTGTCCCCCTGGCAGCAATCAAGGTGTTGCTGGGCAATGATGCCGACCTGATCGGCGTCAAGGAACGACTCACGCGCTGGTACTGGTGTGGGGTGCTGGGTGAGCTGTACGGATCGACCATTGAGACGCGTTTCGTCCGGGATCTTGAGAGCGTGCCCTTGTGGGCTCGTGACGACAGCCAACCGGCGCCTCGAACCGTTCAGGACGCGAGCTTCACTGAGTCACGTCTCCATTCGCTGCGCACCCGCAACGCGGCGGCATACAAGGGCATCTCCGCTCTGATCCTCGCCAACGGTGCTCGCGACTGGATGGAGGACAAGGCACTCGACAAAATCCAGTACGTCGATCTTGCCGTGGACATTCACCACATCTTCCCGCAGAAGTGGTGCAACGAGTACGGGATCGATGACGAGCGGCGTGAGAGCATCATCAACAAGACCGCGATCAGCGCCCGCACAAACCGGACCATCGGTGGCGTCGCGCCGTCCGCCTATCTGCCGGTCATTGAGCGCAAGGCCCAGATCTCGCCCGAGCGCTTGGAGTCCCTCCTCGAGAGCCACTTGGTGCCGAGCGAACGCTTGCGCTCCGACGACTTTGACGCCTACTTCGACGAACGGCGTGAAGCCCTGTGCCTCCTCGTCGAAGCAGCGATGGGCAAGCAGGTCCAGCGAGACGTGAGCGCCGGCTTGGCCACCGAAGACTCCGAGCACTTCGACCCGAACGATCTGCTGGAAGACACAGCGGAAGAGTGACCGGTGGGAGGCGGGCCGCATGAGCGGTCCGCCTCCCACAACTTCACGCGATGCGCCGCGAAATGCGGTCCTGATCCGGGCCGTCGTACTTGGCAGAAACGAACTGATCGAACCGCTCCAGAAGATCCACATCCTGGTCAAAGGCGCGAAGGATGATCTCGATCTGGTTCTGCGTCGCACGGTCGTAGCGCGGATCGAGCATCAACTTGGGCTTGGCAACCTTCACGACCTTGCCCCTGCGATCCATGGAGAGATTCTCCGCCTGAGCGAAATCAAGGATCGCCTTCTCGTAGAACCGAGTTCCCCGGACTTCGAGAGCCGTGGAGACCCAGCCTGCCGGCACCAAGACCAGGGGATGGCCCGACGGCGCGGGAAGCTTCGTCGGCTTCACAGCCCAATCCAAGTCGCCACCGCTCCAAACAGTCATCTCCGAGGTCACCATTCCCTGAGAGGCGAACTCTGGGAAGATGCCGACCATCTCGGCAGTGAAGTCGAGCAGCGGCTGCATGATGAGCCGCGTCGTAAGATCCGACGTGACGTCGTTGCCGACCCCCTCTACGAAGAGGGGCAGCTGCTCTACACGCCGCAACAGGCCCACCGAGACCAGTGCTGCCAGGCTGACGTTCAGCGCGCCCCAGATGCGGTCACCGATATCCACGGCTGCGCCGTGTCCATCAAATCCGTGCTGAGCCAGCCCAAGCCGCGTCTCCTTCGGCTCCTTGAAAGAGGACAGCAGCTGCGCTCCACGCCGCCGCCTTCCATCATCCTCGCTGAGACTGCAGCTCGTCACCTCCGCGAAAAATGTGTCGAGACACGTCCGTGCGCTCTCGGCGTGAGGTGACGGCGCCACCGCATGTCGGACCACAAAGGGGTCAATGAACAGCTTGTTGTCCCGGTCGATTCGGACGTCGAGGAAGGGGACTTCCCCCTCGATGCCGTAGTACTCCGTGATCCTCACGGCGTCTCCTAATGTCGGGCCTTCCCCGGGACGAACGTAGGAGGTAGTCTCGATGTCGCCTACCAAGCAGACACCAGCCCCTCCGGCCCAGCCCGGGTGGGGCTGTTGTTGTATCGAAGGCCAAACGGCTTCGATAGAGACACAATATGTAGTGGTTTAGCGCTAAGTCAAGCACTACATATTGATTCCGCCTGCTCGTGACCCTTGAGCCATCGAGGCTTGCATAATTCAGAGTACGCGATATGATCTTCATGTCAAGGGTGAAGGGGTAAGTGCAAGTGCTAGTGGAGTTTAGTGACGCTCGACTGAAGCGCTTGTACGAGGACGCCTCCTACCATCACCCCAGGCTGGGTGCTGAGGTGGTGCGGGCCTATCGAAAGGTGGTCGGCGCCCTCTACGCGTCCCAAGACGACCAAGAGCTGCGCAACCTCAAAGCACTCCGACTGGAGAAGCTGAAGGGCGACCGAGCAGGGCACAGCTCCCTACGTCTTCACGGCGGCTACCGGCTGATCGTGACGTTCCGAACTGACCAGGCCGGCCGAGTCGTGGTCGTCATCGAAATCGTCGACTATCACTAGCGACTGGAGGGAGAGGGAATCATGATGAAGGTAGCTGAGGCGTTCGCGCCCGGGGAGTACTTGGCCGACGAGCTGGAGGCACGCGACTGGTCACAGGCGGACTTCGCCGGCATCATCGGCCGTCCGGTCCAGTTCGTGTCCGAGATCATCAACGGGAAGAAGGAGCTGACAGCAGAGTCCGCGCAGCAGATCGGCGCCGCCCTCGAAACGTCGCCGGAGTTCTGGCTGAACCTCCAGAATCGCTACAACCTTTGGCTTCTGGAGCAGGACAGCGCTGCCGTGGCAAAGGTTGACCGGGGTGCAGCGCGCGCCGAGATCGCGAAGATCATCCCCCTCGTTGCACTCGAGAAGCGCGGAGTCATCGACCGCGATGCAGACGTGCACGAGTTGAAGCGGCAGGTCCTGCGTGACTTCAACATGGCGTCCACCGATGACACCCCCCAGTTTGCGCTCGCCGCCAAGCGCTCCAACTCCCAGGACGAGGTCTCACTTCTTCAGCGGGGATGGTTGTGGGCTGCAGCTCAGAAAGCGCGAGGAGCCGTCCCGCCGGACCGTTACTCCCCCGAGAAGCTCCAGAGCTTGGCCGAAGAACTGCCACACGCGCTTCGAGAGCCATCCGACTTTGACGACTTGCCGACTCGCTATCGGCAATGCGGTGTAATCCTCGTTTTCGTGGAACAGCTCCCCGGCGGCAAGATTGATGGCGCAGCGTTCTTGATGGGGGACACCCCAGTCATCGCGATCTCAGGTCGCGGCAAACGTCTTGACAAGGTCGTCTTCGCGTTGATGCACGAGACGGCACACGTCGTCGCAGGACATTTGACCGAAGGGATCACCATCGACGGCGCAGACGCCGAAGGGCGACCTCAGCTCGAGGACGAAGCAAACACGCTGGCTGAGCGTTGGGCGTTGGGTGGCTCAGTAGAGATTTCAGGAGCCATCACGTTGGCCACCGTAACCGAGCTGGCCGAGAGACTCGAGGTGGCCCCCGCCTTGGTGATCGGAAACCTGCAGCACAACGGCAAACTGGAGTGGCGGACCACTCTTGCCAAGGGGATTCCCAATGTGGACGACCACCTCCAGTCGTGGGCCTAGGGAACTACCCCCGCTCTCGAGGCGCTTTATCCCCAGGAGAGTCACCTAGCCACAGGCGCACTGCGATTCCGAAAATTGATGCTCCTATCTCCCGTCAAGCGGCTCGGAGCCATTCTCGGTAGTTCTGGGCCAGCGTGTCGTCTCGGCGTTTGCCGAGCTCGATCTCGGAGATGTGGGCGGGCCAGACGTTGAAGTGCTGGGCAGCGTGGGTGAGGGTGAGGTTCTTGGCCTGGCGGGCGGGGCGCAGATCGGTGTAGTTCGGGATCTCGCAGTTGCCGGTGAGTGCTCGGAACACTTCGCGGGCGACCGCTCGTTTGAGTGCCCGGTAGACGGCTGCGAGGGTCCAGCCTGCTTCGAGGTGCTTGTCGCGGTAGTCGCGGGTGCGTTGGTCGTGGACCATGCGGACCTTCACGATTTGGTGGAGCGCCCAGTTGGCCTGCCTGTCGCCGCCGCGTGAGAGGCGGTGGCGTTGGGTCTTGCCCGAGGACACGGGGATCGGGCTGGTACCGCAGAGCGCCGCGAACCCGGCAGGGGTGGCGAGGCGGGCGGGATTGTCGCCGGCCGTGACCAGCAGGACAGCGGCAGTGACCGGCCCGACTCCGTGCATGGCGCGCAGCCCGGGGTTCTTGGTTGTGGTGAGTTCGTCGAGCTGGGCTTCCAGGTCGACCAGTTCGTCGTGCAGGAACTGGTGGCGTCGGGCCAGGGATCGCAGGGCTCGCATGGTGAGGGCCTGGGCGGCGTCATGGATCTGGTCGGGGCGGCTGGCAGCGAGATGACGGATGAGCTTGTCGCGGCTGGTTTGGCGGTATTTGTCTCGTAGCGTGGCGGGTGCGTTGACCAAGAGGCTGCGGATTTGGCGCCAGCAGGCTTGGAGGGCCTTGTTGGCGCTGCGTCGAGTGACCAGCAGGGCTCGAAGGGGCTCGATGGAGTCGTGTTTGGGATGGGTGGCCGCTTCTCCAGAGATCACGGAGCGAGCGGCGCGGTAGGCGTCGAGACGGTCGGTCTTGCCGTGCTTGCGGCGTTCGGCGGGGCGGGTGCGGTTGACCTCGATGACGGTGATGCCCGCGGCTCGTAGTGCTGCTGTGATGCCGATGCCGTAGCTGGAGGTGCCCTCGATGCCGACAGCTGCAATAGGTCCGTGCTCGACCAGCCAGGCCACTGCCTTGCGGTAGCCGGTAGTGGTGGTGGTGAACTCGTGGTCGTCGACCTCGAGCCCGGTGGCGGTGATGACCGCGATGTGGATGGTCTCGGTGTGGGAGTCGATTCCTGCGACGTGGTGGTGGGGCTCTGGGATGATGGTCATGGCCTGCTCCTGGACTCGGTGAGTGGGTCAGGCGGCGGCCGCTTCGACCAGACAGGACATACACCGGACTCGCGATCAGGCTCGTATTAGGTCATGGCCGGGCGGTCGTCGCCCCTGGGCCTCGTGGAGCCAGACTGATCAGTTTGTCGGTAGCCCAGCAGGGCACCAGTCAGAGGCAGGGTCACGACTCCACGAGACTCCTACCATCATGTTTGTCAGAGGTCACGTCTATGTTTCCCTGACATGACAGAAGCTCACGGCGGTCCACCCTCCGAGGCTCAGACCCTGCATCCCAGCTCCCCCTGCCCCACGTGTGGAGCGAAGATCAAGCAGCGAGAGATCAAGGACCGGCCCCGGCCGCGCTTTCGTGGCCGAGCCAGTGAGTGGTACGTCGACATGCGATTGGGTCAAGTCCTGCTGCGTGGTGTACAGGGTGATTCGTTCGTTCGGGTTGGTTAGGCGCTGATCGCGGCGATGATGGTGTCGTCTCCTTGGTCGGTGTCGGGGGTGTTCGTGAGGGCGGCGCGGCATTGTTTGAGCAGGTCCAGTCCGAGGTAACGGCGCATCTCGATCCACTCGTCGTGTTGCTCGGCAAGGACGGCGCCGACGAGGCGGATGACCGCGGACCGGTCGGGGAAGATCCCGACGACGTCGGTGCGTCGCCGCACTTCCCGGTTCAACCGTTCGTTGGGGTTGTTGGACCAGATCTGCCGCCAGCACGCCTTGGGGAAGACGGTGAACGCGAGGATGTCCTCGCGGGCGGACTCCAGGTGCTCGGCCACGGCGGGGAGCTTGTCGATGAGGGTGTCGTGGATCCGGTCGAACTGGGCGTGGACCGCGTCGGCGTCGGGTTGGTCGTACACGCTGTGCAGTAACGCCTTCACCCACGGCCATGAGGACTTGGGGGTCGCGGACATCAGGTTCGCGGCGTAATGGGTGCGGCACCGCTGCCAGCCGGTGCCGGGCAGGGTCGCACCGATCGCCTCGAGCAGCCCGGCGTGCGCGTCGGAGGTGACGAGCCCAACCCGGCCCGCGCTGGTCAGGCCGCGGGCGACCAGGTCTCGGAAGAAGCTGAGCCATCCAGGTCCGGACTCGGTCGAACTGGTATGCACGCCAAGGATTTCGCGGTGCCCCTCGGCGTTGACGCCGGTCGCGATCATCACCGCGATCTTGACCACGCGCTTGTTCTCCCGGACCTTCATCGTCAACGCGTCCGCGGCGACGAAGGTGTAGGGGCCGGCGTCCAACGGGCGGGTACGGAACGCCTCGACCTGGGCGTCGAGGTCCTTGGCCATCACGCTGACTTGGGACTTGGACAGGCCGGTGATCCCCAGGGTTTGGACCAGCTTGTCCATCCGGCGGGTCGACACCCCAAGCAGGTAGCAGGTCGCGACCACGGTCGTCAGCGCCTGCTCGGCGCGGCGGTGGCGTTCCAGCAGCCACCCGGGGAACATGCTGCCCTCGCGCAGCTTGGGGATCGCGACATCGAGTGTCCCGACCCGGGTGTCCAACTCGCGGTGGCGGTACCCGTTGCGGGAGTTGACCCGGTCGGGGTCACGGGTGCCGTACTCCGCGCCGCAGACACTGTCGGCCTGCGCCGACAGCAACGCGTTGATGAACGTGGCCAGCATGTCACGCATCAGATCCGGTGAGGCCTGGGTGAGCTGGTCCTGCAGAAACCGGGCAGGGTCAATATCGTGGGGTCCGGCGGTCATCGTGTGCTCCTTCTTCGAGGTGGTTGTGGAAGATCTCTCGAAGAATCACCGGTGACCGCCGCTCACGTCGTGAGCGACACGGTCACCAACTCGTACACCACTCTTATGGACTCAACCTGCGATTGAGAACCTTACGCCGCACTCTTCATTCATCGCCCGCGCTGCACGCCTTGCAGGGCCGAGGAGTGCCGCTACTCGAAGCCGTCCGACAGCATCACCTGGACGAAGCCCGACAATCAGTCCACCGCTGGACCGGTTTCGCCTGCTACGCCATCGCGGCGATGGTGGTGTGCGCTCTCATTGACTCAAACGTGCCTGACGGTACGGGTCCACTCCAGTTCATCGAGGCTCTGTTCCGGCCGGATCCCGGCCAACGGATACCCCTGTTAGCGGGGGCGGTCGTGACAGCCTTGATGGGTTCCGTCTACTTGCTCCAGATCTTCCTGATGCTTCGAGTGACCACAGGGCCGAGCGTTCAGTACTTACTACGAACGCTGACCATCCTCATTGCCGATATCGAGACCATGGACTCGGAAGCTTGGAAGCGCCCTGCCGCAAGGAAGAGCTTCTGCACACAGCTGGAAAGCGTGGCTCGTGAAACTGAAGCTGCCTGCCGGCCCTTCATGATCCGTGATGACGTCTGGAGACGAAATATCACTGACGAGATGCGGCGACGCGCCGACTACCTGCGCCAATTCAACGGTCAGCTCTTCTCACCCACGCCCACCACCCGAGCCGAGCTGGTTGGCCATCTGGCTCCACTGCTCGCCACGATGGCCGAAGGACGCTGGCTGGACCTGCCCGAGGCCAGCCTGTCAGAGCACAGCCCCAAGCGCGAAGACACGTTCAGAACATGGCTGCTGGCTCTAGCTCTCGTCGGGGCTGTGGCGGTCGCACAGCACTCTTTCGGGAGCTGGGCAGGGACGCTGACAACAGCCCTTCTGGGGTTGCCCTTGGCTCTCCTGCTGAAGAAGCTGGGCCTGACGATGGGCGACGTTGTCAAGGGCTGAATATCCTCTGCGCGGCGGGTCTAGGCACCTTTCCCTTCCGGGCTCAACGCCCCAACGGCGCCGTCGAATGTCTCGGGATCAAGGTCGGGGCGTAGACCAAGCTCTGGCGCTCCTCTGACGAGTCATCCAGCAGCAGCTTGAGGGCGCCAGCAGCGATCTGCTGGAAGGGGACGCGAACCGTGGTCAACGGAGTCGGGAGCTTCGACACGACCGGAATGTCGTTGTACCCCACAAGTGACAAGTCCTCGGGAATCCTGAGCCCCAGCCGCGCCGCGATGGAGACGATGCCAATGGCCAGCTTGTCATTGGCAGCGAAGATCGCGGTGGGGCGTGGCGTCCGGGTCAGCAACTGCAGCGCAGCCTGCTCCCCTGCCTCGGTCGAGTAGTCGCCTTCGACGACCAGGAAGGGATCTGGCTCGATCTTTGCCTCGGCAAGGGAGGCCATGAACCCGTCCCGCCGCCCAGCAGCACTGGTGGCGTAGCTGGGGCCGTTCACCAGCGCAATGTCACGATGTCCCAGGTCAAGCAGGTGCCGAGTGGCCAGGCGACCACCGAGCACGTCATCGCCCACGGCCTCGGAGGACTGTCCGTCACCGCGCAGGGCCAGAACCTGGCGCACGTGGGGAGCCTGCGCGAATGGCTCCAGCGGCGCGTCGGTGCGTGCGGTGGTCCGGATGATGCCGTCCACCTTGCGCCGCAGCAGTGTTTCCACCGCCACCCGCTCGCGAGCAGGATCGTCATGGGTGCTGGCGACGACGGCGAACAACCCTCTGGCTGCCGCTGCAGCCGACAGTTCCTCATACATCAGGGCCATCACGGTGTCCGTCAAGCGCGGCACCACGATGCCAATCGTGCTCGTGCCGGTACGACGAAGGGCAGCCGCAAACGGGTCGCGAACGTAGCCAAGTTCAGCGGCAGCCTCCCGCACCCGCTGCGCAGCAGCAGTCTTGGACCTTGGCAGCCGCTCATCGAGCACACGAGAGGCCGTCGACGTGCTGACCCCTGCCGCTTGGGCAACATCCTTGAGAGTCACCATCGGCCCATCCCCTCGTCGTTCGGCATCCTTAAACGAATAGTGTCACCTGCTCAGCAGACACGCGAACGCGTCGACACCCTGACGAAAGGGGCGCCGACGCGTTCGCTGTATGGGTCAGGCAGGAATTTCCGCCTTGCCCAGACCCGCCTTGTCCAGCGCGGCAGCGATCTCCTCGTGGGCACCAGGAGCAAGTGGCAGCAGCGGCGAGCGCACGGTTGCGTGCTCGAGCACGCCACGATGCACAAGAGCCTCCTTGAGGCAGACCGTGCCCTCCATGTGCGACCCGCGGTGGTAGACGTTCTGGGTCACCGGGAACATTTGGTTGTGCACGGCCTTGGCGGCCGGCCAGTCCTGGGCCTTGCCGGCCTCGATCAGCTTCAACAGCAGTTCTGGCGCGATGTTGCCGTAGCCCACCAGCAGACCGTCGACGTCCATGATGGTGTGCAGCAGGTACTCGTCGTGGCACGACAGGACCGTCAGCTCGGGGTGGGCCTCACGCAAGGCCGGGATCTCGGTGTCCCAGCGCTTCATGTTGCGCACACCGTTCTTGGTCCAGTGGACGCCTTCCTGGCCGGCGATCTCGAGCTGGGTGTCGAGGTCGTAGCTGGCCTTGGTGACATCCGGGTACTGGAAGAGGATGCAGTCAAGACCGGCCTCCTCGTAGATGGCCTTGTAGCGTTCCTGGGGTGCTCCCTTCTGGAAGCCGAAACGCAGCCAACCATGCGACGGGTAGATCAGGCCAGCCTTGGCGCCAGCGGCGACAGCGCGCTTGGACTCCTCGACGGCAACCTTGGTGCCTTCGCCGGTGATGCCAGCAATGACGGGGACCCGTCCATCCGTGGATGCGACGAACTCCTCGATCACCTTGACCTGCTCATCGGCGGTGCAGAAGGTGCCTTCACCGGCGTGACCGAGCACCACCAGGCCCTTGACGCCTTCAAAGGAGCCGAGCCATGAGCCGAGGCGGTGGATGGCCTCCACGTCGATGTCTCCATCGCGAGTGAACGGGGTGACGGGTGCGGGGACGAGTCCGCGAAGATCGATGGGCATGTCTACTCCTCACTGAGCTGGAACGCTCTGACAGCGTTCCCGGGAACGATTGCAAGTATGCTCCGATTTCGCCTCATGTCAATGCCCCTTCACTCAATCAAGACATGGCGGTCCCGTATCCGACTTTGCGTGAAACCCTTGACCCTGAACTCCACCCCGTCGCATGATGATTGCGTTCCCGGGAACGATTGCATATTTCGTTCCCAGCGAGACTCGATCGCGGCCAATGGAGGTCAGCCATGTCAGCAGTTCATCGCGTCACCGCCCACAGCGCCCAGCTCCCGGCGAGCGCGCCCGCAAGATCCCAAGAGCGACCCCATGGGTTGCGACTACTGGCCATGGCTGGACCAGCCTTCGTCGTCGGCTGCTGGGGATTCGGCCCCGGCAACCTCACCACGTCGATCCAGGCGGGCTCCGGCTTTGGCTACGCCCTGGTGTGGGTCCCCGTGGTATCGACGCTTCTCATGCTCACTCTGGCCGACATGAGCGTACGCATCGGGATCCAAGCGCCGGCCTCCCTGCTCAGCACCGTCAAGGACCGCCTCGGAACCTGGGTCGGCTACTTGGCAGGTGGTGCGATCTTCGTGATCACCCTGATGTTCTCCGTGGGAAACGCCGTCGGATCGGGTCTGGCGCTCTCCATGCTCACAGGCATGCCGGCCATCGCTGGAACCGTCCTGTGCACCATCCTGGTCGCCGCACTGCTCGTGCTGCGCAACGTCTATCGCGTCATGGAGAAGGTCATGGTGGCCTGCATGGCCCTCATGGCCCTGGTCTTCGTCATCAGCACCGTGGCCGCCCGCCCCGACATGTGGAAAGCCGCTGAAGGCATGGTTCCCACCGTCCCGCTGGGATCCACGACGGTCGTCATCGCGCTCATCGGCACCTGCCTGTCCGCCAACGCTGCCTTCTTCACCGCCTACGGCACACGCGAACGCCGTCGCACCGCAGAGCAGTACCGCGACCTCACCATTGCCGACACCGTCCCGGGCATCGTGGCGCCCGGCATCATGACGTCCTTGGTGGTCCTCGTGGCAGCCAAGATCTTCGGCGGCCCGCTCGGCGCGGAGAACATGGTGTCCAGCATCGGAGGCCTCTCGAAGGTCTTCGAACCGGTCGCCGGACCCGTCGGCGTATGGATCTTCGCACTCGGGTACTTCGCCGCGGCCTTTTCCGCCATGACGGCCAACGCGACGGCAGGCGGCACGATGCTCAGCGATGCCCTCGGCCGAGGCGCCTCCTCCAACACCAAGACTGCCCGGGTTGTTTCCGGCTTCATCTTGACGTGGGGAATCGCCATCACAGCGATCTTTGGAGGCAAGTCGCCAGTACAACTGATCGTGCTCGCCCAGTCACTGACCGTCCTGACCGCGCCGATCCTCGCAGCACTGCTGGTCTACCTGGCGAGCAGGAGGGACCTGATGGGATCCCTGCGTAGCAAGACGTGGCAGACCGCACTGGGCATCGCTGCCGTCCTGATCGTCACCTGGTTCTGGATCCAGCTCGTCATCGGCTTCTTCCAGTAGCCACTCCTCACCCCGGAGCCGCCCCCCCACAGGGGGCGGCTCCTTTCCTGAAGCACGGCTGAACCAAAACCCCCAAAAAGGTGCCCTGGCCATTTGAAGCGACATATTTGTTGCTCAGCAGAATTCGCGCAAACTTGCGCCCTCATCAGGAGTACCGGTGACCACGCCCCCAAACCAGCCCAGCGGCTTCAATCCGCCCAGCAAGCCCAACAACGTCCCCCAGCAGGGCTTTCAGCAGCAGGGAGACCAGTACCCCGGCCAGCCCCAGCCTGGCCAGCAGCAGTACGCCTTTGGCCAGCCCGCTGCCCCCGGCATGCCGCCGATGGATCCCAAGGCCCAGGCCAAAGCGGCCAAGGCCTATGCCAAGGCCACCCGCCCGTGGTTCCAGAAGAAGCGCTTCTGGGCTCTTGGCCTGCTCCTCCTGCTGATCATTGGATCCGCGCTGGGCGGCGGCTCGGACACCCCCGCCAAGCCCAAGGAGGGCACCGTCGCTGCCGCTCCCAAGAACAAGGCGGAGGCGAAAGCACCCGCAGAGCAGCAGAAGGAAGCCGAGGTTGCGGCCCCCGCTGAGACGGTGCTCGTGGTGACGGCCGACAAGCTGATCCAGGACCTTGAGAAGAACGCTCTGAAGGCGAACAGCACCTACAAGGACAAGCTCGTCACGGTCACGGGCCGAGTTCGAAACATCGATGCCCAAGGTGACTACTTCACGGTGCGTGGCACTGACGAGTACACCCTGACCAACATCCAGATCTTCATCAACGAGGAACAGAAGGCACTTGTCAGTGAGTTCTCCGAGGGACAGACGGTGACCGCCACCGGACGCGTCTCTGACGTCGGTGAGTTCTTGGGCTACTCGATCAAGGCGGACACCATCAAGTAGGCCACGACGCCTGCTTGACGAGCACCAGATGGAGGCCCCGAGAGACATTTCCCGGGGCCTCCTGCTCGCGAGAAACCGATAGCGCCAAAAGGAGCAAAGCACCATGGAAATGGCCCCCATCGCCGCATGGACCCTCGTCGACGAGTGCCCCATCCCTCATGACATCGCTCCGCTGATGGTGGGCGACGAACGCCCGGTCGCCGCATACAAGACCTTCCGTGACACCGCGGTCTTCACCACCAAGCGCCTCATCGTGCGCGACGCCCAAGGCATCACCGGCAAGAAGGTGGAGATGTACTCGCTGCCCTACAGCTCCATCAACATGTGGTCGACGGAGAACGCCGGCACCCTGGACTTCAACGCCGAGGTGGAGCTGTGGACCCGCGCCGGCCACATCAAGATCAAGCTCGGCAAGGGCGTCGACGTGCGCAAGATCGACAACCTGATCGGCTGGGCGGTCCTCAACGGATGATGTTGGCCCAGCACTGCATCACGATCACCGCAAGAAATGTCAGTGGCTGGCGATAGCGTTCCCGGCATGAAGGTCGGTGTGTATGTCGATGGCTACAACCTCTACTACGGAGCGCGCTCGCTGTGCGGACGAGGAACGCCCGGTTGGAAGTGGCTGGACATCCGGGCTGTGACAGAGCTGCTGCTCCCCAGGGGAACCAGATGGGCAGAGGCGACGATCGATCGCATCGTCTACTGCACTGCCCGAGTCGACAGCAGAACCAACGCCGATGCGTTCAAAGATCAGGACATCTATCTGAAGGCACTGGTCACGGCCCAGTCTGTCGACTGGATCGAGTACGGGACGTATGTGGCCCGCGCGAAGACAGGCCTGCTCGCCACCCGTGATCCGAAGACGCATCGCCCCCACATCGCAACGTCCGGCTGGCCAGTCATGCTTCAAGACGCCGAAGGAAACCCTGTCCGCGAGGGGCGATTCTTGGTTCAGTACCTGCACCTCGAAGAGAAGGGCAGTGATGTCAACGTCGCTGCTCACCTGCTCCGTGATGTGCTCACCAACCGCGTGGATGCAGCCATGGTGGTTTCCAACGACTCCGACTTGGCACTCCCCTTGCGCATGGCCCGGGAGTCCGTCCCCCTGTGCTTGGTGAATCCGCAGAGCGGTCGCTTGGCCGGTGCGCTCAAGGGCACACCAACGGAGGGCGTTGGCGGGCATGTGTGGGTGCAGTTGCAGGAAGAACAACTTCGAGCCTGACAGCTTCCCGATTCCGTGGGAAACCAGCTCCGCCCGGAAGACTGGTGATGTGTACCTGTGTATGCCTATACTCTCCACATACTCACCCAGGCCCTCGTGGCCTGGGTTTTTTCTTGCCCTAAACCTTCAATCGGGTGTTGTCCCTGAATCCCTCCGCCGTCGCATACGACGTCTGGGTCCCGCGACGGGTCACCGAGTCCGCGGCATAGGCATTGGCCAAGCGCAACGCCTCCAGCGCTTCCTTCCCGCTGACCAGGGCGTGGCTGAAGCAGCCGATGAAGGCGTCGCCGGCGCCCGTCGTGTCAACGGCCTGCACCGAGACCGGCTCCACCAGGTGCTTCTCCTCCGCAGACAGCCACAGCACGCCGCGCTCACCCAGCGTGACCACCACATTGCGCATCCCCTTGCCCACCAAGGAACGAGCGGCGGCCTCCACCTCGTCGAGGGTGGTGGTGGGCAGCCCGGTGAGCAGCGCCAGTTCGGACTCATTGGGCATGAACCAGTCCACCGTCGCAATCCGGGCGTAGTCCAGCTCGGGCGTGGCCGGCGCCGGGTTCAGCAGCACGGGAATGCCGAGCTCCTGCCCGGTCTGGATCGCGTGGTACACGGTCTCCAGCGGCACCTCGAGCTGCAGCACGATCAACCGGCAGCGGGAAATCTCGTCACGAGCGGCGTCGATGTCGGCCGGGGTGAGCAGGTCATTCGCACCCTTGACGATGACGATGGAGTTGCGGCCCTGCTCGTCGACGAAGATCGGCGCCACCCCCGACGGCCCAGACGTCGAGAGCACATGCCGCGTGTCGATCCCGTTCTCCTCGAAATTGCGCACCGTGTTCTGCGCGAACAGGTCCTCGCCCACCCTGGTGAGCATCAACACCTGTGACCCCAGCCGGCTGGCGGCGATGGCCTGGTTGGCGCCCTTGCCCCCGCACCCCATCTGGAAGTCCTGCCCCGCAAGGGTTTCCCCCAGCTGGGGCATCCGCGCGGTGTAGGTGACCAGGTCCACCATGTTCGATCCGATGACGGCGATGTCCATGGATCCAGCCTGCCAGATGAGTTCCGTTCGCCAATCGCGGGCGATGCGGATTGCTCAGCGGGATGACCAGGTGACCACGTCGCCGGAGCCCCGCCCCGAGAACCGACCACCGGTTCCGGACCCCCGGGAGCGCCCACGCTCAGCACTGCCTCCTGCCACTCGCCCCGGCGGATCCCGTGGCCGATTCCCGTGGAAGCCCGCCCGGGCACAATTCGCCGAGGCTTCACCTGAAGCTCAGCTGAACGCCACCCGGCCCCGACAGGGTCGAGGGCATGACCAAGACCTCACGACGCACGCTGCTCGGCGGCTCCCTCGGTGGCGCCGCCCTCCTCGCGGTTGGCTCGCCCGAGCCGCGCGCCCAGGCCACCTCGTCCCTCATCCCGTCGCGCGGCACCCTGCCCAGCGGCATCCAGTCCGGCGACGTCACCCCGCGTGGCGCCATGCTGTGGGCCCGCTCGGACCGCCCCGGCCGGATGCTCGTCGAGCTGTCCACCGGCCGACGCGGCGGACGCCGCACCCACAAGGGCCCGTGGGCCACCCCGAAGACCGACCTCACCGCCAAGCTGGAGCTCAAGGGCCTGCGCCCGGGCCGCGAGTACGAGTACCGCATCCAGTTCGAGGACACCGACGGCCGGCTGGGCAAGGAGGAGGTGGGTCACTTCAGCACCCCGTCGTTGGGCAGTGCCCCGCAGAGCTTCGTGTGGACCGGTGACACCGCCGGCCAGGGCTACGGCATCAACCCGGACCTCGAGGGCATGGTGGCCTACCGCGCCATGCACGCGCTGCGCCCTGACTTCCTGATCCACTCGGGCGACAACATCTAGAGCGTGTCTGACAATGTCTTGGTTCAGGCGATGACGGCGTTGAGGACGACAGCGGCGCGGTAGACCACGGCGTGCTTGTCGTAGCGGGTCGCGAGTCCTCGCCACTGCTTGATTCGGCAGTAGCCGCGTTCGATGACGTTCCTGTTCTTGTAGTCGGAAGCGTCCAGTCCGACCGGTCGTCCGCCGCGTGACCCGCGTCGTTTGCGGTGTCCCTTCTGATCGTCCGGTTCAGGGATCACGGTCTTGATCCCGCGGGAACGCAGGTGCCCTCGGATCGCGCGAGACGAATAGGCCTTGTCGGCACGGACCGCGTCGGGCCGAGTTCTGGGCCGGCCCGTCTCGCGCCCGACTCGTAGCTGCGCCATCAGCGGCAGGAACATCGGCGAGTCACCCGCCTGGCCTGGGGTGATCAACGTGACCAGCGGGAGCCCGTTGCCATCGACGAGCTGATGGATCTTCGTCGACAAGCCGCCTCGGGAGCGGCCGATGCCGTGATCAGGCGGCTCGAGCGTCAGATCCTTGTAATTCGATCCAGCCCCCTGTGAGCCGGGTCGTGTTCGTCGCATGCTGATGCGCACGGGCAATAGTGGAGTCCACCGACAGCGACCAATCGACCATCCCCGCAGCGTCCGCGGCAGCGACGATCTTCGCGGCCACCCGATCCCACGTCCCATCGAACGCCATCCGGCGATGCCAGGTCCACACCGTCTGCCAGGGACCGAATACCTCTGGCAGATCACGCCACGCGATCCCTGTCCGGTAACGGTAGACGATGCCCTCGACCATCGTGCGGGCGTCGGAGAACCTCCGCCCCGGCCGGCCCGTGGGACGCGGCAGCATCTCCTCGATCAACGACCACTGAGCATCCGAAAGCACCTGAAACCGCGACACCCATCGAGACTCCCAGCCGCAGCCCCAAACCTCTGTCAGACACGCCCTAGTTCTTGGCGGTGCCGGGGCGAATCGTCCCTTGACGGAACCAGTGCGCTCGTAGTCGCGGAAAGTCCCTTGTCAGGTTGGCCGGAGTGGGCCAAGGTTGGCCACATGACTGAGAAGCCGACACCGGATGGGCCGCAGGACCCCCGCGATCGGATGAAGGCGGCCCTGGAGGCCAAGAACGCCAAGTCGCGCCAGGGTGCCGATGGGCAGGCAGCGCACCTGTCGGGCCACGGCCCCAAGGCCGTCGCCAAGGCTGCGGGCAAGCGTGAGTTCCGTCGCAAGTCGGGCGGGTAGGAGGGACGATGAAGTTGGCTGAGGCGCTCGCCGAGCGCGCCGAAGTACAGGCGCGGCTCGACGAGCTGAAGCGACGGGCCGTCGCGTCGGCCCGGGTGCAGGAAGGTGACGTGCCCGAGGAAGACCCGACGGCGCTGATGGCTGAGGCGGAGCGGTTGATGAACCGGCTGGCGGAGTTGGTGCGGCGGATCAATGCCACCAACTCGGTGACCCCCTTCGAGGGAATCGGCACCATCACCGACGCCATCGCCGAACGTGACCTGGCCGCCCGTCGACGGAGTTTCAACGCGGAGGTCGCCGATGCAGCGTCCGCTCGGATGGACCGCTACACGCGCACCGAGGTGAAGTTCGTCTCCACCGTGGACGTGGCGCGGGTCAGGGCCAACGCGGACGCGGCAAGCAAGCGCTACCGCGAGCTGGACACCGCCCTGCAGCAACTGAACTGGAGCACCGACCTGGTCTGAGCCGGAAGCAGGTAGTCGCGTCAGCGCGTGCCAAGCCCACGGCGCCGGGGGCCAAACCGGTGCCTCCTCCTGCAACCCTCTGGGCGGGGGCCCTGGGCGAAAGCCCGCACACTTCACGCCCTGCATGGTTGACATGGGTATGGAGCACGACGAACACCTCACCACCACGGCACGGGGGCGCGACGAGGGAGGGTCCGGGGACCTTCCGGCTCAGATGCATGCGTGCGAGGAGCGGGAGTCGCAGTCACACTGCGCTCTGGAGGATGGCAAATGTCCTCAGATCCAGGAAGCGTTGCCCGTGCTGATGAAGCCTCGAGTGTTCGAGGGGCGTGGTGGGTGATCTGTTGGACGGCGTCCGCCGTGGTCGTGGGGCGTCCCAGCTGCGCGGACGCGTGGTGGGGTCGGTGAAGTCGAAGCTGACGTCGTCGGGGAGCACCCCCGAGCCCGCTCAGTGGCCACGACTTCGCCGAGGACATGGACGACTACCTTGGGACCCGCCCACCGCCCCCTGTGTGCTCGTCATTGCCGTACGCAACGAATGACCTCATCTTGCGGACGCAGCTACCACGATCACGCACGGGTGGACGCCACCAACGCCGTAAATGCGCCGCATCTCGCGTTACCTCTCCGTGACGAAGGGGACACACCCGTGACATGCGAAAGGGCAAGGATCATGCCCTCACCCATCCCCGCTCTGGAAGGAATTCAATGGCCACCCCACCCACTGATGCGGAGCTCGACACCATGATCCGGGCCCGTCTGGCGAGCATCGGGATCGACCTGTCCCAGTTGCCCGAGGGCAGCATCCCCGATCCCACCACCGGTAGCCCGGGGCAAGTGACGGTTCTGGCCAGCCTGCGCCGCTTCGTGCGCGGCTCAATCGCCACCGTCGCCGGATGGCAGCCACCGACGCCGAGTGGCGTTTCGGGCGACCGCGAGCTGCTCCAGCAGCAGACGGCCGTTCCCGTGATGTACCCATCCATCGCCACCGCCTGGAGGAACTCATGACCATGCAGTACACCCCAACCAACCATCATGAGGACGCCAATCCATACGGAACCGCGTCAGACCCTGCCTTCGCGCCCGAGTGCGCAGAGCAGCCGACCGCGGTTCACCGACGCAGCTTCTTGGCGCGGATGGGGGCTGTCGGCGCACTCGCCGTGATGGGCAACGTCGCGCTCCCCGAGGTGGCCGCAGCTCGGACCCCCGCGCGCACCTCTGCGGCGCCAAAGGTGTCCGTTCGCCGGGCGGTGCGGGATGACTTGAGCGAAGCCACGTTGGCCGAGGCCATAACGCTGATCCAGGCGGGTCGCCTCAAGCCGTCCCTGCTGCTGCGTGCTTACCTCGACCGGATCGGCGCGTTCGACGACACCTTGCAGGCGTTCAACCTGGTGGCCGCCAAGGACGCGATGGCCGCGGCGGTCGCGTCTCGACCTGGGTCCGGAATCTTGGCGGGCATACCGCTGGCGATCAAAGACAATTACTACACAGCTGGTTACAAGACCACGGCCAACAGCTTCATCTTCCAGGACTTCGTGCCGCCTTTCGATGCGACGGCCGTGGCCCGACTCAAGCAGGCCGGGGGCATCGTGCTGGGCAAGACTCAAATGGGTCCATTGGCAACCACCCGCGCCACTACCCCGAGTGGTGTCATCACCACGGTGAATGCCTGGTCTCCGGCGAACCCATCGGTTGACCCGGGCGGGTCGTCGTCGGGTTCCGCCTGCGCTGTGGCGTCTCGGATGGCCGCGAGCTCGGTGGGCACACAGACCGGCGGCTCCATCACCGCCCCGTCCAACCAGCAGAACTTGACCGGCCTGAAGCCCACGATGGGCCGGGTCTCCTTGTATGGGATCATTCCGCTCACCTATACCCGTGACCATCCCGGGCCACTGGCTCGGACGGCAATGGATGCCGCGATCATGCTGTCGGTGATGGCGGGGGAAGATCCGCACGACCCCCGGACACAGGGGCTCCCGGCGCCTGCGGACTATGTTCGCGCGGCCACGCCAGTGACCAAGGGCGGGACAGTGTCGTGCAGGTATCCCACTCGGGTGGGATACCTGCCTGACTTCCTCGCCGTCACGGGGGAGACGCTGGCGCTGCGCAAGAAGTTCCTGGAAAAGCTGGACGCCATCCCCGGCATCAGCGTCGTCGCGGTCCCGTTCCCAGATGAGTGGGACGTGTTGGCCGGTTCGGCCATGAACGACGTCCGCCTGCCAGAGCGCAGCGAGCCCTTTCTGCCCACGATGCGCAGGGATCTGCGTCTGTTCGGGGTTTCGGTGACCTCGTGGCTGGCCGGGGCCCTGCTGGGTGCAGACGAGTACGTCAGGGGCCAGCGCGCCAAGGAACTCTTCCTCGACCGGGTGCTATCGGAGGTATTCGGACCGTGTGATGTGGTGCTGCAAACCGACCCGTCGTACTTTGACCGAGTTGGGCTGCCGGAATTGGCTCTCCCAATCGGCTTCACAGCCGCGAACCTGCCGGTCGGCACCATCCTGGGAGGGCAACCGTTCGCTGAGGACCGCCTGCTGGCGGTGGCGGCGGCCTATCAAGAGGTGACTGACTGGCACCTGCGTCGCCCAGCCGACCCGGCCGACGACAACCCGCCTCCCGCCACCCCGCTCGCCGGCAGCGGCAAGGCGTACTCGCGGACGGCCGCCGGGTTGACAAAACCCCCGGTAGCGCGTGCCCACCGAGGACGGATGTCCGCGCATCAGGTGCATCAGGAAACCGAATAGCGGGCATCGAGCCCCACATCGGGCACGAAGCGTTTTGCGTCGCTGGACTGAAATGTTCGGAGGGCCTTGCCAAGATCTCCTTGGCAAGGCCCTCCGTGGTGGAGCGGGCGACGGGAATCGAACCCGCGTGTCCAGCTTGGGAAGCTGGCGCTGCTCTACCATTGAGCTACGCCCGCGTGCCGTGAACGGCGAGGACTCGCGACCCGCTACGACAAGCACGCCGTGGTCTACCGCGCCGCTGTCGTCCTCAACGCCGTCATCGCCTGGACCAAGACATTGTCAGACACGCTCTACGCCGACGGCCCCATCAAGCCCGAGGTCACCGAATAGCGGGCATCGAGCCCCACATCGGGCACGGAGCGTTTTGCGTCGCTGGACTGAAATGTTCGGAGGGCCTTGCCAAGATCTCCTTGGCAAGGCCCTCCGTGGTGGAGCGGGCGACGGGAATCGAACCCGCGTGTCCAGCTTGGGAAGCTGGCGCTGCTCTACCATTGAGCTACGCCCGCGTGCCGTGAACGGCGAGGACTCGCGACCCGCTACGACAAGCACGCCGTGGTCTACCGCGCCGCTGTCGTCCTCAACGCCGTCATCGCCTGGACCAAGACATTGTCAGACACGCTCTACGCCGACGGCCCCATCAAGCCCGAGGTCACCGAACCCGACGGCCAGGTCTGGCGCAACATCACCACCCCGGAGGTGGAGAAGGTGGCCGAGACCCTCAAGTAATTCCGCGGCCGCTACCGCTACAACCAGATGGACGCCAACATCCGCGCCATGTACGCCGACGTCCCGGTGATCAGCCAGTGGGATGACCACGAGACCACCAACAACTGGTACCCCGGCGAGGTGCTGGACGACGAGCGCTACCAGATCGAACGACGCGCCGACGTGCTCTCGGCCCGCGGACGCCAGGCCTTCTTCGAGAACATGCCCATCTCGGACCTGCATGGCCGCGGCCGCCACGACCTGGGGCAGCAGCCGCAGATGTACCGCGAGCTTTCGCGCGGCTCGCAGCTGGACGTCTTCTGCCTGGACATGCGCAGCTACCGCGACGCCAACACCCCCGGCACCGAGGACCAGCGCACCGCCTTCCTCGGCAACCGCCAGGTGGAGTGGCTGCTCGACGGGCTGGAGCGTTCGACGGCCACCTGGAAGGCGATTGCCGCGGACATGCCGATCGGCATCATCGTGCCCGACGGCAAGAACATCGAGGCCGTGGCCAATGGCCGCTCCGGTGCCCCCGCCGGCCGCGAGCTGGAGTTCGCCTACCTGCTCAAGGAGATCAAGCGTCGCAAGATCCGCAATGTGGTGTGGTTCACCGCGGACGTGCACTACTGCGCCGCCCACTACTACGACCCGGAGAAGGCTTCCTTCAGCGACTTCGACGGCTTCCACGAGTTCGTCGCCGGCCCGATCAGCGCCGGCGGCTTCGGCCCGAACAAGATGGACTCCACCTTCGGCCCGCAGGTGCTCTTCCAGGGCGTGCCCAGCTACCCGCTGCAGTCCCCGCGCAACCAGAAGGCGATGTTCTTCGGCTACGTGGAGATCGACCGCGCCGGAACCATGAGCGTCAGCCTGCGCAATGGTCTGGGCGAGGTGCTCTACAGCAAGGACCTCGAGCCCAGCCGCTGATTCCTTCCCTCGTGGCGGGGCGCGGCCAGTACGGCCTGCGCCCCGCCACGAGAATCGACCAGCAGATCACCCGGGCCGGGAGCGCCCACGCTCAGGCCAGCCAACCCAGGCGCATCCCATGGTCGATTCCCGTGGAGCCGGCTGCCAGACTGCTCGTAGGCTGGGCACATGCCAGAGCTGGTGATCGCCAAGAATCCCGAGCCCGACACCTCCTTGCCCTACCTGCTGAAGCTGCCGTTGGGCGACGGGCTGGTGCTCAAGGTGAAGGAGACCTGGCCCCGCACCGGCAAGCTGTACTGCCACCCTGCCGATTGGCCAGACGAGCCGGAGATCGTGGACAGCCTTGCGGTGCGCTCGTGCACCCGGCGCGGCGCCGCCATCGACCTGCTGCTGGAGCGGAGCCGGGAGAACCGGTCGCAGTTCGTGATGACCAGGGTGCGCGGCGGCCGGGAGGCGATCTTCTGGCAGACCCGCAACACCGCAAAGCAAGCCCGTCCAATGGCGAAGGTCCCCACTGCCCGGGCCTCCGGTGTCGAGGGCATGATGATCGACGTCGACTCCCGGGAGCGCTATCCGTGGAAATTCTCGACGCAGCAGGCCAGCACCGAGAGGCGGGCCCTACCGGCGGGTGACTACGCGGTCCGCTCGGATGACGAGGTGCTGGCCGCAGTGGAACGCAAGTCCTTGGCGGACCTTGTCGGATCACTGATGAACGGGACCCTGAAGTACCAGCTAGCGGACTTGGCGACGCTGCCGCACGCGGCGGTGGTGGTGGAGGATCGCTACTCGTCGGTCTTCAAGCTGACCCACACCAAACCGGCTGCGGTGGCGGATGCGATTGCCGAATGCCACCTGCGATTCCCCACCGTGCCCATCATCTTCGCCGAGACCCGTGCCCTCGCCCAGGAATGGACCTACCGTTTCTTCGGGACCGCCCTGGCCGAACACGAGCAGGATGTCGCTGCCAGGCAACGCGTCGAGCGCCTCACGCACCAGGACTGACACATGTTCGTGCTGCTGGCCCTGGGCTCCCGGGGCGACGTCCAGCCCCTGGCCACCCTCGCGGGAGCCCTCACCGACGCCGGCCACGAGGCCGCCGTCATCGCGCTGGCCGAATACGCACCACTGGCGCAATCCCTTGCCCCACAGGCAGATTTCGTCCCGGTAGACGCGAGCCTCGACGACGCCCTGAGCCGTGGCCCGGTCCAGGACCTCGCGGCCCGAAGCCTGGGTGGGCAGTACCTGCTGCTGAAGAAGTGGACCTCCGGCATGGCCGGCACCTTCACCGACGCCCTGCTCGCCACGGTCCGGCCGGGCGACACGATCGTCACCGGCGTCCTGGCCCGGGGCGCCGCGATGGCCTGCGTCGCGGCCAGGGGATGCCGGCTGGCCACCGTCGTGTTCACCGGACAGCTGCCCACCCTGCACCGCGGCAGCTTCATCTCACCGCAGTACTTCACCGGGTGGGAGCCCTACGACGCCTGGGGCACCCGGTTCAGCTGGGAACTGTCCACCTCCCTGGGCAATGCCCTGACCAACGCCACCCGGCATCGCCTGAGCCTTCCCCACAAGGGATTCCGGGACATCACCCGATTGGCCGACGAGCACCGGATCATCCTGGCCGCCAGCCCCCTGCTGGTGCCGCCCGCCGACGACTGGCCCGCCACCACCCGCCGGACCGGATATCTGGCACCGCCCTCCCCGCAATGGACCCCGGACACAGACCTGGCTGCCTTCCTGCGCAGGGATCCCGTCTTCGTCGGCTTCGGCAGCTTCACCCAGTTCACCGCCGAGGCAGACCTGGATGCCATCATCCGCACCGCCCGCTCCACCGGCCGCCCATTGCTGACGCTCGCCCCACCGGGCACCATCCCCGGCCATCTGGACGACGACGTGCTGGCCATCCCGGGAGCGCCCTTCAGCCAGCTCTACCCCCGCGTCGCCGCCACCATCCACCACGGCGGCGCCGGCACCAGCCACGAGGCGCTGCGCAGCGGCCGCCCCACCGCGGTGGTCCCCTTCGGCGTCGACCAGCCCTTCCACGCGTCGCGGCTGCATGCCCTGGGGCTTGGCCCCACCCCCGGCCGGTTGCGCCGCAACCACCTCGACGCCGTTGACCTGAGCCGCCTTGTCGACGCACTGACCGTCGGCCCGCAGGCCAACGCCCATGCCGAACGCGCCCGGGAGATCGGGGAGCTGGCGCGCCGCGAGGATGGCCTGGCACTCACCGTCGAAGTAATGACTAGCTGGATTGAGCCTCAGGCTAGTTCGTCGAGGAGATCTGCCACCCCCGGATAATCGGGATCAAGCGCGGCCACCCGCATCAGGTCCTTGCGCGCCAGCGAGGACTTCCGCTCCGCCGCGTAGGTTTTGGCCCGCTCAACCCATGCCCACATCCGGACGGAGTCTGGCATCCAGCGCGGCCTCAGAATCACCCCGATCACCTGCCTCGAACCGGCAAGATCGCCCAGCTCACGCAGCGCCACTGCTCGCTGGAGACTGAGACAGGCCGTAAACACCGAGTCGACCGCGTTGTTCCCTTGAGAGATTGGCAACACGTCTGCCGGCCGACCAGCCGCCAGATACAGGTCAGCCAAGGAGACTGCAACAACCTCCGAAGAGGACAGGCCTTCCACGACGGCAATCGCCTGGTCAAGGAGTCCCCGCTGCTGGAGCAACTCGGCGAGCACCAGTCCGAGGGTGTCCCGGTGCGGAGGCATCACCACGACGACATCACGGGTCAGCCAAACAGTGGTCTCCGATGACGCGAGATAGCGCTTGATGAATGGGTCCTGCGACGGATCGAAACCCTCGGTCCACAGTTCCCCCAGCAACTCTCCCGACATCGTCGCCAGTCCTTGGAGGTAAAGGCATGCTTGTCGAGACTTGGGGGACCGGGCAGCGATGTCCTGCAGCGCATCCAGGCGACCTCTCTCGACCCTGCCGAACAGCTCCTTTTCCCAAGATGGCGCCCAGAGGCCCGGGCGAGGACTGACCCGATCCGAGCCAGCCGGAGAAGTCTCAATATCGGATGCTGTGGGATGTTCTGGGCGTAGCGGATAGCGGATCTTCTGGCTGAAACTGAGACCTGTCCCGGGGATTCCCACTGAGGCCGTTGTCCCATGGCGCGAGTTGACGTTGATCCGCGCCGCGCGGCCGCCAGCCGAGATTCCCAGTGACTTGTTTGTCACCGTCATTCTCAGGCCCGGTGCCACTTTGAAGGAACGGCGCATGCGCAAGCCCATGTCAGTGCCTACTACTCACACACGACACCATCGTCGTCCGCGTCCCGATAGAAGCCGTACTCGGGGTCAGCTCCTTGCCGATAGGGGCCGTAGCCCGCAGCCTTCGCCGCCTTGCACGACCCCATATCTGGATCGGTGGGCCCAGACTCATCCGGCCCAGCGCCCTGCGGCGCAGCGAACCCTGCCCTCGACGTCGCCGGCGCAGCGGCGGCCGCGGTGATCATCTTCGTCGCAGTAGCCGTGGCGGTGGTTGTTGCATTGACTGTGGCCGTCACAGTGGCTGTGACCGTCGCTGTCGCAGTGGCCGTGGCCGTCACAGTCGCGGTTGGCGCTGCCACTGATTCGGTCAAGGTGACCGTCGCTGTCGGAACGGCGGCAGCCGACATCGGCTGGGTTGCTGGCTGCGACGGAGAAACAAGGCTCAGCACAACCAACGAGACAGGCACGGCCGCAGCCCAGAACCGCTTCTTCTTGTACAGAGGACGCGGATCCTTGGGACCAGGAGGAGACAACTGCGGGTTGAACTGAACAGGGCTCGAGCTCTGTCCCGGACCGGAGGTCCATCCGATGGGTGGCGGGGGCGGGGTGGGATCACCCATGGCAAGTCTTCTTTCTAAGGAGCGCCAAAGGAGCGCAACGAACCCCGAGCCCGATCAGCCTAGGCACACCGGTCGAAGTACTGGACTGCCAGCATCCACTGGAAAGCACCTCTTCAGGTAGTGAGGATTCCATATGACGGAACAGCGTCTGATTCTCCAACCCTGGGAATACGGCCACGTGTCTGACTTCAGCCCCGCGGCGCACTCCACATCAGGTCGTAGATCCCCAGCGGTGCCTTCGCCGACGAGTACTGCAGATGTCGGCGGCTTTCCAGTGCACTGCGCAGGGAGGTCGCATCCGCCTCGCTGCGGTGGAGCAGGAGCGCGGCGTCGGGCGTCTGCGGCAGGGTGACGTCCATCGTGAACAGCTCCACCATCTCCGGCAGCGCCACGCGGATTGCCTCCATCGGCTGGGACGCGGTGATTCGCAGGCGGTACTCGGCGGTCAGTCGGTGCCCGGGCGTGACCGTCGAAATCCGACGCCGGGTCAGGTGCACCAGGTCCCACCCGTCGCCGGTCTCGACGGGATCGGCCAGCCGCTCCCGTCCAGTGAGGTCCAGCACCTCCCCCCGGGCACCCGAGGGCACCAGCAGCCAGACCCCCGGGTCACCTTGCCGGGCCACCACCGGCCGCGCGAGCACGCAGATGGTGCGCTCCACGACGCACGGAACCGAACCGTCCTTGGTGGCATTGGCGTAGTCGAAGGCGTAGCTGATCCGATGCGGCGCCTCCGTGAAGTGCGCCACCAGGGCCCAGTAACGCATCTCTCCGCGGGTCACACGGGTGAAACCGTAGGTGTCCTTCCGCTCGGAGAAGCGCCAGTCCATCGTGAAGTCGAACATGTGCAGCTCCCCCGTGGCCAGCGGACGGGGCAGACGGATGTTGGCGCAGAGGATGGTCTGGTCCTCCAGCCGGACGACGTCGCGTAGCTAGCAACCGCGGCCGGGTGTGTTCGCGCTGCTCCATCCGATCCTCCGAGGCCCACAGCGTGTCCTGCACGAAGGCGTAGTCATGACTGCCTTGCGGGTGCAGCCCCAGCACGGACATGGTCTCTTCCAGCTGCTCGGCCGCCGTGGCACGGCGCACCGGATCCCACCGGCTGATGGCGTCCTCGGGCAGTGGCAGGGAGAGCTGCCCGACGCCCAGCCCCAGCAGGGATTCCAGCGCGGCCAGGGCCTGCATGTCCCTCTCCTGGGCCGGAAGGGCCGCGCCCGAGCGCCAGTATCTCAGGGAGGCGAGGTCCAGCCGCACCCCTCCTGGCGCCACAGCTGCTGCTGGATCTGCCGCAGGCTCAGCCGCGAGTCCCGGATGGCTCGGGCGAGGACTGCGGCAAGCCGTTGTCGGGCGACTCTGGGACAGCCATGGTTCCATCTTCGCCCATCGCGCAAAGAATCACCGATTGCGACAACCTGGTGGTCAACGTCCCCGCATCACCGGGCGACGCTTCTCCACGAAGGCAGCGACGGCCTCGGCCGCATCCTGCGAGGAGGCACAGAAGCGCATGTTCTCGTTCTCCCGATGCAGGGCCTCCGCATAGCTCAGGCCCAGCGCCCCGAAGTTGTGCCGCATGCCGCGATAGGCGACGGTGGGCCCCGCGGCAAGCTGGGTCACCAGTTCCTGCGCGCGTCCGGGCACATCCTGGTCCGGGACGACGATGTCGGCCAGGCCGGCGGTCAGCGCCTCGTCGGCGGACATCGGCTCGTTGAGCATGCAGAAGCGGCGGGCCGCGGAAATCCCCATCCTGGATGCGAAACCCACCGTCGAGCCACCGGCATTGGAGATCCCCAGCCCGGGGAAGGAGGCCCGGAAACGAGCGGAGTTGCCCGCCACCACGACGTCGGCCATGGAGACCATCCCCAGCGCCCCGCCGACACACCAGCCCTGGACCTGCGCCACCGACGGCAAACCCAGCCCCCACAGCCTTTCCAGCGCTGGGTTGAAGCTCTCGAAGAGGTCCATGATGGCGCCCTGCAGGTCATCGATCCGCTCATGGAAGGCCCGCATGTTGCCGCCCTGGGAGAAGTCCTGCCCATCCGCACGCAGCCACAAGGCCCGCACGTCCTGGTGGGCCTCGACGACGTCGAGTGCCTCCACCAGGCTCTCCACGAAGCCGACGTCGATCCGGTTTCCCGTCTCCGGGGCGCTGAGCACGATGCTCGCCACGTCATCGCTGATCTCGGCCCTCACCTGCTGCGTCATGGCATCTCCCGTCGTGGTTGGGCGGTCTCCCCCATCCTGCCCGACGAGCCACCGGGAGTCGCCCGCGGATCCCATCCATCCACTGAAGATCTGGGCGATCCACCGCCCATCGCCCCTCCGTGAGCCCGATCCACCGCAGAATTGTGATACCCATCATGGAAAGCGAGCGTTGAAGGAGGGGTTCCAGATGCACAATCGCCAGATGCTGACCGCGGCACTCACCGCCCTGACACTCGTCGGCTGTGCCGGTGGCAATCCGGGGACAACCACGGGGTCCGCGCCTGCCGAAGCACCTGCTGCCTCCACCACACCGGAACCGAGTTCCGCGCCAACCCAGAGCCCCAGCACCACTGCCGCGCCGCTGTCCATGAACGTCAAGGACGGTGCGACGCAGGTTCCGGTCAGCACCCAGATCACCGTCACCGGAAACCCGAGCGACGTGCAGGTCACCACCAACGCCTCGGGCAAGAATGCCGTCCCGAAGATCACCGGAAAGCTCAATGACAAGGGCTCCTGGGTGGCCGATGACCGGTTGGACCCCGGCGCCCGCTACACGGTGAACGCCACCGGCCCGGCCGGCGAGAGCACGACAGCCAGCTTCACCACCGCCACGCTGTCCCGTTCCCAGGAGGTCTTCCCCACCCTGTCGCCGGTGATCAACGGCCCCTACGGGGTGGCCCAGCCCATCGTCGTGCACTTCGACGTACCGGTGAAGAACAAGGCCGAGTTCGAACGCAACATGCACGTCACCAGCACCCCCACACAGGAGGGATCCTGGGGCTGGTACGACGACAAGACGGTCCACTACCGGCCCAAGCAGCACTGGAAGCCCGGCACGAAGATCTCGCTCGATGCGCGGCTCAATGGTGTCGATGCGGGCGGTGGCAACTACGGCCAGCTGAACCGCACGCTGGAGCTGGAGATCGGCCGGAACCAGTCCGGCAAGGTGGACATCGCCAAGCACACCATCACCTGGCTTCGCGACGGCAAGCCCGTCGGCACCTGGCCGATGACCGCCGGCAAGCCCGGCTTCACCACCCGCTCCGGGACGAAGCTGGTGATGGAGAAGGCCGAGCACATCAAGATGAACTCGGAGACCACCGGCATCGCGCAGGACTCGCCGGAGGGCTACAACGTCCCCGTCGCCTACGCCCTGCGGGTCACCAGCTCCGGCGAGTTCATCCACTCCGCCCCGTGGAATACCGGAAACTTCGGTGTCCGCAATGCCTCCCACGGTTGCGTCGGGATGGACGAAGGGCAGATGTACAAGCTGTACACGACCGCCCAGATCGGTGACCCGGTGGTCTTCACCGGTTCCAGCCGCAAGCTCGAGGTGGGCAACGGCTGGACCGAGTGGGACATGACCTGGGAGCAGTGGAAGAAGAAGTCGGCCCTCAGCTGAGGCTGGCCAGGAAAGCGTCGACGATCCGGAAATAGCTCTCCGGGTCATCGCGACGCACGCAGTGCCCCACACCGTCCAGCAGCTCCATCCGCACCTGCGGATTCGTGACGCGCTCCGGGGAAGGAACGATCGTCGAGTCCGAGGGCGCCAGCACCAGGGTGGGCACGGCCAACCCGTTGAGCACCTCGTCGCGGTCCATCGGGCCGAAGTCCAGGAGCTCCATCATCCGCAGATCCACCTGCAGTTTGGAAGCCGCCCAGGCCTGTGCCTCAGCGGCCGACCAACCGGCCTCGATCTGGCGGGCGATCTCCGTGTCCTTGCGCTGCCCGAAGTCCTTGAGACCGTCGATCCACAGGCGCATCTCGCGGCGGCGGTGGGGCGTGGTGTCCATCAGCGCCGGATCCTCCAGCACCAGGGCCCGCACCAGTTCCGGGCGCTGCAGGGCCGCCAGCACCGCGGTGCGACCGCCCAGGGAGTGACCCACCACCACTGGTGATTCGTCGAAGCCCTCCAGAACCTCCACGAGATCCGCGACGTGGGTGGCGACCATGTCCCCGGCCTGCTCCTCGGTGAAGCGCGGCGATTCCCCGTGGCCCCGCAGGCTGACGGTGTGCACCCGCCAGTCTGCGGACCAATGGGCGACGGCGTCGGGCCAGGTGGTGCCCGCATCGGTGACACCGTGCACCAGCACCAGCGCCGGATCGTGGGGCTGGCCGTGGACGTTGACGCTCAGGGAACCGCTCATGCTGGCACCCTAGCCCGGCCTCTCCACGAGAACCGACCAACAGTCTGGGCCTACCAGATGGCCGGTTCCTTCCGACAAGGGCACGCGAAATCGGCCCGGGCAACCCGTGGCCGATTCTCGTGGCCGCCCCCGGAAGCCAGCTCACACCAGTTGACGATTCCACTGGGTTGGGCGCCAACGACGACCTCCAGGAGCCCCCATGCCCCTCATCGATGCCAGCCACGACCTCTAGGCCCGCACCCTCACCCTCACCGCCTGGTTCGCGGCCCCCGTGGAGCGTTTCTGGCAGGTCTACGCCGACCCGCGCCAGTTGGAGAAGGTCTGGGGCCCGGCCGAGATGCCCGCCACCTTCACGGAGCACGCCCTGACTCCCGGCGGCCGGATGAACTACTACATGACCGGCCCCGACGGCCAGAAGTACTGCGGCTACTGGGAGGTGCTGACGGTGGACGAGCCCCACGACTTCACCGTGCGCGACGGCTTTGCCGACGAGGACTTCCGGCCCAACACGGACCTGCCCACCAGTGACAACGAGTTCCGCTTCGAGGCCGTCGACGGCGGGACCCGCGCCACCTACGCCAGCACCTTCGCCAGTTCCGAGGGTCTGCAGCAGGTGCTGGAGATGGGCGTCATCGAGGGCAGCACGTCGGCGATCAACCAGATCGACGGACTGCTCGCCCAGCAGCCCTGATGCAACCGCCGGGGTTCACCCTCGCCGCCGATCCGCGGGACAACCAGGACGCCCTCGCGCTCGACGAGCAGGACGGCATCGCGGTGGTCGTCGACGGTGCAGGCCTTCCCCGTGACCCCGAGGCCGGCTGTCGGCACCCGGTGAGCTGGCACTCGCGCGCCCCGGCAGAGCGCTACCGGGACCTGCTGCGGGACAGGGCGCTGCCGATGGACGAGGCCCTTGCCCTGGCGATCACGCAGGTGAGGGCGGGCACTGCATCCCGAGTGCCGCCTGGACCATACGGCCCCGAGCGCGACGGTGGCGGCCTTCCGTGAGACAGATCACCTTGTGGAGCACCTGGTGCTGTGCGATGCCTCCATCGTGCTGGCCTTCGCCGACGGCACCGTCGTGGGGGTCACCGACGATCGGCTCGATCGCGTGGTGGGGCCCGCGCAGGCGGGTCTTGCGGATCCGGCCGAGCGGTTGGTGCGACGTCTGGAGGCAATGCACCGGACCCGCAATGTCCCAGGTGGCTGGTGGTGTTGCCAGCACGACCCGGCCGCCGCCTTCGAGGCCCTGACCGGGGCACATGACCTGCGGGAGTTGAGGGGCGTCATCGCCGCCAGCGACGGTGCCACCCGCGGGCACCAGGGCCTGGGGCTCTTCGAGCTCGCGCACCTGGCCGACGAGGTGCTGACTGGGGACGCGCCCCGCCTGGCGGCCACGATCCGTGCCACCGAGGAGGTCCGGGCCGAGGCCCTGCGCGCGAGCGCCACCAAGGTGCACGACGACCTCTCGATCGCCTGGGCCGTCACAGCGACATCAGGCCGCGGACCAGCGCGCTGAATCCACCAAGCCCGGCAAGGGTGAGCGCCACGGACCTGGCCCGCTCCAGTCTCACGCGTTGCGCCAGCCATCCCCCGGCAAGGATCCCGGCCACGACGGTGACCACCACCACGGGCAGCAGCCACCACGGCGGCAGGGCAGTCCCGGCCGCGGACATCAGGGACTTCACCAGCACCGACGAGAATCCCATCGTCGCGAAGACCGGCTGCATGGAGGCCGCGAAGGCCTTCTGGTTCCAGTCCACCAGCCGGGAGTGCACCACCATCACCGGCGCGGACACCCCGGCGGTGGTGTTGAAGATGCCGCCCAGGAAACCCGCGAGCGGCGTGATCCAGCGGTTGCGCAGGGTGGGCATCCGGCCCAGCGCGCTCGCAGCGACGGTGATCAGGATGGCGCTCAGCACCACGGCCCCGACGATGACCTGCAACCAGGCCGCCGGGGTCTGCTTGACGACGAAACCTCCGACGACGGCCCCGGGGACGGCGAAGCCGCAGATCAGCAGGGTCCGGGACCATTCCACGTCGCGGCGCAGGGCGACGAGCATCATGAGGGCGGAGACGGTGGTGGTGGCATTGGCCACCAGGACACCGGTCGCAGCCCCCAGCACGACGGCCAGGATCGGCGCCAACACCTGGCCCATCCCGGTGCCGGACAGCCGCTGCAGCACGGCACCGACGAAGACGGCGGCGAGCACCAGCACCAGGACCGGGGCGGAGAAGACCATGGCCCGATCCTTCCACCCCTCGACAGGCTCGGGGAACGAGATCACAGCCTCGGGCAACCGAGTGATTTTCCGCAAGCCGAGTGGGTTCCTGCGATCCGAGTGGGTTCCTACGATCCGCGTGTGTTGCAACCCGAGCGCATGTTCGGCGAGCGGGAGGCCGGACCGGGCGAGCAAGAATCCCGGAGCCAGACCCCGGGGGAGCGGGCCGGGCGCGCCCCAGTCCTAGGGTTGGGGCATGCCGTTCTCCGGAATTCCCCTCGAGGCCGTCGACTTCTACCGCGAACTGTCGGTGAACAACACCCGCGAGTGGTGGCTGGCCAACAAGCCCCGCTACGAGGAACTGGTCAAGCAACCCTTCCTGGAGCTGGCCGAGCTGGTGGCGCCCGCCTTCGGGGAGCCCAAGATCTACCGCCCGCACCGCGACGTGCGGTTCAGCCATGACAAGTCGCCCTACAAGACCCACCAGGGCCTGTACGTGCACAGTTCGTCGTTCACCGGCTGGTACCTGCAGGTGGACTCGACGGGCTTCCTGCTGGCTGGCGGCAGCTATTTCTGGGCCGGGGACCAGCTGGCGCGCTACCGGGCGGCCGTCACGAATGATGCGACGGGCGTGCAGCTGGAGGAGATCCTGCGAGAGCTGACCGAGGCCGGCTATGTGTTGGGCGGAGAGAAGCTCGCCACGCGCCCGCGCGGCACGTCCGCCGATGCGCCGCGGCTGGAACTGCTGCGCCACAAGGCCTTGTCCGCAGACCTGACACTGGGTGAACCGGAATGGATGGCGACGCCGGAGGCCGCCGAGTACGTCAACGATGGCTGGGACGAGCTGCGGCCCTTGATGTCGTGGCTCCATGACTTCGTCGGGGAGACAGAGACGTCCCGCGGGTGATACTTTGGTAAGACCACATCGCGGAGGCCATTTTCTGGAACTTTTCCAGAAAATGGAATATATCTAGAGACCGAGAGGTTCTCTCAGGTGAACGGGGCAACATCTGTTCACCCGTCTCCCCGCGACACACCCAATGACGAGTCCGGTCCGGCCCCGCCGTGCCCGGAAAGGAGCAAGCATGTCCATTGACCGCGCACCCCGCGAGTCCTACAACCACGCCACCCGCAGCGCCATCCAGTTCGACGAGGAAGGCTACATCGGCACCATCCGTGGTCAGGTGGCCGTCGACGACCGCGACATGCTGGGCCTGACCCGCTCCGTCGTGCGCGCCGATCGTCCCCGCACCTGGATCCGCGACGAGGACCGCAGCACCGAGATCTGACCGGGCGCGCCCCGTCAGCGAGCGGCCCTGCGCAGGCTGAGCCGCATCCCGGCGGAGGCCACCGCGGCCATCACGCCCGAGGCGAGCACCGGCCAGAAGCCATGCGCCGGCCAGACGGCAAGACGTCCGGCCACCGCCGCCCCGGCGCTCACGCCGAGCGTCAGGCAGGTGGCCAGCACGGTCATCATCGTCGCCACCCGGTCCCGCGGCGCGATCCGCTCCATCCAGCCGAAGGAGCTGACCAGCGTCACGCCGGCACCCACACCCAACACCAGACAGACCAGCGACGCCAGCCACGCCGACGGCAGCACCATCAGGCCCAGCGCGGACAGCACCATCAGCACCCCACCGGACAGCACCCGCAAGGGAACGGTGAAGCGATCGGCCAGGCGGCCGACCAGAAGGCTCGCCGCGCCACTGCCGATCCCCACGCACCCGTAGACCAGGCCCGTGATGCCGGGCATGCCGCGCGCGTTGAAGAGCGCTGTCAGGGCTGTCTGCGTCGCCCCGAACAGGATGCCGACGCCCAGACAGGCGAGCATCGGCCACAACACCGAGCGCCCGGTACGCGAGTGGGCCCGTGGGCCCTGCGCGGCCGTGTCATGGACGGCCCAGTCCTCGCGTTCCCGCCACAGGTGGCCGACGAAGACCCCTTGCAGGACGAGGGTCATCCCCATCATCGCGAGCGCCGCTGGTGCGGCCCCCAACCAACTCACCAGGACACTGGCCAGCACCGGCCCGATCACGAAACCGATCTCGTCGACCGCCCCCTCATAGCCGAGCGCCCGGGAGACCAGGTGCGGGGCGCGCAGCCGCGTCGCGAGGTGTGACCAGTGACTGCGGGCCACCGGCCCGATCTGCGGATTGGCCGCACCGACCACCGCCCCGCAGGCCAGCAGCTGCCAAGACGCGACGTGGTGCAACAGCCCGATGAGGAAGGCGGCCTGCCCGGCGAGGGAGACCAGCGTCGCCCCGGCAACCACCGGCAGCGGCCCGAGCCGGTCCACCAGGCGCCCCACGACGGGTGCACCCACCGCGCTGCCCAGACCGACGGCCGCCACGGCGAGCCCACCCGTCGCCAGGCCACGCCCGTCGTGGGAGAGCACCATCAGGTATCCCAGCTGCACCATGGAACTGGGCAGCCGGGCAAAGAAGGCGGTCAGCAGGAAGGCCCAGCCACCGGCGCTGACCAGGGACTGGGAGCCGGGCTCGGGAAAGGTGCCATGCGGGGCCTGCGGGCCCACGTCGGTGGCCTGTGTCATCAAGATCTCCAGGGGTCGTCGGACGGGACGCGCCCCGGCCTCACACGCGTCGATTGAATCCCCTGTGCCCCCAGCCTACGTGCCAGCCGGCTCGCCCACCACCTTCAGCCCCATGACGCACGCGAGGATGCCCAGCACCAGCAGCACCTTGACCAGACTGAAGCGCTCCTCGTCGGCGGCAATCGCGTAGAAGAGCGTCGCACTGGCGCCGATCCCCACCCACACGGCATAGGCGGTGCCGACGGGGATGGTGCGCATCCCGTAGGCCAACCCCGCCATCGACAGGGTCATGCCGGCCAGGAAGGCGACGATGGGCCACGGACGGGAGAAGCCGGTGATGCGGCCCAGGGCCGTTGCCCACACCGCCTCGAACAGACCGGAGAGCACCAGGATGAGCCAGTTCATGACGCCCATGCTGCCACGCGGCGCAGGGTTCAGCCCCGCTCGCGCAGATGACGCCAGGTGGGCTCCGGGATGGTGACCTCCGGCTCGCGGCGGCCGCGGGAGACCCAGTCCCGCACGGGAGACGCGCTGGAGGCAAGCACCGTCAGCACGGCCAACCCCGCCGCCGTGAGACTCCCCAGCCCCGTGGCTCCCGACGCAGTGATCCCCGCCAGCAGGTTCACCGCGTCGACGACGGCCACCACCATCAGGAGGACCCACGCCAGACGCTTGCGCGCCACGATCAACCACCACAGCACCACGGCCGCCAGGGCCACCAGCGTCGACGCGCGCAGGTCCGACATCCCGGCACCCAGCACCGGGCCCAACAGGTCGCGCAGGCCCACGAAGCCCCAGGCCGCGGCCACCAACAATGCCCGCCCGGCCACCAGGACACCCGTGATCCACAGGGCCGCCGGGGGCACACCATGCCTGGCGAAGCCGGGATAGCGATAGGAACGGGCGGCGATCTTCTCCTCCGGCTCGACCCGCATCAGGGCCCCGCCGACGTCAAGGATGGGCAGGTCACCGTCGGTGCGAACCCGGTCGCCACCGCCATTGCGGTGATGGTAGGCCGTGGAGAAGTCCTTGATGACATGGACCGTTGTCTCCGGGTCCGCGTAGCGCACCGTGTCAATCAGGTAGTCCCGCTCGATGTCGATGTTCTCGTCGATCTTGTGGGTGATCTGCCAGGTGAACATGGAGAAACCCACGGCCCGGTCATAGGTGGCGGCCGCCAGCCAGGTGACCGGTTGGCCACCGGGCAGCAGCCAGCCGTGCGGCACCCGCCAGAAGCGCACGTGGTGGCGCCGCGCCGGGTTGCCGTCCACCTCCTGCTGGTAGGCGAAGTCCTGGCGTCGCTGGAAGAGGAAGAGCCCGGAGACCGGGGCAGCTGGATAGGAACGCCGAAGCACCGAGGAGCGGATCATCCCCCAGGCCGAACGGACCGACAGGTCATCGGCGCGGGTCCAGCCCGCGGCACGCATGGCGGCATGGACATCGTGCTCATTGCCGTCCAGCCCAAGGTTGATCGGGTCTCCCAGCAGACCGTCCGCGGTGCGGGTCCGGCCAATGAAGTAGTCGGGCAGGTAGAGCAATGTGAACAGCTGGTGCACCCGAGGAAGGGCCAGGTAGGCCGTCGTCGCCCAGAAGAGCACCAGGTGCATCAGGCGGACCCGGTGGCCGGAGAATCCCGTGGTCAACAAGATGGCGGCCAGCCAGAAGGCCAATGCCAGTGCCACCACCACGAAAGCCGCGGCCAGCAGCTCGAAGACCGCGAAGGTGCGCCGCGCCGAGACCTTGTCCGGCGCGTGCCGGTAGACCGGCGGGGCCGGCGGCACCGGGTAGCGGGGCGAGGACATGACCCCATCCTGCCGCAGCCGGGCCGGTCACCGGATCCCTGCCCTCCGCGCACGACGACAGAAGCCCCCGGCCGCGCAGACCGGCCACGAGAATCGACCACCCGTCTCCCCCAGCGCATCGGGCACCAACGCGATGGGTGAGCCCGGCCGTGATCCCGCGGCCGGTTCCCGTGGCGGGCCCGGTGGGAATGGCGCCCTACGATCGCTCGGGTGACTACTCCCGCGCCCCGCGCCATCATCTGGGACTGGAATGGCACCCTGCTGGATGACGTGGACCTCTGCGTCGCCAGCCTCGCCACGGCAATGACCGAGCACGGACTGGAGCCCCTGGACCGCGAGGCCTACCGGGCGCGCTTCGGCTGGCCCATCCGGGACTTCTACTCCAGCGTCGGCTTCGTGACTGACGAGGCCTTCACTGCGGGCGCCAACCATTATCTGGAGTTCTTCTGGGCCGGGGTGGCAGCCGTGCCACTACAGCCCCACGCCCGGGAAGTGCTGCAGGAGGTGGCCGGGCTGGGGCTGCGTCAGGTGCTCATCTCCGCCACCCGGCAGGACCAGCTGTCGCGCCAGCTCGCCCAGCACGACCTCGGCGGTCACTTCGAGGCGATGCTGGGCGTGATGGAGGCGCTGGACCCCAACAAGGAGCATGTGGTGACCAGATGGTTGTCCCGCACGGAGCTGGCACCGGGCGAGGTGGTGATGGTGGGCGACACCAACCACGACGAAGAGATCGCCGCCCGTCTGGGCACGGCATTCGTCCGCTTCGTCCACGGCGCGCAGGCCCCCACGCCCGGCACCGACTCCCCGCTGCTGGGTGACCTGCGCGATCTCGTCCCGCTGCTGCGGGACCGCCTGCATCAGGCCTGAGCGACGGCCTGTGCGACGGGGGTCCGGCCTTCGTTGAAGCTGATCACCTTCCGGGAGGTGGCCTCCGGGGCGTCCACCACCGCGGCGATCACCTGGGCCACATTCCCGCGGGAGACCTTCCCGGCAGACTCGTCAGCCACCGAGATCTCCCCAGTCGGCTCGTCGAGGGTCAGGGTGCTGGGCCGCAGCACGACCCAGTCCAGGGAGCTCGCCATCAGGTGCTCGTCGGCGGCGGCCTTGGCCTCGGCATAGTGGAAGAAGGAGTTCTCGGGGCTGACCCCGTGGTCCCGCCCGGCACCGAAGTAGCTGACCATCACGAAGCGCGGGACCCCGGCGGCAACCGCCGCATCGATGGTGCGGATGGCGGCGTCACGGTCCACGGCGTAGGTGCGCTCGGGGCTGCCGCCGCCGGCTCCGGCAGACCAGACCACCACGTCCTGCCCGCGCAGCAGTTCGGTGAGTGCTGCGGTGTCCAAGGACTCGACGTCGGCCACCACGGGCGTGGCCCCGGTGGCGGCGATGTCGTCGGCCTGCTCCGGCTTGCGGATGACGCCCTGGGCCGGGTGCCCGGCCTCCACCAGCAGGGGCAGCGCCAGCAGGGACACCTTCCCGTGGGCTCCGATGACGGTCACTGCGGCCATGACGGCCTCCTCACGACGGGGCCGGCCCGGTGCCGGCCTGTTCCGGATACAACGCACGCCGCCGTCGCCCCTATTCCGAGCCCGCCCCCCGGTGCCACTGGGGCGGCCACGGGAACCGACCGCTGGAAGATCCCCGCCCAGGGATCTCCCGCGTGGGGAGCCAGCCGGCCGGAGAACCCGCGGCTGGTTTGCGTGGCCGGGCCCCAGATCCCGGTCCATTGCCCGGCGCTACGCTGACGCCAGACCAACCTTGGAGCACCCCGTGATCCCCAGTACCGCAAGACCCAGCATCGTCATCATCAGCCCCGAGCACTGCGACCACCTGCTCGACGAGTTCGGCCGCTACGCCCGTGACTACGAACTCCACTGCGCCCCCGATGCCGAACAGGCCTGCCAGGTGATGCGCAGCATCAATGCCGACGGCGGGGACGTGGCCCTGATCGTCTCCGATTCCTTGCTTCCCGACGCGGAGGTCGCCGACGCCTTCGAGCAGTGGCGTGCCCTGGAACCCAATGCTCGCCGGCTGGTCTTCACCCCATGGGAGCGCTTTGCGGAGACCGTGCCGCTGCTGCGCACCCACCTGGCCCGGAGCGTCTTCGACGCCTCCCTGTTGATGCCCCGGGGCGTGCGCGACGAGGAGTTCCACACCGCCGTCACCGAGCTGCTGAGTGACTGGGGCAACATGGTGGGCGCCCCGGTGGTGGCCAATGTTTTGATCATTGCGGAGGCCTCGGATGCCCTGGGGCTGGCGCTGGGCGACTACCTGCACCGCACCGGGATGCCCTTCAAGACCGTCCGGCCGGATGCCCCCCGGGCCAAGGAATTGCTGCACTCCCTACCGTCGGAGGAGCGCCGGCTGCCGCTGGTGAAGGCGCCCCAGTTCGGGAAGCCCTTCAGCCCGTCGAGCGTGCGTGAGCTGGCGGCCATGTTCTACGGCCGCCCGGACCAGATCGAGTCCGATGAGGTCGCCGACGTGGTGATCGTAGGCGCCGGACCGGCAGGACTGGCGGCCAGCGTCTACGCCTCGTCGGAAGGGCTGACCACCCACTGCCTGGAGTCGGAGGCGATCGGCGGACAGGCCGGAACCTCGTCGATGATCCGCAACTACCTGGGATTTCCCCGCGGCATCTCCGGGATGCGGCTCGCGCAGCGCGCACGAGCCCAGGCGCTGCGTTTCGGCACCCGCTTCTGGACCGGCTGGCCGGCCACCGGCATCAGCCGTGCCGACGGGCACTTCATCGTCCACACCGACGGCGGCGACATGGCGGCCCGCACCGTCGTGGTGGCCACCGGGGTCACCTATCGGCGACTGGGCGTGGACGAGATCGAGGAGCTGGTGGGCAAGGGCGTCCACTACGGGGCAGTCACCACGGCCGCTCGCGAACTGGAGGGCGGCCACGCGGTGGTGGTGGGCGGCGGCAATTCCGCTGGTCAGGCCGCCATGCACCTGGCGCGCTTCGCGGAATCGGTGACCATCGTCGTGCGCCGCGAAGGCCTGACGGAGACGATGAGCGCCTACCTCGTCGACGAGATCGAGGCCAATCCGCGCATCCATGTCCGCGGCCGCGCCCAGGTGGTCGGTGGCGGTGGCGACGGACGCCTGGAGTGGATCACGCTCGCCTCCACCCGCGACGACGCCCGGGAGCGCATCCCCGCCGACGGGCTCTTCCTGCTCATCGGGGCGGCACCGCACTGTGACTGGCTGCCCGACGACATTGCCCTCGACGAGCACGGCTTCATCCTCACCGGCGCCGAGACCCCGCGTTCGGCCTGGCATGACGGCACCCCACCGGCCGCGCTGGAGACCACGATGCCCGGCGTCTTCGCCGTCGGGGACACCCGCTCCGGGTCCATGAAGAGAGTGGCCTCGGCGGCGGGCGAGGGCGCCGGCGTGGTTCCCCTTGTGCACGCCCATCTGGACCTTCACCACCGCTGATGCTCTGCCCCGGAACCCTCCCGCAATGTCCGCTGGCGGCATAGCCTAGGACTGTCAGCGACGACGAGCCCGGGAGGTAGACATGCAGAAGAGACGTCTGGGAGGAATTGGCCTGGAGGTGTCCGTCCTCGGCCTGGGCTGCATGGGCATGAGCGGCGGCTACAGCGAGCGGCCTGACCGCGACGCCATGATCACGCTCCTGCGCCAGGCCGTGGAGCTCGGGGTGACCTTCTTCGACACGGCGGAGATCTACGGGATGGGCCACAACGAGGCCCTGGTCGGCGAGGCACTGGCCCCGGTGCGGGACAAGGTGGTCATCGCCAGCAAGTTCTTCGAGAAGATCAACCACGAGGTTCCCGAGCTGGAGGGCCGTCGGGTCCGTCCCGACGAGGTGGCCGGCTGTCTGGAGGGCACCCTGCGACGTCTGGGCACGGACTGGCTGGACCTGTACTACCTGCACCGGGTGAACCCCGAGGTCCCGATCGAGGAGTACGCCGGGGTGCTGGGGGAACTGGCCGACGAGGGAAAGATCCGCGGCTACGGCCTGTCGGAGGCCGCCGCCGAGACCATCCGTCGTGCCGACGCAGTCCATCCGGTGACCGCCGTGCAGAGCGAGTACTCCCTGTGGTGGAAGCGCCCCGAGGAGGAGGTGCTGGGCGTCTGCGAGGAACTGGGGATCGGATTCGTGCCGTTCAGCCCGCTCGGAAAGGGCTTCCTGACCGGCACGGTGGACACGTCGACCTCCTTCGAACAGGGCAATGACATCCGCACCACCATCCCGCGCTTCGCCCCCGAGGCGCTGGAGAAGAACATGGCGATGGCGGAGCTGGTGCGTGACGTCGCGGAGAACCACGGGGCCGCACCGAGCCAGATCGCCTTGGCCTGGCTGCTCAGCCGCAGGCCGTGGATCGTGCCGATCCCGGGCACCCGTCGGCTCGAACGACTCAAGGAGAACCTGGGCGCCGCGACGCTGGAGCTGTCCGACGAGGACATGGACGCCCTCACCGAGGCCGCCGCCCAGATCCCCATCGAGGGCGGCCGCTATGACGAGCACCACGAGAGCATGACCAACCTCTGAGCAGGCCTTTCAGGCGTCCAGGGCCTGGGCGGCGCGGCGGATCGCGTCGCCCAGCTGCTTGATGCGCGGGGAGTCGATGCTCCACACCTGCCAGTGCAGCGGCACGTCGACCACGTCACCGGACAGCCGGACCAGGCGTCCCTCCTCCAGATGCGTGCCCAGCTGGACCTGCGGGATGAGACCCCAGCCCAGGCCGGCCAGGACCCCGGCCAGGAAGGCCTCCGAGCCCGGAACCTGCGGCTGTGGCGGTGTGCCGGTGACCCCGGCGCGGGTCAGGAAGTCCAGCTGCAGGTCGTCCTTGTCGTTGTAGCGCAGCGCCGGCAGGCGCGCCCAGTCAAGTCCGTCGGCGGTACGGAAGCGGCCGGCCAGCTGGGGAGCGGCAACCGGGACGTAGCGCATGCGGCCCAGGCTTTCCGTCCGGCAGCCCGCCACCGGGGACGGGTCGGAGGTGACGGCACCCAGCACGTCGCCGCGACGCAAGAGCTGCGTGGAGTGGGCCTGGTCCTCCACCTCGAGTCTCAGCGTGACGCCATCCCAGCGCGCGGCCTCCTCCAGGACGGGCCGGAACCAGGTGGCCAGTGAGTCCGCATTCACCGCCACCCTCAGCAGCCCCCCGGTGCGGGAGTGGCCGAGTTCGGCCAGGGTCTCGTCCTCTACGAAGACCACCTGGCGCGCCATCCGCAGGATTGCCTCCCCGGCCGGTGTCGGGACACACGGCAGGGTGCGGCGGACCATCACCTGTCCCAGGTGCTGCTCCAGGGCCTTGATCCGCTGGCTGACCGCCGACGGGGAGACGTGCAGCTCGTCGGCGGCCGACTCGAAACTTCCTTCGTCGATGACCGCGATCATCGTTCGTAGCCAATCGCCATTCATGAGCACATCTTATGGAAGTCAAGAATCGATCGTTTGTCTTCACCGTGGCCGATCCCTAGCGTCATTCCCATGCTTTCCACCTGGTTCACCGGCCTCGCGACCGGCCTGTCCCTGATCATCGTCATCGGCGTGCAGAATGCCCTGGTGCTACGCCAGGGGCTGCGCCGCGAGCATGTCGCCCTCGTCGTGGCGGTGTGTGCACTGGGAGACCTGCTGCTGATCGGCGCAGGCACCGCAGGTATGGGAGCCGTCGCAGCCGCCCACCCGGGGGCCCTGCGGGTGTTGAGCTGGGTGGGCGCCGCCTACCTGTTGTGGTGCGCCATCGGGTCCTTCCGGGCCGCCGCGAATCCCGGGACGCTGGGCCAGACGGCACCCAGGTCCCGCTCCTCGGTGCTGGGGACCGTGTTGGCGGTGACCTGGCTCAACCCGCACGTCCACCTGGACACAGTCGTGATGCTGGGGTCCATTGCCGCGAGCCACGGGCCTCTGAAGTGGGCCTTCGCCGCTGGCGCGATGTGTGCATCGCTGCTGTGGTTCACCGGGCTCGGTTTCGGGGCCCGGGCACTGTCCGGGCCCTTGGGCAGGCCGTCGGTCTGGCGCGCCGTCGACGTCCTGACGGGGCTCGTGATGGTCGCCGTCGCCATCAGCCTGCTGGCCTGACCCCGAGAATCCACCGCGGGTTTGGCGGCCGCGCGTCGCCTTCCCGCGGGGAGCCCCCGCGGGAGGACATCTGGAGGCCGGTTCCCGGGGACGGCCACGTCGGATGCGCACGGGCGGGCCTGGGCCCCGACCGTTCGGCATGCACATCGGGCTCCGAGCGGGCATGACAAAGGGGCCGCCCACCGTGATGGACGGCCCCGCACCCCTCGACAAGCTCGGGGATCGTGATGACCCAGGCTCGGGGATCGTGATGACCCAGGCTCGGGGATCGTGTGTCTCTGGTCAGGCCTTCTGGAAGCCGTCGATCAGGCTGCGCACATAGCCGATGGTGTCCTGGGGACCCTCCACCGCATGACAGGCGATGCCCATCTCGTAGACCGGGTAGTCATTGCCACCCGGCTGCAGACGATCACCGATGAACAGCATGTTCTCCGGCTGGATCCCCGTCTGCTCGGTCAGGGCACGCATCCCATGGGCCTTGTCGATGCCCTTCTGGGTGATGTCGATGCTCGTCGAACCACCCGAACGCACCTCCAGCTGCGGAACATCCGCCGCCACCGCATCACGCAGCGCACCACGCTTGGTCATGTCCGGATCCCACGCATGCTTGTCCGCCACCGACGCCTGCTGACCCAAGGCAGAGAAGGTGATCTGCGAACCACGGTCCTCGATCCGGTCACCCTTGCACTTCTCGTCGGGCTCCCACACACCCAGCTCCTTGGCGCGCTTCTCCAAGGACGCGATCGCCGCAGCCTTGTCCGCCTCGTCCAGGTCATGGGCATAGATCTGGGTCCACGCCCCGTCGACGTGGCGCAGGTAACGCGTTCCGCAGGTGGGCATCAGGTGCAGCCGCGACAGGTCCGCATCGGTGGGCAGGTTGTCCAGCACCTGGGCCTGGAACTGCTCGTAACGTCCACCGGAGATGATGCACACCGGACGCACGGCCAACAGGTCCCGCAGGGTCGCGGCCATCTCCGGCTGCACCGGAGACTTCGAGGCCGCCAACGTGTCGTCCAGGTCAAAGGCCACGATCTGGATGTCGTCGGGCACTGGGATGGTCAGTTCGGTCAAGGCTCTCCCCCGAGAAAGGTCTTCGAGCGCGCAGGGTGCACGCCTGTTCGATGGTAGCGGGCGCACCCCGCCAATCCCTGAGAACGATGCCCTTCCCCAATCACGCAAGGGTTCTGCGGCGCGCATTCTTCAGCCCTTTCGCAGCGCCCCCTCAGATGCCGCTCAGCGGGCGACGTGCTCGGCCATGGCGATGGCATCACGCACCCAGGAGACGAAGCGCTCGGCGTCGGCCAGCTGGGGCATGCTGAAGCGCACCGTCAACCAGCCCTCGGACAGGAGCAAGAGGGTCTTCTCGTGGTCGTCATGGAAGACATCGGCGTGCTGGTGGGAGGAGAAGCCATCGATCTCGATCACCAATTTCAGCCCGGGGAAGACGACGTCTGCGGGCCATGACCGGCCCCCGATGTCGAAGACGTGGTTGCCGCTCCAGCCGCAGACCCCGGCCTCGCGCAGCATCATGTGCACCTGCCGTTCCAAGGGTGACCATGGGTGCTCCCCGGAATTGGCGACGATGAAACGCCGAACCCACACGCCGGGGCGGCCCTTCATGACCACCAACCCCTCCGCCAGCTTGTCCGGGGTGGTTTCGAAGGTGCGCATCGCCTCGTCCGCGAGCTCACCCTCGTCCCATGCCGCCTCCCAGAGGGCGGTCCAGGTCGGTGAGCTGTACCGGATCCCCTCACCGGTCTCCACCACGTCCCCAGCGTCAATCTGCGTCCGACGAAAGAGGTAGTGGGCGCGGGGCTTCAGCCGGCGACGGGTCAGCACCGTGATGGTCTCCACGCTCAGCTCCTCCAGATAGCCCAGACGGGCTGCGGCCCTGCCGGTGATGACGGCGTCCGGGTCCCACAGCCGCACGGCGGCAACGAGCACCTGGAAGTCCTCCGCCCGGCCCGCCGCGGCCACCACACCGGGCAGCAGCCGCACCAGTTCACCCTTCTGGACCAGCCAGTCCAGGGCATTGGCCAGTTCCCTGTGATCTCGGCGGCGCACCACCCCACCCGCGGACGTCACCACTTCCCGGGCCTGATCGATGAGTTTCACGACTGGAGTGTGTGCGTCGGCCCCCTCGGGATTTCCAGCCATCCACAACTGGCCGATCCTGCTGCAGGAAGCGGTGATTGTGGAAAACGCGCCACGCCCACGGCGGCGGCCGGCGGCATCGAAGCCGAGTGGCAGGGAGGGCAGCACGGGAACCGCCCGCGGGTTGCGTTCCCCGCGCACTCCTTCCGCCGGATCCCCCGCCCCTGCAGGCATCCGACGGCTGGTTCTCGTGGGGGGCGCTCGAGGAGCCCCTGAACTGGGGCGTTATCGTCGAAGGGTCGAGCTCCCCAGCGGAAGGATCCACATGTTCAACCCTGCGAAGTTCGTGGCGCGAGCCCTGTTGGGGGCCGTCTTCATCAATGGAGGCATCGGACAGCTCAAGGCACCGGACAAGCTCGGTTCCGTGGTGGAGGCGGAGGCCGCCGGTTACGGACTTGAGCTTCCGACCGCAGGTCAGGACCTGGTCACCCTCAACGGCGCGGGCATGGTGGCCGCCGGCACGGCCATGACCCTGGGGATCCTGCCACGCACCTCGGCCGCAACCCTGGCCGGGATGATGGCCCCCACCACCGTCATCGGACACCCCTTCTGGAAGCAGGAGGATCCGGGCAAGCGGGCACAGAAGCTCAGTTCATTCCTGTCCAATGTGGCAATCATCGGCGGCCTGATGATGGTCGCGATGGACCGCAAGAAGTAGCGCCAGCCTCAGCGGCGCAGCCGGGGCAGGATCGTCACCAGGATCATCGCGGCGAACATCGAACCGCCACCCAGCCCCATCTGCCAGGTGAAGACCTCACCACCCAGCAGGACCGCGAAGACCGCGGCCCACACCGGCTCGCCGGCCATCAGCACGGCCGCCGTGGTGGACTCGACGACGGCCTGCGCCCAGACCTGCAGCAGGATCGGGATGGCGCCGGCGATCAGGGCGATGTGCATCATCCACAGCCAGTCGGTACGGCCACTGGGCGCCTGGATGCCACCGGGCAGTGCGGCCAGGGTGCACTCCAAGGCCACCACCGTCAGCGTGACCAGGGTCAGCGAGATGGAGTTCTCCCGGGTTGACCAACGGTCCACTGCCACGATGTGACAGGCATACATCACCGCGCTGACAAGGGTGAGCAGCTCCCCGTGCCCGATCCGGACCCCGGCGGAGAGGTCCAGCGTCAGCATCCCCAGACCCGCGGCGGCCAGCACCACCGCAAGCCAGGTGAGCGCCGGGATGCGTTCCCGCAGCAGCCATGCGGCCAGGAAGGGCGTGATCACCACGTAGAGACCGGTCACGAAACCCGAGACCGACGCGGCGGTGTGGGCAAGGCCGACGGTCTGCACCAGCTGGGCGCTGCCATAGATCAGGCCCAGCACCGTGCCCTGCCACAGGGTGGTGCGGCTCATCCGCCAGTGCCGGTGGGCCAACAGCCCCAGGGCCGCCGCCGCAATCATGAAGCGCACCGCGAGCAGGTCCGGAACCGGGATCCGCGTCGTGAGGTCCTTCATGCTGAAGAAGGTGCTTCCCCACAGCATCCCCATCAGGACCAGCGCCGCCAGTGCAAGTGGCTTGCGTGCTGCCCCCGCCACCGGGGCCATCCCCTGGCTCATGACCGGGCGGCGCGCGCCTCGTCGTCGCGCATGAATTGGGGCTTGACGAGGAAGGATGCGGCCAGACCACCCAGGACGGCCAACGCCACGGGGAACCACGTCGCGTGGCGCATGGCGACGCTGAAGGGCTCGGCCAGGAAGCCTGGCAGTGCGACGTGGGTGCCCTCGGCCTGCCGTTGTCCGGCGTGCCCGGACGGCATCTGCAGCCCCAGCTGCCACTCGATGATCGCGGCGATGGCAGCCGAACCCAGCACCGATCCCAGCTGGCGGGTGGCGTTGTAGACACCCGAGCCGGCCCCGGCCCAACGGGCGGGCAGGTCACGCGTCGCGGACATGGACAGCGGTCCCCAGATCAGGGCGCCGGACAGGCCAAGGGAGACCGAGGGCAACAACATCCACAGCACGGAGAGGCTGGCGCGCATCAGCTCCGCCTGGGCCAGAAGCCCGACGCCGAAGAAGACGAAGCCAAGAACCGCGAAGCCCCTCGTCGGCCGGGTGTTGGCCGCCTTGCCCACCAGCGGCGCACCGATGAAGGAGACCACTGCCGAGGGCAGACTCAACAGCGCGGCATGGGTCGGCGACAGGCCCCGTGCGGTCTGCAGGTAGAGCATCATCGGGAAGCTCATGGCCACCACGGCGGCACCCATCACGAAGATGGCGGCATTGGCGGCGGTGAAGTTGCGGTTGGCGAAGAGCTGCAGCGGCATCAGGGGCTCGCGGGTGTTGCGCGCCTGCTGCCACAGGAATACACCCAGCACCAGCAGACCGGCGGCAATCATCCCCAGCACCCACGTCGGCCAGCCCTTGGCCTGCCCTTCCTGGATGGCGAAGACCACCAGGGTCAGGCCGACTGCGTTGAGGGCGACGCCCAGGAGGTCGAAGGAGTGGGCGTGGGACTCGAGGTCCGGCACCAGCTTCCAGACGGCGATGATGGCGGCAATCCCGATCGGCACATTGACGAAGAAGATCCACTCCCAGCCGACGGTGTCCACCAGCACTCCGCCCAGCAGGGGCCCGGCGAGGCTGGCGACCGAGGCGGTGGCGCCCCACAACCCCATCGGAGCGCCGCGACGACGGGCGGGGAACATGCGGGTGATCACCGCCATCGTCTGCGGTGACATCATCGCCGCACCGAGACCTTGTACGGCACGCGCGGCGATCAGGGATCCGATGCTGCCGGACAGGCCGCACCACAGGCTGGAGAGGGTGAAGACCACCAGGCCCAGCAGGTAGATCCGTTTTGGGCCGAAGCGGTCACCCAGGCGGCCGGTGATCAGCAGCGGGATGGCGTAGGTCAGCAGGTAGGCCGAGCTCACCCAGATCACCTGCGTCACGTCAGCACCGAAGTGCGCCATGATCGCGGGGATCGAGACGCTGACGATCGTCGTGTCGATCATGATCATGAAGAAGCCGACGGCCATCGCGAACATCGCCGGCCAGGCGCGGGGGTCGAGGTCCTCGACGGGGGAAGTGCCAGCCGAAGCGGCGTGCGGGGGACGGTTCACGTCGCCCGACACTACGGGTGGTGGCCGTCCCCAGCCGCATCGAGAGCTGTCGGCGCCCTGAGAATCGGCCACGGGTTGAACGCCCGCCATGTCCTTCACGCCTGGATGACCCTGCCGGACCCGGCGCGGGGGGATCCTGTGGTCGGTTCTCGTGGGGCCCGCCGTCCAGTGGTTGAACCCCGCCTGCCCTGGTCCCCCGCCAGATACCGTGGGGGCCATGGAATCCCACGAGCCCACGTTCACGCCGTCCCTGTCGGCCATCTCGCTGCTGGTCGACGACCTGGAGGTGGCCCGCGCGTTCTACTCCCGTGCCTTCGCGGAGGATGCCCTGTGGATCGACGAGAAGTCGGTCGGCTTCAGCCTGGGCAGCGTCGTGCTGAACCTGCTGATCCGAAGCGAGGGTGAGCGCCTGCTCACCCCGGCACCCGTCGCCAGCCGCGAGGCCGGGGAACGCTCTCAGCTCAGCATCTGGGTGGACGACATCGACACCGTCGTGGAGGTCCTCACCGGCCGCGGCGTGCGCTTCGACACCGGCCCGGTGGACCAGGACTGGGGCATGCGCACCGCCACCTTCCTGGACCCCGATGGCCACAGCTGGGAGATCGCGCAGGACCTCGGCAACTGAGCCTCACCGGGGTAGGCTGGCGTCAGTCCCGACGACGAACAGGCCAATGATGACCAGAGCTCCCGGCGCCCCCCTCTCCCTCTCCTCGGCTGCCCTGGTGGCCAGCGCGCAGGAGACCATCACCACGCTGGACCAGCAGGACGTGCTCGCCATGCTGGAGGACCCCACGGTGCAGATCGTGGACATTCGTGACATCCGGGAACTCGAACGCGACGGGATGATCCCCGGGGCCCGGCACGCGCCGCGCGGGATGCTCGAATTCTGGATCGACCCGGAGAGCCCGTACCACAAGCCGGAGCTCGATGACGGACGCCGGCTGGTCCTGTACTGCGGCTCCGGGTGGCGTTCGGCCTTGTCGGCCGAGGTCCTGCAGCGGATGGGGCGCGATGACGTCGCCCACCTGGGCGGCGGCTTCTCCGGTTGGCGCAAGGCCGGCCTGCCCGTCGCGGAGTACTCGAAGGGCTGATCACGGCAGGCTGATCAGGGCCGATGGGTCAGCCAGACCCCACAGACCACCACCACGCCGCCCAGCATCTGCGCCGGGCTGACGCGTTCGCCCAGCACGACCACCGCGATCAGCAGCCCGAAGATGGGCTCCAGGTTGATGGAGGCCGCCACCAGGGCCGTGGGCAGCTGCCGCACCGCGATGGCGTAAAGCACCATGGCCAGCACCGAGCACAGCAGGGTCAGCGCCAGCACCGCGGCCAGGGTGGGCACCATTCTGGTGGGCCGGTGCCAACCGGGCGCCTCCAGCAGCGCCAGGGGAATGAAGGCCAGCGCACCCGCCCCGTCCTGCCACAGCACCGTCGTCCACGACGAGTACCGAGTGGCCACGTCGCGCGTCGCGAAGGTGTAGAAGGCCCAGGCCACCCCGGCGAGCAGGATCAACAGGGCTCCCCACAGGCGGCGCGGGCCGGCCTCGGTGGAGATGGGTGCGCCGAAGACGATGAACCCGGCGCCCACCATCGCCACCGCGATCCCCAACCAACCACGGCGCGCGATCACGGCGCCATTGGCCAGCACGTCACAGACGGCGATGATGGCCGGGATGGCGACGGCCAACAACGTCGCATCCGTCGCCGTGGCCCAGTGCACCCCGAGGTTCTCCAGCGCGAAGTAGGCGGTGACACCGAGCAGGCCGCCGACGGCCAAGGTCCGGGCATCGTCGCGGGTGGGACGCTGCCATCCCCGCCGGATGCTGATGACAGCGGCGATCACGGCAGTCGCCAGCAGGAAGCGCACGGCGCCCAGTGTCATGGGGCCGAGGTCCACCAGCGCCACCTTGGTCATGGTGTAGCTGGCGGCGAACAGCAGCATGGACCCGACGAGGGCGAGGCTGGCGCGGAGCTGCTGGGTCACGGGGCGATCCTAGGCCGAGACGAGAGCAGGGGCCGTCACCCGAAGGTGACGGCCCCTGCCGAAGGCAGAAGGGATCAGACGGCGGTGATCACGTTGCTGACCAGCAGGCCGATGATGGCAACGCCCACCACGATCCGGTACACCACGAAGCTGGTGAAGGTATTGCTGGCCACGAACTGCAGCAACCATGCGATGGAGGCGTAGGCGACGAAGAAGCTGACCACCATGCCGATGATCGTCACACCCCAACCGATGGTGTTGGAGACGTGGGTGAACTCGCTGGCGGCCTCGTAGCAGCCGGCGGCGACCAGGGCGGGGATGCCCAAGTAGAAGGAGAGCTTGGTGGCGGCCAGACGGTCCAGGCCACTGAACAGGCCACCGGTGATGGTGGCGCCGGAGCGGGAGACGCCGGGAACCAGCGACAGGCACTGCACGGCGCCCAGGATGGCGCCGTCCTTCCAGGTGATGGTCTCGAGGGTGCGCTGCTTGCTGGCGGGCACCTTGGCGGCGTGACGGTCCGCGGCGAACATGGCGAAGGACCAGACGATCAGGCCAATGGCCACCACCCACATGCTCCGCAGGGCGCCGGTGATGAGGTCCTTGCCGAGCAGGGCGACGCCGGCGGTGATCACGGTGCCGACCACGACGGCCCAGCCCATGTTGTAGTCCGCGTCGCGGGCATCCTTGTTGCCCAGGCCCTTCAGGAAGGCGGCACCAATGCGGGCGATGTCCTTCCAGAAGTAGATGACGGCGGCCAGGATCGCGCCGATCTGGATGATGGCCGTGTAGGCGGTGATGCCCGGGTCATCAATGGGCATGCCCATCAGCTTCTCGGTGATGGTCAGGTGACCGGTGCTGGAGACGGGGAGGAATTCCGTCACGCCCTCCACAATCCCCAGGATGATCGATTGCCACCACGTCATGTTTGTTCCCCTTCGGCAACGTTCGCCGGACCTCGGCGTCGTCCTCGACAGGTTATGGGGGCCGTGTTGGGGCCACCGAACTCCTCTCAGGACGGACTCAGCGCCTCCTTGGCCGCGTCTTGGCGGACTTCAGGGGTACCCCGGGCACCCGCCACGGAAATCAACCCGCGCCTGCGCGGCCGGCAGAGGTCCCCCGCGGGCGGGGCACGAGCCCGGAGGACTGTCGGTCGATTCTCGTGGCCGGCCGACCATGGCCCCGCCGGTCCGGTCCGTCAGCGGGGGTCTAGGGTGTCTGGTGCTGGCCAATGCCAGCGCGTCGCTGCCCAGCGAAGCCGGTGTGAACCCGGCGCTGTCCCGCAACGGTGATGCCCCACCCTTCTACCAGGGTTGGGGATGAGCCCGGTCGCCTGGCCTCGGCGCGCCTCACTGCCCTCGGCGACAGGGCGGACGGTTCGTCCCTTCGCCCCGCTCGCGAAGGACGAGAGATGCTGTCAACCGGCTGGATTCCAGCTGCGGGCGATGACCTTCCCGTTGCCGACCACGCCCCACTCCACGTCACGATGACCCCGGCCGTCCAGCACCGCCAACAGGACACGCAGGCTGTCGCCGTGCCCCACCAGGACCAATGCCGGAGCATCCGGATACTCGTCGGCCAGCCGGGCCAGCAGCAGCCTGCAGCGCAGGTGGACCTGCTCGATGGATTCCCCACCACCCCAGCAGACCTCGCTGATGTGCAGCCCCTCCGGGACGGGTTCGGCGGCGAGTTCGCTGGTCAGCCGGCCCTCCAGCTCTCCCAGCGCCTGTTCGCGCAGCGCCTCGGTGCGCCGCGGCGTCACGCACAGGGCCGCGGCAATGGGTTCGGCGGTCTGGACGGCGCGCAGTTGGTCGCTGGTCAGCACTGGCGTGCCGGCCGGAACGAGGGCGGCGACGCGTTCGGCGGCTTCCCGAGCCTGGGTTCGCCCCAGTTCGGTGAGGGGCACCCCGAGCGTCTGCCCCTGAAGGCGATGTTCGAGGTTCCAGGTGCTCTGGCCGTGCCGGACGAGGACGAGCTGCATGCATCAACCCTAGTGGGGGCGCTGTGATCTGGGCGCGAGCGGTGGGCCTGCTATTGGGAACCGTTGCGGACCGGGTGATCCCCGACCCGCAACGGCACCATCCGGTGGCCTGGTTCGGCACGTGGGCCGCGGCCCTCGAAGCGCACGACTACCGAGACTCCCGTGCCGCGGGCGTGGGGCACGTGACACTCAGTCTGGCTCCACTTGTCGCACTCGGGGTGGCCGCCGAAGCCGTGGGCCGCAGGCACCCAGCGGCCCAGGTGGCGCTGACCGCGCTTGCCACCTGGGCCGTCACCGGAGGTTCCTCGCTGGCCCGGGAGGGCGAGACGATGGCCACCTTCCTGGCGGACGGAGACCTGGCCGCGGCCCGAAACCGGCTGTCCTGGCTGTGCGGGCGCCAGGCCGACGAGCTCGACGAGCCGGAGTTGGCCCGCGCCGCGCTGGAATCCGTGGCGGAGAACACCGCCGATGCGGTGGTGGCTCCCCTCTTCTGGGGTGCGGTGTCCGGGGTTCCCGGCCTGCTGGTGCACCGCGGCATCAACACGCTGGATGCCATGGTGGGCCACCACAACGAGCGCTACGAGAACTTCGGGATGGTGGCGGCCCGGCTCGACGACGCCGCCTGCTGGCTGCCGGCCAGGATCACGGGGGCGCTCGCCTGCGGGCTGGCTGGCACACGGAGATCCGTTGCCTGGCAGACGATGCGCCGCGACGCCCATGACCATCCCAGCCCCAATGGCGGGTGGTGCGAGTCCGCCTTTGCCGGGGCGCTGGGCGTGCAGCTGGGTGGCCGCAATGTCTACCCCGGGGGCCGTGTGGAGCACCGCGGGCTACTGGGGGACGGCCCCCGCCCCGTCGCCGCGGACCTGCGGCGGGCCTCCGCCCTGGCACGCCGCGTGCAGGAGGCCGCGGCGCTGGCCGCGTCGGCCCTTGCGCTGGCCGCCGTCATGAGAACCGACCACGAGTCCGACGAGAGGAACGCCCGATGACGGGAATCCTGGTGACCGGCACCTCCTCCGATGCCGGCAAGTCCCTGGTGGTGACGGGCCTGTGCCGGGCCCTGCGCCGCCGCGGCATCGACGTGGCGCCCTTCAAGGCGCAGAACATGAGCAACAACTCCATGGTGGTGGCCGACGGTGAGATCGGCCGCGCCCAGTACCTGCAGGCCGTCGCCGCCCGGGTGGAGCCCACCACCGCCATGAACCCGGTGCTGATCAAGCCGGGGACCGACCGTCGGGCCCACGTCGTGCTGCGCGGCCAGCCCGACGGGACGCTGGAGGCCGGCCAGTACGCCACCGGGCGGGGGCATCTGGCGGCCGCCGCCTTCGAGTCCTTACGGGAGCTGGAGGCCGCCCACGAGCTCGTGGTCTGTGAGGGCGCCGGCTCCCCGGCCGAGGTCAACCTGCGTTCCGGCGACTACGTGAACATGGGACTGGCCCGCCAGTTCGGGATGCCGGTGGTCCTGGTGGGAGACATCGACCGTGGTGGGGTCCTGGCCAGCATCTACGGCACCTGGGCGCTGCTCGACGATGCGGACCGTGGCCTGCTGAAGGGCTATGTGATCAACAAGTTCCGCGGCGACCCCGAGGTGCTGGCCCCCGGCCTGACCCGGATCAGCGAACTGACCGGGCTGGCCAACTTCGGTGTCCTCAACTGGCTGGAGGGTGTCTGGCTGGATGGCGAGGATGCCCTGGCGATCGGCGCCTGGCACCGCGCCGGAACCACACCCCACCACGCCGAACGTGCGTTGGAGGTGGCCGTGGTGCGGCTGCCGCGGGTCAGCAATGCCACCGATGTCGATGCCCTGGCCGCCGAGCCGGGCGTGCACGTGACGGTGACCGCGGACCCGGCCGTCTGCGCCCGCGCGGACCTGCTGGTGCTGCCCGGCACGCGCGCCACCATCGACGACCTGGCCTGGTTGCGGGCCCGGGGGATCGACCGGGTGGTGGCCCAGCGGCATGCCGCCGGGCGCGCGACCCTGGGGATCTGCGGCGGCTACCAGATGCTCGGGAAGCTGATAGTCGACGAGGTGGAACAGGCCTCGACAGGCTCGGCCACCGGGAAGCCCGCCGCCGGCCGCAGCCCCACGACGCACGAGCCTGTCGAGGGGTTGGACCTGCTGCCGCTGCGCGTCGACTTCCACCCGGGCAAGGTGCTGGCCCGCCCCACCGGTAGCTGGCAGGGCCACCAGACCATCGGCTACGAGATCCACCACGGCCGCCCGACCACCCTCGCCGAACCCGACGAGCGCTTCCTGGACGGGATGCGGGTGGGCCCCACCTGGGGCACCCACTGGCACGGGGCGCTGGAGCACGACGAGTTCCGCCGCGCCTGGCTCACCCGCGTCGCCGACCAGGCGGGGCATCCGTGGCGTCCCACCGCAGACGCACCGGGATTCGGTGCCTTGCGGGAACGAATGATCGAGACATTGGCCGATGCCATCGAGGAGCAGCTGGACGTCGACGCCCTGCTGGCCCTCACCCACCCCACCCCAGAGGAGAACTGACATGCAGGGCACCCCACCGGTCAAGGACGAGAAGCTCACCACCCGCCAGCTGCGCCACCAACCGCGGCTGATCGTCAACACCGGCGACGGCAAGGGCAAGTCGACGGCCGCCTTCGGGATGGCGCTGCGCGGCTGGAACCAGGGCTGGAGCATCGGCGTGTACCAGTTCGTGAAGTCGCCGAACTGGCGCACCGGGGAGAAGGCCGCCTTCGCCGCGCTGAACGAGGTGCACGAGCAGACCGGTCAGGGCGGTCCGGTGGAGTGGCATGCGATGGGTGCCGGATGGACCTGGCTGCGCTCCACCAAGGAGGTGGACCACGTCGCGATGAGCAAGGAGGGCTGGGCGCGGATCAGCGAACAGCTCGCGAACGAGACGCATGATCTGTACGTGCTCGACGAGTTCAGCTATGTGCTGGCCAATGGCTGGCTCGACGTCGACGAGGTGCTCGAGACCCTGCGCAACCGGCCCGGCACCCAGCATGTCGTGATGACCGGTCGACGGATGCCGCAGCAGGTGCTCGACGCCGCCGACCTGGTCACCGAGATGACCAAGATCAAGCACCCCTTCGACACCGGCGCCAAGGGGCAGGCGGGCATCGAGTGGTGAGTCCCCGTTCCCGCTAGGCTGGTCGCAGCCCACGGCCCAGGAACCCGGTGAGATCCCGGGGCGGTTCCGCCACTGTGAAGCCCTACGAGGGCAAGCCAGACACTGGACGTCGGGTGAGTCCATGCCCACGTTCCGGAGCGAGAACTCCGGGGGAGGAGACGCGCCGATGCGCATCGCCCTGCTGTCCACGTCCGACACCGACCTGCTCTCGGCCCGCGCCAGCGGCTCCGACTACCTGTTGGGCAATCCGTCCCGCCCGATGCACCAGGAAATGGCCGACGAGGTCGCCGGGTGCGACCTGGTGGTGACCCGCATCCTGGGCGGCCCACAGGACCTGTGCGAGGGCTTCCGCCGCATCGCCGACACAAGGCCGATGGTGGTGCTGGGCGGCGAGCAGGAACCCAGCGCCCAGCTGATGGAGCTGTCCAGCGTGCCGATCGGTGTCGCCGCCCAGGCCCACCGCTACCTGGCCGAGGGTGGCCCCGCCAACCTGCGCCAGCTGCACGCCTTCCTGTCCGACACGGTGCTGCTCACCGGTGAGGGTTTCGAGCCACCGCACCCGGTCCCGGCCTGGGGTTGGGCGGCGAGGGAGCAGGAGCCCGGGGCGCAGGAGCTGCCCACGGTGGGCGTCCTCTACTACCGCGCCCACGAGGTCAGTGGCAATGCCGCCTTTGCGCACGACCTGGCCGACGCGATCGATGCGACGGGGCTCGCGGTGGGGCTGCCCATCTTCGCGGGCTCGCTGCGGCAGGCCCCCGACGAGCTCTACCAGGCGTTGGCGAGCCTGGATGCCCTGGTGGTCACGGTGCTCGCCGCTGGTGGTTCCTCCCCGGCCAGCGCCCAGGCGGGCGGCGATGACGAGGCGTGGGACGTCGCCCGGATGGCGGAACTCGACATCCCGATCATCCAGGGCCTGTGCCTGACCAGCAGCCGCACCGAGTGGCAGGACAATGACGAAGGCGTCACACCGCTGGACTCGGCCACCCAGATCGCGATCCCGGAATTCGACGGCCGCATCATCGCCGGCCCCTTCAGCTTCAAGGAGTTCGACGACGAGGGTCTGCCCCGTTATGTCGCGGACCCGGAGCGCTGCACCCGGTTGGCGCGGCTGGCCGTCAATCATGCCCGGCTGCGCCACACGCCCAACCGGGACAAGAAGCTGGCGCTGGTGCTGAGCGCCTACCCCACCAAGCACGCCCGGATCGGCAATGCGGTGGGCCTGGACACGCCCGTCTCGGCGATCCGCCTGCTGCGTCGGCTCCGCGAACAGGGCTATGACCTGGGTGGCGACAATGAGGTGACCCGGATCGTCGACGGCTCCGACGGCAGCCCCGAGGCCGAGACCCGCGCGGGTGATGCGCTGATCCACGCCCTGATCGCCGCCGGTGGTCAGGACGAGGAGTGGCTCACCAGCGCGCAGCTCACCGACGCGCACGTGCGGATCACGGCCGAGCAGTACCGCGAGTGGACCGCCGACCTGCCCGTCGAACTGCGCGACCGGATGCGGGAGGCCTGGGGCGAGGGACCGGGCAGCCTGTTCGTCAATGACGACGGGGAACTGGTGCTGGCCACCCTGCAGGCCGGCAATGTGGTGATCCTGATCCAGCCGCCGCGCGGCTTCGGCGAGAACCCCGTCGCGATCTACCACGACCCGGACATGGCCCCCAGCCACCACTACATCGGCGCCTATCGGTGGCTCGAGCACGGCTTCGGCGCGCACGCCGTGGTGCACCTGGGCAAGCACGGCTCGATGGAGTGGCTGCCGGGCAAGAATGCGGCGCTGAGCGCAGCCTGCGGACCCGACGCCGCGATCGGCTCGCTGCCGCTGGTCTACCCCTTCCTCGTCAACGATCCGGGCGAGGGGGCGCAGGCCAAGCGTCGGGCACATGCGGTGATCGTCGACCACCTGGTGCCGCCGATGGCGCGCGCCGAGAGCTATGGCGACATCGCCCGGCTGGAGCAGCTGCTCGACGAACACGCCAACATCGCGTCGATGGACCCGGCGAAGCTGCCGGCGGTGCGCGGTGAGATCTGGGCGCTGATGCGCGCCGCGGAGATGCACCGTGACCTGGGCCTGGAGGAAAGGCCGCAGGACGAGGAGTTCGACGACTTCCTGCTGCACGTCGACGGCTGGCTGTGTGAGATCAAGGACGCGCAGATCCGCGACGGCCTGCACACCCTGGGCGCTGCGCCCGCCGGTGAGGCGCGGGTCAACCTGGTGCTGGCGATCCTGCGCGCGCAGCAGGTCTGGGGCGGCGCGAGTGATGCCGTGCCGGGGCTCCGTCGCGCCCTCGGGCTCGGGGACGACGCCGACTCGGCGCGCACCGACGAGGTGGAGGCAGAGGCCCGCGCACTGGTGCAGGCGATGGAGGAGGCCGGTTGGGATCCCGAACGTGCCGATGACGTGGTCTCCCGGGTGCTCGGGGCCTCGACAGGCTCGGCCGACGGACATGAAATCCCACCACGATCCCCGAGCTTGTCGAGGGGCGAGGTGGCCCAGGTGCTGCGCTTCGCCGCAGAACAGGTGGTGCCGCGGCTGGATCGCACCACCGACGAGCTGACTGCCGTGCTGCACGCGCTGGAGGGTGGTTTCATCCCGTCGGGGCCGTCGGGATCCCCACTGCGCGGGCTGGTGAACGTGCTGCCGACCGGGCGCAACTTCTACACCGTCGACCCGCGCGCGGTGCCGTCGCGGCTTGCCTGGCAGACGGGTCAGGCGATGGCCGACTCCTTGCTGCAGCGCCACCTGGCCGAGACGGGCGCCTACCCCACGTCGGTGGGGCTGAGTGTGTGGGGCACCTCCGCGATGCGGACCAGCGGCGACGACATCGCCGAGGTGCTGGCCCTGATGGGCGTGCGCCCCGAATGGGACGAGGCCTCGCGTCGGGTCAGCCGGCTGGAGGTGGTGCCGCTGGCCGAACTGGGCCGTCCCCGCATCGACGTGACGGTGCGCATCTCGGGCTTCTTCCGCGACGCCTTCCCCCACGTCATCGCCATGCTGGACGACGCGGTGGCGATGGTGGCGGAACTGGACGAGCCCGACGACCAGAACTACGTGCGCGCCCACGCCCTGGCAGACCAGGCCGAACACGGCGACCAGCGGCGCGCCCGCACCCGCATCTTCGGCTCGAAGCCCGGCAGCTACGGGGCGGGAATCCTGCAGGTGGTGGAGAGCGGCAACTGGCGCAGTGACGACGACCTGGCGCAGGTCTACACGGCCTGGGGCGGCTTCGCCTACGGGCGCGGACTGGACGGCGTTCCCGCCAGCGACGACATGCGCACCAACTACCGGCGCATCCAGGTGGCCGCCAAGAATGTCGACTCCGCCGAGCACGACATCATCGACTCCGACGACTACTACCAGTACCACGGCGGCATGATCGCCACCGTGCGGGCACTGACCGGCGCGGAGCCCAAGGCCTATGTGGGTGACTCCACCAGCCCGGACCGGGTCCGCACCCGCAGCCTGAGCGAGGAGACCGCCCGCGTCTTCCGCGCCCGCGTCGTCAATCCCCGGTGGATCGCGGCGATGCAGCGCCACGGTTACAAGGGGGCCTTCGAGCTGGCCGCCACCGTCGACTACCTCTTCGGTTTCGACGCCACCGCCGGCGTCGTCGAGGACTGGATGTACGACCGGGTGGCGCGCGAGTACGTGCTGGACGAGACCACGCAGGAGTTCATGCGCACCAGCAATCCGTGGGCGCTACGCGGGATCGTGGAACGCCTGCACGAGGCCGCCGAGCGTGGCCTGTGGGAGCAGCCCGACGCCGACCTGATGCAGCAGTTGCAGCAGGTCTACCTGGAGGTCGAGGGAGACCTGGAGGACGACGAGTGAGTGCTTGGGGCCGGGTGTGACAGCGGCAGCTGCGACCGCACGGTGCGGGTCAGGCCGTCTGCGGTGACCTCGTCGACGGGCACGTGCTCGGCGCCCATGCGCGTGGCCAGCTGGCGCGCCAGCCCGAGGCGCAGCGGGCCCTGCTCCCCGTCGATCACCACCGTCGAGATCCCCAGGCCGGCGACGAAGTCCGCTGCCTGGCGTGACCGGTCGACGGCCCCCGCCCCGGCTGTGGCGCGGCCGTCCGTGACCAGCACCAGCAGCGGGCGCAGCTGGGGGTCGCGCAGCTGCTCGCGTCGCAGCACCCGGGCGGTCTCCAGCAGTCCTTCGGCAAGCGGGGTGCGGCCACCCGCGGGGATCTCGTCGAGCCGGGCCGCGGCAATGTCGATGCTGCGGGTCGGTGGCAGGGCCAGCTCCGCGCCCTGCCCGCGGAAGGTCACCAGGCCCACCTTGTCGCGCCGACGGTAGGCATCCAGCAGCAGGCTGAGGATCGCGGTCTTCACCTGCACCATGCGTTTGCGTGCCGCCATCGAACCGGAGGCATCGACGCAGAAGAGCACCAGGTTGGCCTCCCGCCCCTCACGCACTGCCAGGCGCAGGTCTTCGGCGCGGATGTCGAGCCCCTCGACCGGCTCGGGGGTCGGAGGCTGCAGGGCGCGGCGGCGGGGCTGCTCCCCCGCCGCGGCGCGCAGCGTCTCCACCAGGTGCAGGGAACCGGGCCCCGACTCGGGGCGGCGAGCCCCCACCCGGCGGCCGCTCGACGTGATGGCCCGGGAACGTCGCCCCGCGGCCCCTTCACCAAGGCCTCGGACGGTGAAGGTGCGTGGCCGGGGCGACGGGGTACCGGCCTGCACGACGGTCTCCGGGACCGCGCCGGTGGGCGGAGGGGCCGGGAGGTCCTGCTCGGGCGGGTTCACGTCGGAACTGTTCTCCGGGGTGTCCCGGGGCTGGTCGACGGCGGGTGGCTCCTGGTCGGGGCCACCCTCAGGTGCTTTTCCCTGACCATCTCCCTGCGGCAGGTCGCCCTGCGGGTCGGTGGCCTCGCCCTGTTCGGGGTCCTCGGGGCCGGGTTCGTCGGGTTTGTGCGGCTCGTCGGGTGGCAGTTCGTCGTCGCCCAGGATCTGGTCGAGCAGCTCCTCGTCCATGCCGGGCGCATCGAAGGGGTTGCGACGGCGGCGGTGCGGCAGGGCGAGCAGCGCTGCCTGGCGGATGTCCTCGCGCGTGACGCTGGCCCGGCCGCACCAGGCGGCGTGGGCGATGGCGGTGCGGGCGGTGACGATGTCGGCGCGCAGGCCGTCCACTTCGAAGGCGGCGCAGACCTCGGCGATCTTGAGCAGTGCGGCGTCGCCCAGCCGGACGGCGCCGAGGCGCTGCTGGGCATCGGCGATCCGCGCGCTCAGGGCCGCTTCGTCGGCGGCATGGGCGGCGATGAAGGCTGTGGGATCGCTGTCGAAGGCCATCCGGCGGCGCACCACGGCGGCGCGGGCGGCGTGCTCATTCGGGGCGGAGACCTCGACGGTGAGGCCGAAGCGGTCGAGCAGCTGCGGGCGCAGCTCGCCCTCCTCCGGGTTCATGGTGCCGATCAGGACGAAGCGCGCCTGGTGGCTCACCGAGATGCCGTCGCGCTCGACGGTGGAACGGCCCATGGCGGCGGCATCCAGCAGCAGGTCGACCAGGTGGTCGTGCAGCAGGTTCACCTCGTCGACGTAGAGGATGCCGCGGTGGGCCCGGGCCAGAAGGCCGGGCTCATAGCTCACCTCGCCTGCTGACAAGGCACTCTGTAGGTGCAGTGAGCCGAGGACCCGGTCCTCGGTGGCGCCGACGGGCAGCTCGACCAGCCGCACCGGACGTTCGTGACGCGCGCTCTCTGCGGTGAAGGGGCCGTCGGGTGAGATGGCCTGCGGATCGTCGGGATCGATGGAGAAACGGTCGCCGTCGTAGACGCTGATCCGTGGCAGCACCTCGGCCAGGGCGCGCACCGCGGTCGACTTGGCGGTGCCCTTCTGGCCGCGCACCAGCACCCCACCGACCTGGGGCGAGATGGTGCTGAGCACCAGGGACAGGCCCATCGGGTCGAGCGCGTCTGGCTCGCAACCGACGATGGCCGTGAAGGGATAGTGCTGTGGCATGAGGCTCCCGCTCATTCGTTGCCGGACAGGAAATGCGCGAGGCCGGTCTTCGGACTGACGACTTTCGTCGATCACCGCAGCGGGCCTGTGCCGGACTCCCACCGGCTTCCCAGATTCTCCCCTCCCGGACTGGCCGATCGGGGCACCTCGTGCTCCGCCCACCCTAGCGCGGATGCGGCCCGACAAGGGGAGCGCTAGCGTTCCTGCATGACCTTGCGCACCGCAGACGGGCCGCACCTGCTGGTGCTGGGAATTGGCGCCGAAGGCTGGGCCGGGCTGACCTGTTCCCAGCGTGAGGAGCTGTTGCAGGCCGATGTGGTGCTGGGCGGCGCCAGACACCTGGCGATGCTTCCCGACGTCGAGGGGCAGCGTCGCGAGCCGTGGCCCTCGCCCCTGCGGGAGACACTTCCCGGATTGCTCGGCTCACTGCCGGCCGCGGCGCAGGTCACGGTGCTGGCCAGTGGCGATCCGTTGGTGAGCGGCATCGGCACCACCCTGGTGGAACTGCTGGGTGCCGAGCGGGTGGAGATCGATCCGGCGGTCTCCTCGGTGGCGCTGGCGCGTGCGCGGATGGGTTGGTCAGCCGAGGGTTGCGCGGTGGTCAGCGTCGTCGGACGGCCGGTGGAACTGGCGCTGCGCGAGCTGGCCCCCGGGCGTCGCGTGCTGGTGCTGAGTTCCGACGAGACCACCCCCGAGCGACTCGCGGCGCTGCTGACCGCCTGTGGCTACGGCAAGTCGACGCTGCACGTGCTGGGGAACCTGGGCTCGGACCGGGAGTCACGGCACGGCGGTTGCGCCGAGGGCTGGGCGGGGGAGTCCCCCAGGCTCAACATCGTGGCCCTGGAACTGGCGGGTCCCGCCGAGGCCGGATGGGCACCGGGCCTGCCCGACGACGCCTATGAGCACGACGGCCAGATCACCGGGAGAGACCTGCGCGCCAGTGCCCTGTCCCGCCTGCAACCCCTCCCGGGAGAGCACCTGTGGGATGTCGCCGCCGGGTCCGGGTCCCTCGGCATCGAGTGGATGCGCAGCCACCCCAGCTGCCGCGCCACCGCCGTCGAACCAAGTGCTGGGAATGCCGAGCGCGCCTGCCGCAATGCCCACCGGCTGGGGGTTCCCGGGCTGCGCGTGGTCAACGGACCGACGCCCGACGCCCTGGCCGACCTGGAGGCTCCTGACGCGATCTTCATCGGCGGCGACGCCACCTGCCCCGGTGTGCTGGAGGCCTGTCTGGACGCGCTGCGGCCGGGCGGACGGATCGTCGTCCACGCCGTGACGCTGGAGACCGAGAGACTGCTGGCCACGGCCCTCGCCGAACGCGGCGGGGAACTGACCCGGCTGACGGTTGAGAACAGTGACGCCAGCGGCAGCTCCACCGGTTGGGGGCCCGCCCGCACCGTCACCCAGTGGCACTGGACCAGGCCGTCGTCCTAACGGGGACCTCAGCTGGCGCGGGCCCGACGTTCCCGCTGCGCGTCGTAGAGGTAGCTCTCGCCACCGGTGGCATCCAGTGCCCGGCCCACCAGGATCACGGCGGCCTGCCTCAGACCCGCCTGCTCCACTGCGTCGGCGATGGTGCCGACGGTGCCGCGCAGCACCTGCTCCTCGGGTTGGCTGGCGCGGCTGACGACGACCACCGGGCAGTCGGGGCCATGGGTAGGCTCCAGCTCTGCCATCAACTCCCGGGTACGGGTGATGGCAAGGTGCAGCACCAACGTCGCGCCGGTGGCGGCAAAGTTCTTGAGTTCCTCGCCGTCGGGCATCGGGGTGGACCGGGCGCGGGTGCGGGTCAGCACCACCGACTGCGCCACCAGGGGTACCGTCAGTTCCCGTCCCACCGCCGCGGCGGCAGCGGCATAGGCGGGGACGCCCGGCGTCACGTCCCATTCCACGCCGGCGGCGTCCAACCGTCGGGTCTGCTCGTGCAGGGCCGAGTAGACGCTCATGTCGCCGGTGCCCAACCGGACCGTCTGACGCCCGTCACGCTCTGCGGCCACCAGGTGCTCGGTGATCTCGTCGAGGCTCAGGTGCTGGGTGTCGACCAGTTCGGCACCGTCGCTGACGTGCGCCAGCACCTCGGGGTCCAGATAGGTGCCCGGGTAGAGCACGACGTCGGCGGTGGCCAGCAAGCGGGTGGCCCGAACGGTCAACAGGTCTGCGGCGCCGGGGCCGGCGCCCACGAAGTGGATCACTGGATTGCCTCCTGGGCCGACGCGGCACGCACGAAACGGGGGCTCCACACCTGACCGGAAGGGGTCACCCTCGTCCCCCGGCATCCCACGATGAGGAGGCACTTCATGTCGATCACCGACGGATCGAGCGCCTCCAGAGTGGTCACTGTCAAGGATTCCTCGGCGCGGCCCACGTCGCGGCCCATCACGACGACGGTCTGCGGGCTGCATTCCTCCAGCAGGACCTCACGGAAGCGGTGAACCTGCTCGGTGCGGCTGCGGGAGGCGGGGTTGTAGACGGCCAGCACCAGATCAGCCCGGGCAATGTGCCGCAGCCGTTCCTCCACCACCTGCCAGGGCTTGAGCCGGTCGCTCAGCGAGACGACGGCGAAGTCGGCGCCCACCGGGGCACCTGCCCGGGCCGCGACCGCCTGCACGGCACTCACACCGGGCAGCACCCGGACCGGCACCCCACCGAAACGTGGATCCTCGGCGGCCTCGAAGACCGCCGAGGCCATTCCGAAGACACCGGCGTCGCCGCCCGAGACCACCGCCACGGACTCCCCCGCCAGGGCCAGGTCGAGTGCGAGCCGCGCCCGGTCCACCTCGACGGTGTTTCCGCTGGCATGCCGGGTCAGCCCCTCGCGCTGCGGCACGCGGTTCACATAGGGGCCGTAGCCGACGACGTGCTGCACCCGGGCCAGGGCGTCGGAGACCTCGGGGGTGATCCAGCGGTCGGGGCCGGGCCCCAGGCCCACCACCAGGAGTTCGGCCGGGGCGGGCGCCGTCGCCCCCTCGACAAGCTCGGGGAACGAGGGAGAAGACTCGGGGAACGAGGAAGAGGGCTCGGGGAGGGTGCGGGAGCGCTTCCCGTGCGCGGCATCCCCGGGCAGCACGACGAGGCTGAAGTAGGGCACCGACTCCGGATCGACGTCGGCGACCGGGAGCCAACGCTCGGCTTCCATCGAGGCACGCTCCACGTACAGCGCACCGTCCAGCCGGCCGGCCGCGGCGAGCGCCCTGCGCACCTTGGTGAAATTCCTGCCCAGCTTCATGATCACGGCGCCGTCGGTGTCGGCCAGGCGACGGGCCAACTCCGGCTCTTCGAGGGTGCCGGGCAGCACCGTCAGCACGTCGGTCTGGCGCACCAGCGGATTGGCGGTGGTCGCCGTCGCCGCCAGGAAGGCCGGCACGCCGGGCACCACCTCGGTGGGGAAACTCGCTGACAAGCGGTCATGCATGTACATGAAGCTGCCGTAGAGCATGGGGTCGCCCTCGGCCAGCAGCACCACGGTGCGGCCCGCTGACAGGTGCGCAGCCAGCCGGGCGGCACTGTGCGCATAGAAGTCCGCCATCGCCCCGGCATAGCCACCGGGATGGTCGGTGCTGCCGGTGGTCACCGGGTACTCCAGGCGCTCCTCCACCACCCCCTCGGGCAGCAGGTCCGCGACGATCCCCCGCGCATTCGACGGCTTGCCGGCCGCCGCGTGGTAGGCCACCACGTCGGCGTCACCGATCAGTCGCGCCGCCTTCAGGGTGACCAGTTCGGGGTCACCGGGCCCCACGCCGACGCCGTAGAAATGCCCCTGCGCGGCGCTCACTCCTTCTCCTGCGCAATCGCATTGAGAGCAGAGGAGGTCATCGCCGAGCCGCCGCGACGGCCCCGCACCGTGACGAAGGGAATGTCGATGCCGTGCACCGCGGCAAACTGCTCGAGGGCCTGCTTGGATTCGGCCGCGCCGATGAAACCCACCGGGCAGCCGATGATCGCCGCGGGACGCGGGCCGCCGTCCAGGATCATCTCGAGCAGGTGGAACAGGGCAGTGGGGGCATTGCCGATCGCCACCAGCGCCCCCTCCAGCCGCGGCTGCCACAGGCTCACCGCAGCGGCGGTTCTGGTGGTGCCGAAATCCTTGGCCAGTTCAGCAACCCGCGGGTCCTTCAGCAGACAGATGACGTCATTGTCCCGGGGCAGCCGGGCGCGCGTGACCCCTGTGGCCACCATCGTCGCGTCGCACAGGATCGGCGCACCGGCCTGCAATGCGCCGCGCGCCGCGGACATGAAGCCGGGGTGCACCACCAGGTCGTCGACCAGATCCACCTGGCCCGAGCCGTGGATCATGCGCACCGCGAGCTTCTCGGCGTCGGCGGGAACACGTGACAGGTCCGCCTCGCGGCGGATCGTCGCAAAGGAGTCGACGTAGATCGCGGCTCCGGAATCGATGTAGTCGTAGTGGCGCGACGGCCTGGTCTGCTGGTTCATGCCTGCCCTCCGTCCCAGACGACGATGCCGTACCAAGGCGTCACCCGTACCCGGGCCTGCCCCGCCAGCCGCGCCAGGAGCTCCTCGCCGGCGATGCCATCGGCACCCACCGCCAGGTGTTCCCAGCCGTCCGCCGCCACGAAGGGCAGCGGCTCGTCGGGCCGTGGCAGGCGCGGGTCTGCTGGTTGGGCGTCGGCCAGCGGGCTGGTCAGCTCGTTGACATGCCAGGCGGCCTCGGGGCCGTCACCGCGCTCTGCGACGAATCGCTCCGCGAGGGCCAGCAGCTCGGGCACCGCCCGGGACAGCTCCACCACCGCGGCGTAGTGGTCACCGACGCGCAACTGCACGCTGTGATCGTCGAGTGCCACCAGCCCCAGGTCACACCAGTGCCCCATCAGGTCGCCGCGGCCGTCGTCCAGCACGAAGAGGAATTTGCCGGGCAGGCCGGCGAGGCTCTGGCTGGCGCGGATCCCCCGGTCGAGGTCACGGGCCAGGGCGGTCAGGTCCGTGCGGCCGCCGTCGATCCCGGTCAAGGGGCTGGCCATCACATTGCGCACCAGGTCATGGGTGGGAGCGGGCAGCAGCCCCGTGTCGGTGAGCGCCCGGTGGACGGGGGTGGTGAGGTGGCCGGTGCCGTCGTCGGGCAGGCCCCGCAACTGCAGGTTGGCGCGGCTGGTCAGGTGGATGCGGCCGTCGCCGAAGCTCTGGGCAACCTGCACCAGGGCAGTGAGGGCGTCTACGGTGAGATTGCCGGCCACCAGACGCAGTCTCACCAGCAGACCATCGTCGGCGGGCCAGGGGCGAAGGATGCCAGGGCAACGATCGGGACGGGTGCGGACCGCACTGGGTCCGGCTGTGCCAACAGGGGCGGAAGCCATCGTGTCTCCTACGAGATTGCGCGTCTCGTTCATCAAGGACAACCAGCGCATCCGAGTTCCTGACTCCCCCGGCCCCTGATGGGTACCGAGGTCACAGTGGCGCGACCGTGCCGGCTCGTCCGGCTTCCTCGCAGTGTGCTGGTGACAAGGTGGAATTGTGGGTGGGGCGGCGCGACCCCGGGCAGCATCATGTCACAGGTCCCGGGAGCATCCCGGCATGAACCAGCACCAGGGGCCCCGGCGACCGCCGTATCCGATGGGTCTAGAGTTGGACCGCTGGCAGACGCCAGCGCACGTGTGCCAGCGAAGTCGGTGTGAATCCGACGCTGTCCCGCAACGGTGATGTCCCTTCGGGGGATGAGCCCGGTCGCCTGCCCCCGTGCCCCGAACTGCTCCCGGCCGAGGGGCGGACGGACAACCGTCGCCGCTGGCCTCACGAAAGGCCGCCATGACGACAGTCCCCCGCCTGGTGCTGGGTGCGGCGTCATCCAGCACGGGCAAGACCACCCTGGCTGTGGGCCTGATGCGGGCGCTGCGTGACCGCGGACTGCGAGTGGCCCCCTTCAAGACGGGCCCCGACTACATCGATCCCGGCTACCACGGGCTCGCGACGGGTCACCCCGGGCGCAACCTGGACGCGCACCTTTGCGGCCCGGAACTGATCGCACCGCTCCTGCTGCACGGCTCCAGGACCCCTGGCCAGGCAGACATTGCGGTGATCGAGGGCGCGATGGGCCTGTTCGACGGCAGGCTGGGCGTCCCGCCGGTCGGGCGGGCGGCCTTCGGCTCCAGCGCGCACATCGCCAAGCTGACCCACTCCCCCGTGCTGCTGGTGGTGGATGCCGCGAAGAGCTCGACGACGGTTGCGGCGGTCGCCCACGGCATGGCCAGCTTCGACCATGACCTGCAGGTGGCCGGCGTGGTCCTCAACAAGGCGGGCAGCCAGCGCAACATCGACGAGTGCACCCGGGCCATCGAGGACCTGGGGATTCCCGTGGTGGGCGCGGTGCCACGGTCCCCGGACCTGACGACGCCGTCGCGGCACCTGGGGCTGGTGCCCGCCGCCGAGCGTGACCAGGCCCGCGCCATGGTCGAGGCTGCCGGGGAGCTGGTGGCGGCGCACGTGGACCTGGACCGGGTACTGGAACTAGCCCGGGCCGCCGCCCCACTGGAGGCCGACGCGTGGGACCCGTCGCGACTGGTGACTCGGGTCGAGGGCCGTCCGGTGGTGGCGGTCGCGGCGGGCCGCGCCTTCACCTTCCGCTATGCCGAGACCGCCGAGCTGTTGCGAGCCGCCGGATGTGAGGTGGTGGAGTTCGACCCGCTGACCGACGCCTCGCTGCCCTCCGCGACGGCGGGCCTGTACCTGGGTGGGGGCTTCCCGGAGGTCTTCGCCGGTGAGCTGTCCGCCAATGAGGCCCTGCGCGAGGACATCCGCCGCCGGGTTGTCGACGGCCTGCCGACGGTGGCCGAGTGCGCCGGGCTGCTCTACCTGTGCTCGACCCTCGACGACCAGCCGATGACGGGCGCCCTGCCCCTGGCCGCGACGATGAGCCCGAAGCTGACGCTGGGCTACAAGGAGCCCGTCGCGGCCGCGGACACCCTGCTGACAAGGGTCGGCGAGCGGGTGCGCAGTCACGAGTTCCACCGCACCGTCGTGCCGCTCGACGGGCTGGCGGAAGGCCTTTCGGTGGCCTGGGACGTTGCCGGGCGTGCCGAGGGCGTCGGCTCGGCGAGCCTGCACGCCAGCTACCAGCACCTGCACTGGGCCGGATTCCCGCAGGCCGCCCAGCGCCTCGCCGAGGCCGCGGCGCAGCACCGGGTCCCAGACGCAACCCACCCAACCCCCGAACCACCCCATCCGATCCCCGAGCAACCCCATCCGATCCCCGAGCCTGTCGATGGGCCCACCGAGGCCTCGACAAGCTCGGCCACCGTTGCGGAGCAGCCGGACCTCACGCACCACGGGGACCGGGACCTGGTTCCCGGACTGACGGACCTGGCGGTCAACGTGCGCTCGCACCAGCCACCCGCCCAGCTCGCCGCCGAACTCTGCTCCCGGGCACCGAACTGGGCGGCCTATCCCGACGCCCGCTCCGCCCGCGAGGCGCTGGCCGCCCTGCACGGCCTCGACCCCGCCATGGTGCTGCCCACCAGCGGTGCCGCCGAGGCGTTCACCCTCATCGCCCGCGCGCTGCCCACCCGGTGCAGCCTCGTGGTGCACCCGCAGTTCACCGAGCCGGAGCAGGCGCTACGGCTGGCCGGGCATCTTCCGCGTCGCCACATCCTGCGGCCGCAGGACGGCTTCACGCTGCACCCCGACGAGGTGGACGGCCGGGCAGACCTGGTGGTGGTGGGCAATCCCACCAACCCGACGGGCGTCCTGCACCCCGCCGCCATGCTGCGCCGGCTTGCCCGGCCGGGACGCGTCCTGCTGGTGGACGAGGCCTTCATGGATGCCGTCCCCGGGGAGCCGGAGTCCCTGGTCAGGCCGGAGATGACCGGGATCCTGGTGACGCGCTCGCTCACCAAGACCTGGAGCCTGGCGGGGATCCGGGCCGGCTACGTCGTCGGGGATCCCCGGCTGGTCCGGCAGCTCGAAGAGTTGCAGACGCCCTGGTCGGTGGCCACCCCGGCGCTGGATGCCATGGTGGCGTGCGCGCGCGAGGAGGCACGGGCGCAAACCCAGACCATCGCCCACCGGATCGATGCCGACCGCGAGCACCTGGTCCGGGCCCTCACCGAGGCCGGGCTGCCTCCCGTCGCCAATCCGCGGGCACCCTTCGTGCTGGTGGACACCTCGCCGCTGGGTCCCCTGGCCCACACCCCCGGCTGGGTCCGGGAGCGGATGGCCGAATCCGGTTTCGCGGTGCGACGAGGGGAGAGCTTCCCCGGGCTCGGGCCGGTCTGGATCCGGCTCGCCGTCCGCGACGAGGAGACCTCCCGTCGGGCCGCCGCCGCCCTGGCCGGCCTGCACCACACACAGACCACTACACCTCACTGACAAGGAAGAACACATGAGCACCCTGGCCGAGACCATCGCCACCATCACACCCGTCGACGAGCAGGCTCGCACCGCCGCACAGGAGCGGCAGAACCAGCTGACCAAGCCGCCCGGCTCGCTGGGCGAGCTGGAGACGCTGGGCAACCAGCTGTGCGCCATCGCCGGCACCTGCCCGCCGCCGGTCCCGGAGCCGGCCAAGGTGTGCGTCTTCGCCGCCGACCATGGCGTGCAGCGGCAGAAGGTCTCCCCCTGGCCCCAGGAGGTCACGGTGCAGATGGCCGCCAACATCGCCCGGGGCGGCGCCGGTGCCAGCGTGATCGCCCGCACGGCCGGAGCCACCCTGACGGTCTACGACGTGGGCATGCTGGCCCCCGCCGAGGGCGTCGTCGACGCCGTCGTGGTGCGCGGCGGCACCGCCGACTTCACCGTCGAGCCCGCCATGACGCCCGAGCAGTGCGAGCAGGCCATCCAGGTGGGTCTGGACGCCGCACGGCAGGCCGTCGCCGACGGGTTCGCGGCACTGGTCCCGGGCGAGGTGGGGATCGGGAACACCACCCCGTCGTCGGCGCTGACCAGTCTGTTCACCGGAGTCGACGTCGCCGAGGTGACCGGCCGTGGATCCGGCGCGGACGACGCGATGCTGACCCGCAAGTGCGAGGTGATCGCCCAGGGCTTCGCCCTGCACGGCCTGACCACCCGGAGCGCCGCCGCCGATCCGCTGCGCGCGCTGCAGTGCGTCGGAGGCCTCGAGCACGCCGCCATGGTGGGCCTGATCCTGGGAGCCGCCGAACAGAAGGTGCCGCTGGTGCTGGATGGCGCCATCGCCTGTTCCGCGGCGCTGGTGGCCGTCGCCCTGTGCCCCGCCGCCAAGGGCTACCTGATCGCCGGGCATGCCGGGGTGGAGCCGGGCATCCAGGCCGTCGTGAAGACCCTGGGCATCCGGCCCGTGGTCAGCCTGGACCTTCGCCTGGGCGAGGGTTCCGGAGGGGCGCTGGCCCTTCCCGTGGTGGTGACCGCCGCAAAGATCCTGCGGGAGATGGCCACCTTCGCCGATGCCGGCGTCACCGGGGAGCACGAGTGATGCGGACCCTGGTGCTTGGCGGGGCGCGCTCCGGCAAGTCCACCCACGCGGAGCAGCTGGTGATGGGGGCCGCTGCGGTGGACTACGTCGCCACCTCCGCGGTCAATCCCGACGACGCCGAGTGGGTGGAGCGGATTGCCCTGCACCAGGCGCGACGCCCGGGACACTGGCGCACCCTGGAGACGGCGGACATCGCCTCGGTGCTGCGGACGCCCCCCGCGTTGTCCGGTGAGCCCGTCGAACCGGTGGTCCTGGTGGACTGCCTCGGGGTGTGGATCACCCGGATGATGGATGAGTGCGGCATCTGGGAGGCCGAGCCCTCCTCGACAGCCGAGCCTGTCGAGGCCCCCCGTGCGCGGCTGCAGCGCCGCATCGACGAACTCGTGACCGCCGTGGAACAGACCCGGCGCGAGGTGGTCTTCGTCAGCAACGAGGTGGGGCAGGGTGTGGTGCCGGCGCACTGGTCCGGACGCTTCTTCCGGGACCAGCTGGGCATCCTGAACACCCGGGTGGCCGGTGCGTGCGAGCGGGTGGTCTTCTGCACCGCCGGGATCCCGATGACCCTGAAGGACGCCTCGTGAAATCCCTTGTCACCGCACTGGGCATGTTCACCCTGCTGCCGGTCCCGCCCACCATGGAGGTGACGCCGCAAGTCAACCGTCGAGTGATCGTGGCGCTGCCGTGGTCCGGGCTGGTGTGTGGTCTGATCGGGGCGACCGTGGCGGCAGTCGTCGTGTTGTGCGGCGCCGGTGACCTGCTGGCCGCGATGACCGGCCTGGCCGCCATCACCGGTGTCACGGGCGCCATGCACCTGGATGGCGTCGCCGACACCGCAGACGGCCTGGCCTCCCGCAAGCCTCCGGAGGAGGCGCTGGCCATCATGCGGCACTCGGACATCGGGCCGATGGGGGTGGCGACGGTGGTGCTGGTGCTGCTGCTGCAGGCCACAGCCCTGGCCTCGGAGTCCCTGGGCGGGCTTCCGCTGGTGGCGACGGTGGCCTGCCTGCCGATGGTGGGCCGGATCGCCGCGGTGCACGCGACGGTGGAGGGCATTCCCGGGGCCCGGGCCAAGGGCTTCGGGGCATTGTTCACCGGGGTCACCTCGCGCACCACGGCGGTACTGGACTCGCTTGCCGTGCTGCTGGTGACCGCCGCGGCTGGTTTCCTCACCGGTGGCTTCGGCCTTGCCGTCGGCCTCCCCCTTGGGGCCGTGATCGCATGGCTGGTGGCCGGCCGCTGGCGGAAGCACCTGCTGCGCCGGCTGGGGGGTCTGACCGGTGACACCTTCGGGTCCTTGATCGAGGTCGCCCAGACCAGCTTCGCCATCCTGGCCGCCCTGGTGTGTGGGCTGCTGGCCTGACCCCAAGGCTGCCCGGCCTGCCTCCCCCTCCCCCGTGGGCCGCTCCTGTCGCGGCCCCGGCCACGGAAATCGACCACTCGATCCCACCGGTCCGGCCGGTCCCCGCGCGAGGAGGCACCCCCAGGCACCCCGCTGGCCAACCCGTGGCGGATTCCCGTGGAAGGTCCAGCGAACGGCCCCGTCTGGCGGCCCGGAGCGCGACGCGAAAGGATGGGCGGACACCCGGACGAGAGGCTGACCGTGACCCACCTGACCATCCCCGCTGACCTGCTGCCCGCCGAAGGCCACTTCGGCTCCGGCCCTTCCAAGGTGCGCCCCGAGCAGATCAGCGCCCTGGCCGCCCGCGGCGCCGGGCTCTTCGGGGGATCCCACCGCCAGCCCCCGGTGAAGGACCTGGTCAGGAGCGTGCAGGAGGGCCTCGCGGAGCTCTTCCAGATGCCCGACGGCTACCAGGTGGTCCTCGGCAATGGCGGCGCCACCGCCTTCTGGGACATCGCCACCTTCGGCCTGGTCCACAATCGCGCGCAGCACCTGGTGCTCGGCGAGTTCAGCCGCAAGTTCTGCAAGGAGACCACCAGGGCCCCCTTCCTCGCCGACCCGGAAGTCATCGAGGTTCCGGCCGGCCAGGGCGTCGCCCCCCACGCCACCGCCGGCGTCGACCTCTACGCCTGGCCCCACAACGAGACCTCCACCGGCGTGATGCTGCCGGTGCAGCGGGTCGAGGGTGCCGACGAGGACGCCCTGGTGGTCATCGACGCCACCTCCGGCGCCGCGGGCCTGCCCGTGGACCTCAACCAGTGCGATGTCTACTACTTCAGCCCCCAGAAGGGTTTCGCCAGCGAGGGTGGCCTGTGGTTCGCCATCATGAGCCCCCGCGCCCTGGAGCGCGCCCGCCAGATTGCCGCCACCGACCGCTGGATCCCGGACTTCCTCAGCCTGACCACCGCCATCGACAACTCCGCCAAGAACCAGACCTACAACACGCCGGCCATCGCGCCGCTGATCCTGATGGACGAGCAGCTCCACTGGCTCAACGAGCAGGGCGGCCTGGCCTGGGCCGACGCCCGCACCCGCGACTCCTCGCAGCGGCTGTACCAGTGGGCCGAGCAGACCGAATGGGCAAGCCCCTTCGTCGCGGACCCGGCCTTCCGCTCCCAGGTGGTGGGCACGGTGGACCTCGACGCGTCGATCGATGCCGCCGCGGTGGTGCAGGCCCTGGCCGCCAACGGCGTGCTGGACGTCTTCCCCTACCGGGCGCTGAAGCGCAACCAGATCCGGGTCGGCATGTTCCCGGCCGTCGATCCCGAGGACGTCACGCGCCTGACCCGCTGCGTCGACTTCGTCGTCGCCAATTCCTGATCCGAGCCCCGCACGGGCTCACACCGCAGGCTGGGCGCACGCACAGCCTGCGGACAGCTTCGGCCACTTCCATGGACTCATCAGCCAACCCGGCACCACAGGCCAAGGAGTGAGCCATGAAGAATGACCAGCACGAGATCCGCACCCTGAACGCCCCCAGCCACGCCGTCACCCTCACCCCGACGGCGATCGCCTACCTGCTGCGCGGACGCCCCGCCGGCACCGTGCGAGTCCGGGTGCCCCAGGGTTCCGGGCTGCGGATCTCCCGCGCCTGACCACGCCACCCCCTCATGACAGTGCCCCGCCGACGTGGACGTCGGCGGGGCACTGTCATGAGCGGGTACTCAGTGCTTGGAGGCATCCTCCGGCAGCACCGGGTAGGGCGTCGCTGGCAACTGGTTGCGCACGTCGCCGGGGTGCGGCACCTTGCCGATCTGCACCTCGTCGCCGCCGACGCCGTGGCCGTCGGTCATCGATGCGTAGTCGAAGGGGTGCTGTCCGGACAGGACCTCGCGGACCCGGCCGACGTCGATGGTCCTGGTCCACGTGCCCACCAGCAGGGTCGCCACCGCATTGCCGGAGAAGTTGGTGATGGCGCGGGCCTCGGACATGAAGCGGTCGATGCCGACGATGATGCCGACGCCGTCGAGCAGCTCGGGGCGGTGGGCCTGCAGGCCGCCAGCCAGCGTGGCCAGGCCGGCGCCGGAGACACCGGCGGCACCCTTCGAGACGATCATCATGAAGACCAGCAGGCTGATCTGCTCGCCCATGCCCAGCGGCTTGCCCATGGCATTGGCGATGAAGATGGAGCTCATCGTCAGGTAGATGGCGGTGCCGTCCAGGTTGAAGGAGTAGCCGGTGGGCACCACGATGCCGACCGTCGACTTCTGCACGCCGACGTGTTCCATCTTGGCCATCAGGTTGGGCAGCGCGGACTCCGAGGAGGAGGTTGCGAAGATCAGCAGGTATTCCTTGGCCAGGTACTTGACCAGCTGGAAGATGTTGAGGCCGGTGAAGACCTTCAGCACCAGGCCCAGCACGACGAAGACGAAGAGGAAGTGGAGATGAAGTTCAGGATGGGCTCGCCCTGCTTGCCCATCTTCTGCACGGCGAAGCCGATCAGCAGGGCGACGAAGAGGGTCTGCAGGACCTTCTCGCCCACCAGCGGACTGAACAAGCTTTCGGGGACGATGGACTGCAGGAATTCGACGGTGCCGTGGCCCTCCGCGCCGGCCTTCTCCGCGTACTCGGAGCCGGAGCCGGCCTTGATGTGCAGGTTGCTGCCGGGGTGCAGGAAGTTGCCCACCACAAGGCCGATCGCCAGCGCGAAGGTGGACATGGTGATGAAGTAGGCCAGCGCGATGCCGCCGGCCTTGCCGACGCTGGCCGCGGCCTTGACCGAGCCGCTGCCCCAGCACGATGGGGCAGAAGATGACCGGGCTGATCATCATCTTGACCAGGCTGACGAAGGTCTTGCCGATCCAGGCGCAGCTCTTGGCGAACTCGGGGGCGACGACGCCGCCCACGATGCCGGCAATCACGGCAACGATGACGCCGATGTAGAGCCAGTGGGTGTTGTCCCGCGCGGGCTACTTCGGTTCGACGACGACCGGTGGACGGTCAAGCTGTGCTGACATGCGCACTCCTTCGTGGCAGGACGGACTCTTGCGCGCCCGACCCTACGACGGGGTGACCAGCTGGTTGAAAGCGTAGGTCGAGTCACGCTTGAGGCTGTGCCTCCTGACGGGGCGCGAGTCCCGATGGTGGCGGTTCCCCAGCCCTGGACGCAGGTCCGGGTGGGGAACCGCACATCGATCGCCGTGCCGGTGCGACCCCCCAGAGGTCCTGTGTCGGGGCGGGCCACCATCCTTGGTCCACCGGTCGACGGCCCCGAGCCCCGGCCACATCATCGCGATGACCCAATTATGATGCACTGCATAACAATCAGGAAATCCCGTGCCCACAAGTCTTCAGCGGCCCGAACGGGTCGTCCCCCGGCGGGGTGGTGCGGTCAGCGGATCCTCCGGCCATGGATGCCTCGGATAGCGGCCGCGGTTCTCCGCCCGCACCCCTGGATAGGCATTGCTCCAGAAGGAGGCCAGGTCGTCGGTGATCGCCAGCGGACGCTGCGCCGGGCTGAGCAGGTGCATCAGCACCGGCACCCGGCCGTCGGCCACCGTCGGCGTGGTCAACAGGCCGAAGCACTCCTGCAACTTGACGGCCAGCACCACCCGGTCCGACGGGTCATCGGGGTAGACCAGCCGGATGTGGGAACCCGTGGGCACCTCGAGCCGTTCGGGCACCAGCTCGTCCAGCCGTCCCGCCGCGGGCCAGGGCAGCAGGCGGCGCAGGGCCTGGGCGAGGTCCAGAGTCGCGGCCTGGCGGCCCGACGCCAGCGCCTCCAGCTCGGGCGCCAACCAGGCGTCGGCGCGCTCCAGCAGGTCGGCCTCCGCCATCGAGGGCCAGGGGTCCCCCATCACGTGGTGCAGCAGCGCCAGGCGCCGTCGCAGCCCGAGGGCCGCCTCCGGCCAGCTGAGCAGACCAGGAGCATCCAGCCCCAGACCGTGCTCCCGCAGGGCATCCAGCACGGCCCGGCGCCCCTGCTCGACGGTGGGCGCCACCCGCACGGCCCCCAGCTCGATCGCTCCCAGCGCCTCCACCCGACGGGCCGTCACCCGTCCGTCGCTCCAGCTGGCCTCGAGACGCTCCCCCACCAGGTGTTCCGCGGCCTGCTCGGCCACGTCCCGGGTGATCGGAACCGCACGGCGCACCACCGCACCGGTGGCATCCCGGGTATGGCTGCGCGCCGCGTCGGTCACCGCCAGCCACTCGTGGCCCGCCAGCGACGAACCTCGCTCCAGGACCGCACCGGTGCCGGAGGCCAGCAGGTAGGAGGTGGATTCCGGTCCGCCACGACGCCGGGCGATCCGGTCCGGGAAGGCCAGCGCCGCCACCAGCCCCAGGGCCCCCGGATCCTCCCGGGAACGGGCGGAGGATTGTCTGCCCAGCAAGGATTCGAGCCGCTGCGTCTCCTGCTTCCACCGGGCGGCGGCCGGTGCACCACCGCGCCGCAGTTGACGCTGCAGGGCCTCCAGGTCCCCGCCGGGAGCGCGTTCGTCGAGGCTCAGCAGCGCGACGGCCCGCGCCGCCGCCCCGGCTCCGACCAGCTGCGCGCCGTCCAGCAGGGCACGGGCGAGCCGGGGGTCGGCGGGGACGCGCGCCATCCGTCGGCCCCGTTCGGTGGCACGGCCGTCTGTGTCCAGGGCGCCCAGCCCCTGCAGGGTCTGCTCGGCCAGTGAGGCGGCCGCCGGTGGCAACTCGTCGGGCAGCGCCATCCCCACGCCGCGGGGAGCGCCCCAGCAGGCCAGGTCCAGCACGGCCTGGGTGAGGTCCGCGGTGGCCACCTCGGGTGTGGGGAAGGGCCGCATCCGGGGCCAGTCGTCGGCCGAGAAGCAGCGGATCGCCAGACCCGGACCCAGCCGCGCGGCGCGGCCCGAGCGCTGTTCGGCCGAGGCGCGGGCCTCGCTGATCGTGACCAGGCCACCCATCTGGCGGCCGACGTCGAAGCGGGGTTCGCGAGCCAGTCCGGCGTCGACGACGATCCGCACGCCCGGCACTGTCAGGGAGGACTCGGCGACGGCGGTGGCCACCACCACGCGCCGGCTGCCGTCGTCGGTGAGCACCCGGTCCTGGCTACGGGCATCCAGCGAACCGCTCAGCGCATCGGCCTCGATTCCCAGGTTCTGCAGCCTTTGCGCGACGCGCTCGGCCTCCCGGGCGCCGGGGACGAAGACCAGCGCGCGGCCCTGCTGGGTCTGGCCCATGGCCTCGGCCGTGACGCTGGCCAGATGGTCCAGGAAGGCGTCGGTGATGCCACGCTGGTCCAGTCTCATGACGCCGGGCGGCGCTGGCGCCCAGCGGATCTCCAGGGGGTACAGGTCCGCGGCGACGGCGACGACGGGAGCCGGCACCCCGTCCTCCCGGTGCTCCCCGAGCAGGCCGGCCCAGCGCTCGGCATCCAGCGTCGCGGACATCACGACCACCCTGAGTTCGGGGCGCAGTTCCCGCAGCTCCCGCACCATGGCGAAGGCCAGGTCACTGTCCAGGGAACGTTCGTGCACCTCATCGAGGACTATGGCGCCGGTCCCGTCCAGGGCGGGGTCGTTGAGCAGGCGACGCACCAGCACGCCGGTGGTCACGAACTCGACGCGGGTGGCGGCGCTGGTGCGGTTCTCCCCGCGGATGCTGAATCCCACCTCGCCGCCAAGCGCTCCTCCGGACAGGTGCGCCAATCGTCGAGCCGCGGCACGGGCTGCGATCCGCCGGGGCTGGGTGACCACGACCCGCCCCTCACCGGCGCCGAGCAGGTTGGCCACCAGCGGCGGGACGAGAGTGGTCTTGCCGGTGCCGGGCGGCGCCTGGACCACGGCGATGCCTCCGGCCAGCGCCTCCCCCAGCTCCTCCCGGGCGTCGGTGACGGGCAGCCCGGCCCCGATCCGCGCAAGATCAAAGGTCATGGGCTCGAAGGTCATGGGCTCCATTCTCGCAGCGCCGCCCCCACGACGCCTGTGTACCGAGCCCGCCACGAGAATGCACCGCCCGTGCGCCCGGGGCCGCCCTTCCCCTGCGGGGCGGGAGCGGCCCCGCCACACCCGCGGTCGATTCTCGTGGTGGGCCCTGCCCCATCGCGTTTGGTGCGGCCCACGGCGCCGGCCGCAGCTGCCCGGCCACGGCCCGCGCACCCGCTCGGGTTCCCGAAAGCCGCGTGGGTTCCTGCAATCCGAGTGTGTTGCAACACGAGCGGATCCCAGAAACCCGCGCGGCTGACGCAAACCCACTCGGATGCCTGGACCCGAGCGCCCCCCGGGATCCGGGCTCTGCGGCGGATACCGTGGGAGCATGAGCGACAGCACCCCCAGCCAGACAAAAGAGATCCTGCTCAGTTACCTCGACACACAGCGGGGATCCCTGCTGTGGAAGGTGGAGGGCCTCGACGAGGGCCAGCTGCGGCGCCCGATGACCGGCACCGGCACCAACCTGCTGGGTCTGGTCAAGCACCTCACCGCCGTGGAGTACGGCTACTTCCAGATGTCCTTCGGACGCCCCTACCCGGATCTGGAGAACCTGCGGATGGACGCGGACCGAAACCTCGACTTCTATGCCACCGCCCAGGAGCGGGCCGACGAGATCATCCAGGGCTATCGGGATGCCATCGCTGCCTCGCGCCAGACCTGCGCCGAGCTGGACCTCGATGCCGTCGCCCAAGTCCCGTGGTGGCAGGAGCCCACCACCCTCGAGCGCCTGGTCGTCCACGTCACCGTCGAGACCGCCCGGCATCTGGGCCATGCGGACATCGTGCGGGAGCAGATCGACGGCAAGGCCGGCCTGACCGCCACGAATGACAACATGTGGGGTCAGGGAACGGAATTCTGGGAGGAGCACCTGACCAGGCTGCGCACCCTCGCCAAGCAGGCCGAGGTGGGCGCCCTGGATGCCGTCGCCCAGAACCCGAAGGAAGACCAGAACTGAGGCCATGATGACCAATCCCCCGTGGGGCCAACCCTCCGCTGTCCCAGTTGGCCCCGGGCCGCACTACCCGAACCTCTTCGGGGCTCCGCTGGCGAACCGCCCACCGGTGCTGCCGCCGGGCCGGTTGGGCATCGGGGGGCTGTTCCGCGCCACGTGGGAGGTCTGCAAGCGCAAGGGTCTCCTGCTGTTGGGAATCAGCCTGGTCAGCGCTCTGGTGGCCGTGGTAATCATGTTCTTCCCCGCGGTCATTGTCATCATGCTGGGCGTCTTCAGCCTCATCGCGGGTTACGAGGACCGGAAGTACGATCCGCGTCCGGTGCTCACCATGGTCATTCCGGCCATCCTGGTCTGCGCGACGCTGATGGGTGCCGTGGCCGTGTGGCTGTGGGCACGGTTCACCTCCATGATGGTGGCGGTCGTCGACCAGACGGTGCGCGGCTTCGACGCGACGTGGAACTCTGCGGAGAACCAGACCCGTGACGCCACCGGCCGGGCAGGGACCCTGATCATGATCGGCGCCGCGCTCGGATTCGGGCTGGGCGCCATGCTGTCGGTGCTGTTCGTGACCATCACCGCCGGCGACAACTGGCTCTCGGACACCGCCGTCCTCGTCACAGTGGGTCTCTTCCTCACGGCCCTCCTGATCGGCCTCTACCTGCAGATCCGGCTCGTCTACAGCCTGCAGGCCCTCGCTCTGGAGGGCCACCGGGGCCTGGGCGTGCTGCGGCGTTCGCTGGCCCTGACCAGCCGCCGCTTCTGGGGCACGTTGGGGCTGCTGATCGTCGGTGGTGCGCTCCCCTACCTGCTGAACACGACGGTCAACTTCACCAATGAGGCCATCCGGGACAACCAAGACCTTGCCCCGCTGGCCGTGGTCACGGGCCTGCTGGGCCTGGCGCTCAGCTTCCTCGTCGCGGTGTGGACGACGATCTGGCAGACCCTGATGTACGTCGACGTGCGTCGCTTCGAACAGGGCGGGCCGGGCGTGGCAGTGCCCCAGCCGATGCCGGTGCAGCCGCAGTGGCCGACACCCGGCTACCCTGAGCCACGGGCGCCCATGGCACCCGAGCCACCCATGGCACCTCCCCCGCCCGTCGCTCCACCGGCGCCGGGCATCCTCGACGACTCCAGTCCCTGGGCGCGCAGGGACGGCGAAGGATTCTGATGACGATCAAGCTGGCGGTCTTCGACCTGGACCACACCCTGCTGCTGACCGGGAGTCGGATCACCCCGGAGGCGGCAGCCGCGGTGAAGGCACTGGTGGCCGACGGGTTGGACGTGGCCCTGGCCAGCGCCCGGCTGGACGAGTCGATGGCCGTGGTGAACGAGGCCATCGGCGTCCCGCTGACTCGGATCAGCTACAACGGGGCCCTCACGAAGCTGGCCGACGGCACCGTGGTGCACGAGGTGGGCTTCGAGGTGACGCCCGAACTGGCGCGGGCCCTGGCGGCACTGACCGTCGTCGACGACCACGGCCAGGGTGCCATCGACGTCTACACCGATGACGGCCGCTGGTTGGCCTTCGGCAATCCCGAGGCAATTGCCCGCGAGGAGCACGACACCTGGTGCGTCGCGGACACCCACGCACCCGTGGCCACCGCGGAGGACCTCGCCGGCCTGCGCTGCCGCAAGATCCTGTGTGAGGGGCCGGATGCGCACATCGGGGAACTGGAGGCGGCCGTCGCCGCCATCGACGGGCTGAACCTGACCCACTCCGGCATGGGCCTGCACGACATCTGGCCTGTCACCTCCGGCAAGGGCAATGCCCTGAAGGCCCTGTGCGAGCACCTGGGGCTGGCACCCGACGAGGTGATCGCCTGCGGTGACTCGGCCACCGACGTGCCGATGCTGACCTTCGCGGGCACCTCGATCGGCGTGCAGCCCTGCGCCCCCGCCGTCACCGAGGTGGCCACCCACCTGGTCACCGGCGCCGGGCAGGACGAGCTCTTCCAGACCGTGCGACGTCTGGCGGGGCTTCCCACCAGCTGACCTGTTCTCCCGCGCTCCCGCCCCCGCCGCCAGACGCTCGGGTTCGTGACAGCCGCTCGGGTTCGCGTGATCCGAGTGTGTTGCAACCCGAGCGCCTCGCAGGAAGCCGAGCGTCCTTGGGAGACCCGCGATATGGCCGCACCCGATGCGGCACGATGGGTCCATGCCCAGAACCAGGATCGTCGGCCGCTGGACCCGCTTGGGGATCCGCAAACAGTTGACCACCGTCGCCGTGCTCCTGGTGGCGCTTCCCCTGTGCATCGGCATCCTCCTGCTGGCCAACCTGCTGACCAGCTCGCTGTCCAATGCCCAGGTCACCCAGGCCCGGGAGGTGGCCCACCGCACGGCCGCGTATGCCGGGGAACGCGGCCCCGCGGCCATGACCAGCTTCCAGCTCGACGATGGATACCGTGCCCAATTGGTCGACAGCTCCGGCGCAGTGGTGTGGACGTCGAACTCCCACTACACCAGCCCCTTGAGCGAGATGCGCCCCCAGCCGGGCGACGCGGAGCAGGAGGGGGCGGTGCGCTGGTGGGGCCCCGGGGACCGCAATGAGCACCGTGACCTGGTGGTGGCCCAGGGCATCACCCACGCGGGGGACCCCTATGTGGCCATCGTCGCGACCTCCCAGGAGGACCAGCAGTCTGCGGTGACCGTCACGACGGGCCTGCTGCTGGCCTGCGTGCCGCTGGTGATGCTGGCCGCCGGCCTGACGGCCTGGTGGGTGGGTGGCCGCGCGCTGGACCCCGTCGACGAGATGAATGCCCGCGTCTCGCGGATCACGTCCTCGACGCTCGATGAGCGCGTGCCGCTGCCGGAGGCCCCGGACGAGCTGCGTTCCCTGGCCATCACGATGAACCAGATGCTGCAGCGGTTGCAGGCGGCGCACGAGTCCCAGCGTCGCTTCATCTCCGACGCCAGCCATGAGCTGCGCTCCCCGATGGCCAGCCTGTCGGGTGCCCTGGAGATCGCCGCATCCGATGACCGGATCGAGACCTGGCGGGAACTCTCGCCACTGATGCAGACCGAGGCGAGCCGGCTCTCGGAGCTGGTGCAGGACCTGCTCGCCCTGTCGCGCAGCGACGACGGGGGTCTCGAGCTCACCATCACGGAGACGGACCTGGATGACCTGGCCGCGCAGGAGGTGGCCCGGTTGCGCCGCACCGCCACCGTCGAGGTGACCTCCAAGATCACCGCCACCCGGATCGAGGCCGACCCCACCCAGATCGGCCAGGTGCTGCGCAACCTGTGCGACAACGCCGCCAGGCACGCGAGGAGCCGGGTGCACGTGGACGTCCGTCCTCTGGAGCATGCCGGCGCGATGATCCGGGTCGAGGACGACGGCAATGGCATCGCCACCGCGGACCGGGAGCGCGTCTTCGAGCGCTTCGTCCGGCTGGAGGAGTCGCGGTCCCGGGACCAGGGCGGGTCAGGGTTGGGTCTGGCGATCGTCCACCAGATCGTCACGGCCCACGGCGGAACGATCCGTGTCGACGGGTCGGAGATGGGTGGGGCCCGTTTCGTGGTCACGCTCCCCGGCCCGCGCTGAGCCTCCGGCCACCTGCTGCATGGCCCGTGCCAGACGTTCGAGCAGTTCCTCGCGTTCCAGCGCCTCCGGGTCCTTCTTCTCCTGGTCCTGCCTACGTCGCCGGCGGACCTCATAGACGGCGATGACCAGCGCAAAGAGGACGGGTTTGACCTGCCCCAGGTGGTCGAAGAACCAGATGAACCACCACGGCGGGGTCCAGTCCGGGATCCAGGAGAAGTCGAGGTGCGGCCAGGGGATGTCTGGCCAGTCGATGTCCGGCCACGGGATCCGCGGCAGGTGCCAGTCCGGCAGCAGCCCCAGCAGCCATGCGATGACGGGCGCGAGCAGCAGCTTGATGAGGGCACCGATCCCCAGCAGGGGCAGCAGCACCCCGACGACGGCCACCAGCACGTCGAGCGACGCGTAGGCCCACGGGTGGCGCCGTTCCCGCGTCAGCCGTCGGGCGGCAGGCGATCCGGCCTCCGGCTCCAAGTCCACCTCGCGGCCATCGATGCGCAGGGTGACGCGCTTGACGCGCCCGGTCCGGGTCCGGCGCAGGTCGGCCTCCAGCCCAGGCACGGATCCCTCGTCGCAGGTGAGCGTGGTCCGGGTCTCGAGGGTGTCCTTGTGCAGCAGCAGCTCGCCGTCGCGGCGCAGCTCGACGTGGGTGGTGATCCGGCCACTCGTGGTGGCCACGTGGTCCCGCCCGCCCAGACGCAGGAACCACCGCTGCTCGTGGGGCCGTCGCTCAACCAACGATGGGGTGTCTGGCGTAGTCATCCATGCAATCATCGCACCTTGGCGGGTGCAAGGGCTGTCGGCCGCAGGGATGAGGTGGGATCAACCTGCGGCCGACACGGCGGCTCACTCCATGGCGAGCCGGTAGCCCACGCCACGCACCGTCTGGATGGTGTGCTCCCCGAAGGGGGTGTCCAGCTTCTTGCGCAGGTAGCCGACGTAGACCTCCACTACGTTCGGGTCCCCGTCGTGCTCGGAACCCCAGACCCCGTCCAGGATCTGCGCCTTGGTGACCACGGCGCCCTTCTGCTGCATCAGGTAGGCCAGCAGGTTGAACTCTCGCGGGGTGAGGTCGATGGAGTGCTCGCCGCGCTTGACCAGGTGGGTGGCGGGGTCCAGCACCAGTCCCTTGGCCGTCAGCTGGGCGGGGCGTTCGCTGCCGCCGCGCCGGGCCAGTGCCCGCAGCCGCGCATTGAGCACGACGAAGCTGAAGGGCTTGGTCAGGTAGTCGTCGGCGCCCAGGTCGAAGGCGTCGGCCTGGTCCCACTCGCCGTCCTTGGCGGTGAGCATCAGCACCGGCGTCCACACGTCATTGGCGCGCATCTGCTTGAGGATGTCGTAGCCGTTCATCAGCGGCAGCATGATGTCCAGGATGACGACGTCGTACTCGCCGTGCACGGCCTTGAGGCATCCCTCCTTGCCGTCGCGTGCAAGGTCGACGACGTGCCCCTCGCCCACGAGTCCGCGGCGGGCCACCTCCGCGAGGGACCGATCGTCTTCCACCAGCAGCAACCGCATCGTCACTCTCCTGCCTGCGTGGCCTTCCAGTCGGCCATCTCCTCGGGATGGGCTTCAGCATAGGCCCGGACCCTGGCCTGCATGGTCGAGTTGATCTTGCGGGAGCCCAGCAGGACGGCGACGAGCAGCCCGGCGAGCACGATCCAGCCGGCCCGGGACAGCCAGGTCTGGGCCACCTCCCCCAGCACCCAGAGCACTCCGACGGTGCCGCCGGCCCACAGGATCCCTCCCGCGGCATTGGCCGCCAGGAAGGTGGGGTAGTGCATGCCCATCGTCCCGGCCAGGGGCCCCGCCAGCATCCGCAGCAGGGCGACGAAGCGGCCGCCAAAGACCGCTCCCGAGCCGTAGCTGCCCATCAACTCCCGGGCCCACCCCAGGTGTGCCGGGGTGACGTGGTGGGGGAACCGACGCACCATCCACCCCAGCAGTTGGTTGCCCTTCTCCCGGCCCACCCAGTAGCCGATCGAGTCGCCGATGATGGCCCCCGCGCTGGCAACCAGGGCGATCCCCATCGGATGGAAGGCCGCCGCCGGGTGCCGCGAGGCCAATGTGGCCGCGATCAGTGCCGTCTCACCGGGCACCGGGATGCCTATGCTCTCCACCCCGATCAGCAGTCCGATCGCCACGTAGACCAGTGGCCCGGGCAGCGTCTGCAGCAGCCAGGTGAGGTTCATCGCTTCTCCTTGTCAATGGCCAGGTCATGGCCCTTGGACGATGATGCACCCGTGGCGGGTTCGCTGTCCTCGGGACACAGCCGGCCCTCAAACCTGGTCACAGATGGTGCACACCGCCGCTCGGGCCTGCTCGCGTGCCTCGTCGAAGGGCACATTGCCAATGGCCACGGCAATCAGGGCGACGGCGTGGGCGCTGTAGGCCGCGTAGGACAGGTTGCGGGCCCGGTGGTGGTCCAGGCTCGGGTGCCGTGTGAGCAGCCGCATGCAGATGGCGTCCACCACAGCGGCATCCTCCCTGCGCCGCTCCTCGCTACGCCCCGTCCCGGGAGGAAGGCCGTCGAGCAGGAAGGTGCGCACCAGGGTGGGTTGGCGTCGGACACTCTCGTACCAGGGGTCGAACATGGTGTGGACCTCCCCGGCGAAGTCCCTGTCGCTCGGCGGACAGGCCTCGATCCGGGCGATCCTGCCCAGGAAGGCGATGCTCTCGTCCTCTCCGAACATCTTGGCCAGCAGGGGATCGTAGCCCTGGGCGGTGAACAGGTCACGCGCAGCGGCCAGCACCCTGGCCTCCCGCTGTGCCCGCCCGGACTGTCTCACCCCCACGCCTCGGACGATATCGGTGCGCTGGGTCCACCCAGGACCAGTCACGTGGCCTCGGACGAAGGTGACGGTGCGGGACCCGGGCAGACCGCTGACTAGTTCATCGGGCTGCTGCCCAGGGTCACCTCTGCGGAGCGCCGAGCACCCGATGACCCGTCGAGCCAGGTCATGGTGACCCGGTCCCCCGGCTCCTTGCCGGCCAGCACCTCACTGAGCACGGCGTGGGAGGTGATCGACGTCTGGTCCAGCGAGGTGATGGTGTCACCGCGGGACAGGCCGGCTGTGGCTGCCGGGCCACCACTGACCACCGAGGCGACGCTGATGCTGCCGTCGTCGAGGGTGCGGACGGAGACCCCGAGGTAGGCATTGGGGCCGACCTTCACCGTGCCGGACTCATTGCCGGAGCGAATCTGGGTGATGATCCCCATCGCTCGTTCGATGGGCACCGCGTAACTGGCGACAGTGGTGTTCTGGGTGCGGATGCCGGAGCTGGCCTGCTGGCCGGCGGTGGTCATCCCGACCACCTCGCCCTCGGCATCGAACATCGGGCCACCCGAGTCCCCGGGTTGCGCACCGGCGGTGGTCTTGATGACGTCGCTCAGCTCCTCCTTGCCACTGGCCGAGGTCTCGTTGCTGACGGTGATGGAGCTGGTCAGGTCCTTCACCGTGCCGGCGGCGGCGCTGAGATGGCCCTGACCGTTGGCATTGCCGACGGCGGTCACGGCATCCCCGGTGGACAGCTGGTCGTCGTCGAGGGTGACCGTCTGCAGCCCCTCTGCCCCCTCCAACTTCAGCAGGGCGACGTCATTGCTGGCGTCATGCCCGACGACCGTTGCCTGGTAGGTCTTCTGGCTGCTGGCCAGCTGTACCCGCAGGGCGGTGCTCGACTGCACCACGTGGTAGTTGGTCAGCACATAGCCGTTGTCCGTGACCACCATGCCGGTGCCCGCCGAGCGACCCGACGCGGTGGTTGCCTCGATCAGCACCACGCCCTTGCCCTGCGCACTGGTGACCGAGGCCTGTGAGGCGCCGGTCGACTGCTCGTTGGTGGTGCCCTGCTGGTCTTCCTGGTCCTGTTCGTCCTGCGGGTCCTGATCGTCGACGCCCCAAGGATCCCACGGCTCTTCCTCCGCGGGCGTGCCCGATCCGTCCTGGGTGCCGCCGGTCTGGGTGCCACCAGTCTGGGTGCCACCGGTCTGGGTGCCGGGATCCTCCTGCGTCGGTGCCGGCTGGATTGAGGTCTGGCCACCGGGCAGGAGCTCACCGGCCGTCCGGGCCAGGGCAGGCGCCTGGAGCACGGCCATTCCCGTCATCAGGCTCGCCGCGAAGACCGCGAGCAGTGCATTGGGGCCGCCGGACCGACGGGCCGTCGATGGCGACGTGCTGGCGGCAGGCACACCGGTGGGCGGCGCCCACGCTGCGAGCTGGGGCCCCGTCGGCCGCTGGCCACCCTGCTGTCCGGCACGGGGCCCCGCGACACCCGGCTGGGGCGCCGACGGGTGGGCGGCGGTGGCCGCCGCCGAGCCGATCGCCGCACTGAGGGCCAGGGGCATCTCGGCCTGCGGCAGCTGGATCGTCGGTTCCACCGAGTCCTGCGCGCCGACGGCGCCGGGGATGACCTGGGTGGGCTCGGGCTGGGCCGTCTCCTCGGAGGCCGCCCGCGTCCAGAACCACTCCGCATCGTCCAGGCGGCGCGTGGACTCGTCGGGGTGGTTGTTTCCGGAGACACCGTTCGTCATGCATCCAGTGAACGTGGCGGATCTGCGAAAACCCATGGCATCGGCTGTGAGGAAGCTGTGAATCCCCGCTCACGCCACGCCGGTCACGCACGCACCCAATGCCTTGCCCCGCTTGAAAGAATGGCCCCCATGACCTCTTTCTCCCGCGAGTGGCGCTGGGTGCGTCCGCTGCTGCTGGCCCTCGCCTCGGGGGTGGCGACGTTGGGTGTGTGGCGCTTCTTCGTCGTCACCACCCGCGGCCAGCTGCTGGACTCCATCGCCTATCTGGGCGCCGCCATCGGCCAGAGCCACGTCGCCGACCGCCTGCAGCGGGTCCTGGAGACCGTCTCGGTGGGGGCCATCGCGTTGGTGATGCTCCTGGTGGCCCTGGTGGCCGTGCTGCGCCGCCGCTGGATGCTGGCGCTGGAGGCCGCCGCCCTCGTGGCGGCCGCCAACCTGTCCACCCGGGTCCTGAAGTACCACCTGCTCTACCGCCCGCTGCTGGTGGACTGGGAGGGTCTGCACCACAACTCCTACCCCAGCGGGCACACCACCGCTGCCGGCTCGGCCATGGTGGCCGCCGTGCTGGTGGCACCCAGGAGCCTGCGCGCACCGGTGGCCATGCTGGGCGCGCTGGTGATGATGCTCTTCGGCTACGGCACCCTGGCGGCCCAGTGGCACCGCCCCTCGGACGTGGTGGGTGCCTACCTGGTCTGCTTTGCCTGGGCCTTCGGCGCCCTGGCCGTCGGTGCGCTGCGGCAGCGAGTGCTGGCCAGCCGCACGTGGGGTGATTCGCCCCGCCCGGAGGCCGATCGTCCCTCGCGCGCGGTCCCGGGCCTGATGGTGCTGCTGGGCTGCATCGCCACGGGGGTGGCCGCGGTCTGCGGCTGGGCCACCTGGCAGGTCGACGACGTCTTCACCACTGTCTTCTCCGAGCAGTTGATCGCCTATCTGGGCGGTGCGGCCGGCCTGTGCGGCGTCGCGATGGCGGGGATGGGCGTGCTGCTGCGGCTGGTACAGCTGCACGACGCCCGCGCGGCTGCCCTCATCTGAGGATCAGGGCAGCAGCGACGCGATGACCTCGGCGGCCGGGACCTCCTGGGCCGCCGCCCAACCAGTGCCCGCCCAGCCGGAGACCTGCGAGGAGTCTCCCCGGGCCGCGGCCGCGGCCCGCAGCGGCTTGGTGATCTGGTCCACCTGCGGGTAGACCGCCGGCGCCTGGTCGTCGTGGGCCAGCAGGAAGTCGTTGACCAGCCCACGCGCCGGACGCCCGCTGAAGGCTCTGGTGACCTTCGTCCCCCGGGCCGTGACCAGCAGGTCACGGTGCGCGGCGCTGGTGCCGGCCTCGGGGCAGCGGAGGAAGGCGGTACCCACCTGGACCGCGACGGCCCCGGCTGCCAGCAGCCGCTGTACATCGCCCCGGGTGGCCACGCCACCGGCGGCAATGAGCGGGAGCCCCAGACCAGTCAGCTCGGGGATCAGGGCCAGGGCATCGCGACGGTTGGGGATCTTGGTGACGGCATGTGTGCCCCGATGGCCGCCCGCGTCGAATCCCTGCGCCACCAGGGCATCTGCCCCCACCGCGGCCGCGGCTCGGGCCTCCTCGGCGTCGGTCACGGTGACCAGGACCCGGCTCCCCGCCCGGTGCAGGGCGGTCACCTCCTCGGCCGTCGGGCAGCCGAAGGTGAAGCTGACCATGGCGACGGGGTGCACCTCCAGCAGGAGCCGCAGCTTGTCCTCGTAGTGGTCCCGGTCCCCCCAATCGGGCCTCCCCACTCCCTCACCGAGCCGCTGTGAGTAGAGGGCCACGGCATTCTCGTCGCGGCGCCTGTCCGTGGGTCCCGGGACGAAGAGATTGACGCCATGGGGCGAATCCCCCAGGCCCGCGGCCACCATCCGGTCCGACAGCTCCCCCAACCGACCCTCCAACTGGGCTGCCGTGAGGTAGCCACCCGGCAGGAAGCCACCGGCACCCGCCGCGGTCACCGCGGCGAGCAGTTCCGGGCTGGTGGGGCCACCGGCCATCGGGGCAAGCATCAGGGGCAGCGCGATCGGAAGTTTCATCGGTCCTCCTGGAATCTTCGGGTGAGCAGCGAGGCCATCTCGGGGCAAGCCTGCCATGCCTGCGTCCGGCGCGGGAGGTCATGGTCTCGGTCCTCACGCCAGGCCCCCCGAGAATCGACCCCGCTGCCGTCACGAGGATCAGCTGCCGCGCAGGGAGTGGGCACCCGGATGGCAGGCAGTGGTCGATTCTCGGGGCGAGTCGGGGCGCGAGTCCCCCGAGGACGCGAAACGGGCCGCCCATCGGGAGAGGACGAGCGGCCCGTTGACGCTTGCTGCGAGGACCGTCAGACCCGCGGGTCCTCGGTCTCATCGGTGACGACCTCCATGGTGGAGGTGTCCACCATGGAGCCGGCACCCTCACCGGGAGCCGTGGGTTCCACCGCGAAGTGGAAGTCGTCCCCGTGGGCCGTGACGCCCTCGACAATGGCCTTCTCCACCGCAGCCTTGGCGTACTGGCCACGCACGATCATCGGGTCCCGCGCCAGGTCCTTCACCAGCGCGATGGCCATGCCGATCATGATCACCATGAAGGGCAGACCGGCGACGATGATGATCTGTTGCAGGCCGCCCAGCGCATCGGAACCGCCGGTGACCAGCATGATGGCGGCGACGGCGCCGGTGGCGATGCCCCAGAAGATGACGCTCCACCGCGACGGCTCGATGGTGCCGTTCTCGCTCAGGGTGCCCATCACGATGGAGGCGGCGTCGGCGCCGGAGACGAAGAAGATGCCCACCAGGACCATGACCAGCACGGAGGTGACCTTGGCCCACGGCATGGTGTCCAGCAGGGCGAAGAGCATGGCCTCGGAGGAGCCGGCCTCGCTGAGCTTGGCGCCGATCCGCTCAGAGTTGATGGCGGCGCCACCGAAGATGGCGAACCAGACCAGGCTCACCACGGACGGCACCAGCAGCACACCGGAGACGAACTGGCGAATGGTGCGGCCCTTGGAGATGCGGGCGATGAACATGCCCACGAAGGGGGTCCAGCTGACCCACCAGGCCCAGTAGAAGATGGTCCAGCCGGCCAGCCAGTCGGAGGTCTTGTCCCCGCCGCTGACGCCGGTGCGGGCGCTCATCATCATCAGGTCCTGCAGATAGGTACCCAGGGTGGACGGGATGAGGTTGAGGATGAAGACGGTGGGGCCGACGACGAAGACGAACAGGGCCAGCACCAGGGCCAGCACCATGTTGATGTTCGACAGGTACTGGATGCCCTTGCCGACGCCGGAGACGGCGGACAGGATGAAGCAGATGGTCAGTACGGTGATCAGCACCACCAGGAACTTGTTGGTGGCCTCGTCGAGCCAGCCGACGATCTTGGCGCCCTCGGCGATCTGCAGCGCGCCCAGGCCCAGCGAGGTGGCAGAGCCGAAGAGGGTGGCGAAGATGGCGAAGATGTCGATGACCTTGCCTGCCGGGCCGTAGGTCTGGCGCTTGCCCAGCAGCGGTTCGAAGACGGCGCTGATGGTCAGCGGGCGGCCCTTGCGGAAGACGCCATAGGCGATGGCGACACCGACGATGGCGTAGATGGCCCACGGGTGCAGGCCCCAGTGGAAGAGGGTGGTGGCCATGGCCTTCTTCACGTCGGCCTCACCGGTGCCGGGCGGCGGGGTGACGAAGTGCGCCAACGGCTCTGCGGCGCCGTAGAACATCAGACCGATGCCCATGCCGGCGCTGAACATCATGGCGATCCACGAGGTGGTGGTGAACTCGGGTTCCTCGCCGTCGCGGCCCAGCGGGATGCGGCCGTAGGGGCTGATTGCCAGCCACAGGACGAAGAAGACGAAACCTGTGGCGGCCGTCGCGAAGAGCCAGCCGGTGTTCTTGACGACCCATTCCAGGCCGTGCCCGGAGGCCGCGTTGAGCTGGGCGGGGGCCACGGCACCCCAGATGACGAAGGCAATGGACAGCACCGCAGTGATGCCGAAGACCACCTTGTCGAGTTCACCGGGGCGTTCGTGCTTGAGTGCCTCGGCCGACGGCTCGAGGGCAGGGTGCGCGTTCTCCAGCACCTTGCCCTGGCCGGTCAGGCGGGCGACGCCACCGTGGACGTCCAACAGGTCTCGCGGGTGCCCAGCGGACAGCGGGCTGCCGGCACGCTGCTTGTTCCCGACGGGTCGGGCGGCGGACCGGGGTTTCTTGCGATCACGGCGACGAGAGCCCGGCGGATTCAGGTCTTTTGGTCGATCTTGCTCGGCCATGTAGATGTGCCTCCTGGGATTGACGATCGTCATGACGTTATCCACGAGCGGGGCCACTCTCCTAATTCACCGGTGATCTCGGGGGGCGCCCGTCATAGTTCCCAGATCCTCGTCGATTTCGCTTGAGAGCACCGATTCACTCGGTGCGACTAGGAGCTTTACTGGTCCGCTGATTCATCGGGAAGAGAGCTTGAGCAGGGGTTGAGGTGAGTCTGCCCCAGAGACCCAGAGGGCGCCCGCGCCAAGGGCCGGGGCACGATGAAGGCCCGGCAGGAGACGAATCTCCCACCGGGCCTCCCGCGCACCGGAGCCAATCTTGGGGCCTGGCCCCGTTGATGCCGCTCAGGTCACTTGCGCTTGCGGCCGATCACCAAGGTGGTTGCACCGGCGACGACCAGCCTGAGGCCGGCCACCAGCCCACCGACGGTCAGGTCATTGCCCGTGTTGGGCAGCATCCGCGAGCTCACGGAACGCTGGGGAGCCTGCTCGATCTTCGGCGTGGATGTCTCGGGAGCCTTGCCTGCGGGGACATTCTTGGCCGGAGCCTCGTCGTCGGCCTGCAGCATGGGCAGATCGGGAGCCGGGGTCTCGGACGGCTTGGGCGCCGGGGTCTCGGAGGGCTTCGGGGCGGGGGGTCTCCTCGCCCTTCTCCAAGGTCACGGCCTTTCAATCCCTTTTCGGGGGAAATTGAACAACAAACAATGTCAGTGGTGGAATCGGGAGATTCACTCACACCGAGACATGACACGGGCCCGGTTCCTTGAAGGAACCGGGCCCGTGTGTGTTGGTTGGATGCCGTCAGCCGGCAACCACGACGTAGAGGGTCCGTGGTCCGTGCACGCCCTCCACGCGGCTCAATTCGATGTCGCTGGTGGCCGAGGGGCCGCTGATCCAGGTGATCGGCTGCTGCTGCTTGACCGAGTCCTGCAGGCGTCCGACGGCCTCGGGGATGTCCGAGACCACCTGATCGGTGCGCACCACGCATATGTGCGCGTCCGGCACCAGGCTCAGGGCACGACGGCCCTGGTCGTCGGCGTGGTCGAGCATGATCGTGCCGGACTCGGCGGCCCCGACGCGTGCCGCGGTGACGACAGCTCCGGCGGCGTTGAGCTGGTCATTGGTCAGCTGCGGCTCGTCCGACAGGATCGTGATGCCGGCCGCCTCGACGGCGCTGCGCCACGCGGCCGGGAGGCCGACGGGCAGGATGGCGTCCTTCGCCTCGATCGATGTCAGTCCGTCGACGACGGCCTGGGCGATCTCCGCCTCGGAGCCGCCGACGCGCACGACGGTGGCCTTGTAGTCCTCGACGCGCTCGACGAAACGGCCGATCACGTCGTCCATGGCGGTGGGCTGCTCATAGCGCCAGGCCACGGGGACGTCGAGGGCCGGGTCGGTCTCCTTGACGTCGGCGAGTGCCTTGCGCACCCGCTGGAGGATCTCGTCCTTCGCGTTCACTTCTGGTCTCCCTTGGCCTTGTTGCCGTTGTTCTTCTCACGTTCGTCCCACCAGGCGCGGAAGCTCTGCGTGGGAACCATCGGCACGTCGCGCGCGCCGGTCCAGCGGTTCAGCGGCCCGGGGATGGGTCCGATGTGGTCGAAGAACCTGCCGAGCACCTTGCCCCCGACCTTGGTCTCCGCACCCAGGGCAGCGCCCCACAGCTTGCCGTTGCCGAACATGACGCTGGTGGCCTTCATGGCGATCGGCTCGAAGTGCACGTTGTAGCTCTTGCGCTGCTTCTTCGCCTCAACCGCCTTGTGGCGCTCGTGGATGAGCAGCTCCATCAGCGGGATCTTCACCGGGCAGACGTCATTGCACGCGCCGCACAGGCTGGACGCGAAGGGCAGCGAGCGGTCCACCGGATTCTTCATGCTGCGCAGCTGCGGGGTGAGCACGGCGCCGATCGGGCCCGGGTAGACCGAGCCGTAGGCGTGGCCGCCGACCTTCTCGTAGACCGGGCAGACATTGATGCAGGCACTGCAGCGGATGCAGCGCAGCGCCTCGCGGCCCACCTCGTCGGCGAGCACGTCGGTGCGGCCGTTGTCGATCAGGACGACGTGCATCTCCTGCGGGCCGTCGCCTTCGCGCGGGCCGGTCCACAGCGAGGTGTAGGGGTTCATCCGCTCGGCGGTGGAGCTGCGCGGCAGCAGCTGCAGGAAGACCTCGAGGTCGGCGAAGGTCGGGACGATCTTCTCGATGCCCACGACGCTGATCAGGGTGTCGGCCAGGGTCAGGCACATGCGGCCATTGCCCTCGCTCTCCACCACGCACAGCGTGCCGGTCTCGGCGACGGCGAAGTTGGCACCCGAGATGGCGACGTGGGCGCGCATGAACTTCTCACGCAGGTGTGCACGGCTGGCCGCGGCGAGGTTCTTCGGCTCGGTGTCGAGGTCCTCGGGTGCGGCCTTGCCGTAGTTGCCCATCTCCTCCAGGAAGATCTCGCGCACCTCGGACCGGTTGCGGTGGATGGCCGGCACGAGGATGTGCGACGGGCGGTCGTGGCCCATCTGCACGATCAGCTCGGCCAGGTCGGTCTCCCAGGCGGCGACACCGTTGGCCTCGAGGGCCTCGTTCATGTCGATCTCCTGGGTGACCATGCTCTTCACCTTGACGACCTCGGGCAGGTCCTCGGGGCCGAGCTTGCCCTTGACCAGGCCGACGATGATCTCGTTGGCCTCCTTGGCGTCGCGGGCCCAGTGGACGGTGGTGCCGGCCTTGGTGAGGTTCTCCTCCAGCTGGACGAGGTAGTCGTCGAGGTGTCGGCCGACGCGATTCTTGATCGCCTCGCCGGCCGAGCGCAGCTCTTCCCAGTTCTCCAGCTCGGCGGTGACGCGGGTGCGCTTGGCGCGGATGGTGCTCATCGCGTGGTGCAGGTTCTTGCGCTGCACCGGGTTGGCAAGCTCGCGCTTGGCCGCGTCGGGGAACAGCGGCGAGTCCACCAGTTCGCCCTGCGGCGGGGCCGGGGTGAGGCGGGCGGTCCCATGGTTGTTCTTGGTCACCAGGTTGAGCTGGGTCCTCTGGGTGGAGCGGATCTCTCCGGTCTCGTTGGTCATCGTGTGGCTCCCGTCAGGCTGGCGTCGGTGCTGGCCAGGATCTCGGCCAGGTGGATCGGCTTGATGCCCGCATTGCCCCGGTTGAGGACGCCGGAGATGTTCAGCAGGCAGGAGTTGTCGCCGGCCACCAGGTATTCGGCGCCGGTGCTGGCGACATTGCGTGCCTTGTCAGTGGCCATGGCCACGCTGACGTCGGGGTTCTTCAGGCTGAAGGTGCCGCCGAAGCCGCAGCAGCGGTCGGCGTCGGGCAGCTCGACCAGCTGCAGTCCACGGACCTTGCTGAGCAGCTGGTAGGGCTTGTCGCCCACCTTGGTGACGCGCACCGAGTGGCAGGTGGGGTGGTAGGTGACACGGTGCGGGAAGTAGGCACCGACGTCGGTGACACCGAGCACGTCGACCAGCAGTTCGGTGAAGTCGTAGGTGCGGCTGGCGGCGTCCTCGGCGGCCTTGACCAGGCCGGAGTCCTTGGCGTGACGGGCGAGCATCGGGTGCTGCTCGCGCACCGCACCAGTGCAGGATCCGGACGGCGCGATGATGTAGTCGTAACCCTCGAAGGCCTTGACGTAGTTGCGCACCAGCGGGACCGACTCGTCGAAGTAGCCGGAGTTGGTGCTCATCTGGCCGCAGCAGGTCTGGGCCTTGGGGAACTCGACGGTGCAGCCCAGCCGCTCCAGCACGGTGACGACGGCCTTGGGTGTCTCGGGGAACATCGCGTCGTTGATGCAGGTGGCGAACAGGGCGACGCGCTTGCCCTGTCCGGGGAGGGTGGGACTCATGCGGAGCTCCTTGTGATGGGTGGCGGAGGGGACGGGGGTGCTCACGGGAGCATCCAGGACAGGATCGGGGTGGACTGCAGGCCCACCATCAGGCAGATCAGGGCGAGCAGGCCCAGGGAGTAGCCGATGGTCTTTCGCAGGATCAGCGACTCCTTGCCCACCAGTCCGACGGCTGTGGCGACGATGGCGATGTTCTGCGGGCTGACCAGCTTGCCGGCGACGCCGCCGGTGGTGTTGGCCGTGGCCAGCAGGGTCGGGTTGAGGCCGGTCTCGTGACCGACGGTGGCCTGCAGGCCGCAGAACAGGGCATTGGCGGATGTGTCCGAGCCGGTGACCGCGACGCCGATCCAGCCGAGCACCGGGGAGAGGAAGGCGAAGGCAGAGCCCGCGCCGGCAATCCAGGTGCCGATGGTGGTGGTCTGGCCGGACAGGTTCATCACATAGGCCAGGGCGACGACCGAGCCGATGGTCAGCACGGTGAAGCGCAGCTTGTACGCGGTGCTGGTGAACTCCTTGAGCGCGTCGGCGAAGGAGACCTTGTAGATGATGGCGGTCAGGATGCCGACCAGCAGCAGCAGGGTGCCGGCGCCGGAGAGCCACTGGAAGGTGTAGACCGTCGAGCTGTGTACCTTGCCGGCGCCATTGAGCACGTGGCCGTGCAGACCGGGCCAGTTCACGACGACGTCGGTGCTGGTCAGGGCCCGCTTGAGCGGGGCGACGAGGTTGGCGATGGAGAAGACCGCCACCACCAGGATGTAGGGCAGCAGCGCCATGGCGATCCGGTTGCCGGAGATGTGGTCGTCGACGCTGCGGTCCAGCACGATGTTGCCACCCTCTGCCGCGCTCTCGGCGGCCAGCCGCTCCTGGGCCTCTGCGGTGCCCTTGGGCTTCCAGAAGCGCATCAGGATGACACCGGCGGCCATGCCGACCAGGGAGGCGATCACGTCGGTGAGTTCGACGGAGATGTAGTTGGAGGTGATCCACTTGCCGGCTGCGAAGGCGCCGCCGATGGCCAGGGCCGCGGGCCAGACCTGCTTGAGGCCCTTGACTCCGTCGACGATCCACAGCAGCACGAAGGGCACGACCAGGGCGAGGACGGCGGTCTGTCGGCCGGCGATGGCGCCGATCTCCTCGTAGGGGATGCCGGAGACCTTGCCGGCCGTGATGATCGGGATGGCGACGGCGCCGAAGGCGACGGGGGCGGTGTTGGCGACCATGACGGCGATGGCGGCCTTGATCTTGGGGAAGCCGACGGCGAGCAGCATCACGCCGGTGATGGCGACGGGGGCGCCGAAGCCGGCCAGCGCCTCCAGCAGGCCACCGAAGCAGAAGGCCACCAGCAGTGCGGTGACGCGGGGGTCGTCACTGATCAGGTTGAAGGTGGCGCGCAGGTCCTCGAAACGGCCGCTGACGACGGTGATCTGGTAGAACCAGATGGCCATCAGGACGATCCAGACGATGGGGAAGAGGCCGAAGACGAAGCCCTCGGTGGCGCTGAGAGCGGCCAGTCCGACGGGCATCTTGAAGCCGAGCGCGGCGGTGGCCAGCGCGGTGGCGACGGCTGCGAGGCCGGCCACGTGGGCCTTCCACTTGAGCACGCCGAGACCGAGGAAGATCACCAGGAGCGGCAGCAGTGCGACGAGCACCGACAGCCAGATGCTGCCCAGCGGGTAGAGCTCGGGGCGAAATGGGTTCATGGAGGGACTCCGTTGTCCGAGGGTTATTGGTCTTACCTTTTGGTCCTACCATAAGGGCCCACACCCGCCTCGGGAAGGGAATATTTCGGCACTTTTCCTGCACGGAATTGACCCCGCTGGATTCAGTACGCCCACAGTCACCCAGGGAGGGCGAGGTGGGAGACTGGGACCCATGAGCACGTCCGAGCCGGCCCCCATGACGGAACCCGCCACGCAGCGGGCCTTCGAGACCGTCCTGCAACACATCGAGAGCCAGATCCTCGATGGTCACCTGAGCGTCGGCGACCGCCTGCCCGCCGAGCGAGACCTCGCCCTGCAGCTGTCGGTCAGCCGCCCGGCGGTCCGCGAGGCGATCCGCACCCTGGAGGCCCAGGGCGTGCTGGCCAGCCGCGTGGGCAGCGGAGCCCGGTCCGGAACCCACGTGATCAGCGACCGCAGCCAGGCCCTTGGGCGACTGCTGCGCCTGCAGGTGGCGCTCAGCCAGTTCCCGCTCGACGAGGTGGTGGTGGCCCGCATCGCCCTGGAGCGCAGCAGCGCCCAACTGGCGGCCTCCCCCGACGCCGACGGCCCGCAGCTCGACGAGATGGAGTCACTCCTGGAGGCGATGGAGCAGACGCAGAACCTCGACGAGTTCAACAGCCTCGACTCGCGTTTCCACATCGCCATCGCCCGCGCCGGCAACAACACCCTGGTCGGAGACCTGACGCAGGCCGTCCGGGAGAGTCTGCGTGGCCCGATCATGCGCGCCGAACGCTCCCTGGACGACTGGATGGGCTTCCGCTCCCAGCTCTGCGCGGAGCACCAGGCCATTGCCGAGGCGATCCAAGCGGGCGACGCCCCCGCGGCGGCAGACTGCGTCGAGGCCCACATCCGCAATGCCTACGCGATTCTTCCCCTGACCGATCCCACCGGGGAATAATTTATCATTCAACTTAATTGAGGGGGCATGACCACCGAAACCCGCCAGCCCATCCTCTTCCTCAGCCACGGCGCCCCGCCGCTGGCCGATGACGCCACCTGGACGGACCAGCTGCACGAGTGGTCCAAGGACTTCACCCGGCCGAAGAACATCCTGATGATCTCCGCCCACTGGGAGCAGGCCCCCACCACCGTCAGCGGATTCGAGAAGAAGAACCCACTGGTGTACGACTTCTGGGGCTTTCCGCAGCACTACTACACCGTCGAGTACGACTCACCCTTGGCACCGGACCTCGCGATGGACGTCGCCAAGCTGATCGCCACGCCGGACAACCCCATCCAGCACGACCCCCATCGCGGGCTGGACCATGGCGCCTACGTCCCGCTGGTCGAGCTCTTCCCCGAGGCCGACGTCCCGGTGCTGCAGATGAGCCTGCCCACCCTGGACGCACGCCAGCTCTTCGAGATGGGCCGAAAGCTCGGCGAACTGCGTGACCAGGGCACGATGATCGTCGGCTCCGGCTTCACCACGCACAACCTGCAGTGGTTCAACCCGTCAGCCCCCGCCGACGCGACGCCGCCCACCGCGAGCGCCGAATTCGACCACTGGGCCGCCGAGGCCGTGGCCACGGGCGAAATCGACGCGATCCTGGACTTCGAGAACCGGGCACCCGGCGCGAAGATCGCCCACCCCCGCACCGAGCACTGGGCCCCGCTCTACGTCGCACTCGGCGCCGCCGACGCCACCGGGGAACTCACCAACAGCCAGACCGCCGTCGACGGCTTCTGGTACGGCCTGAGCAAGCGCTCGTGGCAGTTCAACTGAGAGGCCAGTTCACCTGGGACGCCAGTTCACCTGAGAGGCCAGTTCACCTGACCCCGGACACACAGACGCTCGGGTTCCCACGATCCGCTCGTGTTGCAACACACGCGGACCGCGGGAACCCGAGCGTCCTTCGGTCTCCCCGGTTCTCCCGCTACTTCGCGGGAGCGGTGACGTCACGCTCCCAGAAGCGAAGCTTGCCGAAGGCCTTCACCGCGGCCTTCGCGTCAGCCAGGTCCACCCAGCCCTTGTCCGGTGCGACGCCCGACGCCACCGCCAGCGGCTTGGCCTCGGGGTTCCACCCGACGAACTTGCAGTTCACGTGCGCCTCGGTGACGAAGTCGCGCGCCTCCGGGAGGTCGGCCAGTTCCTCGGCAGCCTGCTCGGTGACCAGCAGGGCGACGGCGTCGTAGAGCGCCGCCTTGGTGCCCTTGATGAACTGGGCGCCGGGCTGCTGCGAGCCGTCGGAGAGCTTGGCACCCCCGACCGTCGGGGTGATCACGTCCACCATGCCACCGGCACCGATGACCGCATCCACCAGGGCCTTCAGCGCATCGGCATCGGTCTTCTCGCCCACCACCAGGCCCAGCTTTCGGCCCTTGAAGTCCTTCGGCCCGTTCTTCAGGATGCTGAGGGCATCCGAGGCGGGCAGGCCCTTGCGCGGCGCCACGGCCGGCTTGGAGGCCCCGGGGAGCTCCATGCCCAGACCGTCGGCCACCCGCTGGGCCAGCGCCTCGTCGACATTGCGCAGGTTGCCGAGCATCCGGGTGCGGATCTGCGGCACCTCGCACTTGCTCAGCTCGAAGGTGAAGGCCGCGACGATGTGCTGCTGCTCCACCTCGGTCTGCGAGATCCAGAACTGGTGTGCCTGCGAGTAGTGGTCGGCGAAGCTCTCCGCACGCGCCTGGTGCTTGGCGCCGCTGACCTCCTGCTGCTCGAAGCGCAGTCCCAGCTCCTCGCTCTCGCGCGGGCCACGCTCGTCGCCGGTCCACGAGTTCGGCTCATAGCTGGCGCGGCCGGTGTGCAGGTCGGTCTGCATGTGGCCGTCGCGGTGGAAGTTGGCCACCGGGCAGCGCGGCGAGTTCACCGGCAGCTGGGTGAAGTTGGTGGAGCCCAAGCGCTTGAGCTGCGTGTCCAGGTAGCTGAAGTTGCGGCCCTGCAGCAGCGGGTCGTCGCTGAAGTCGATGCCGCGCACGATGTTCTGCGTCATGAAGGCCACCTGCTCGGTCTCGTCGAAGTGGCTGGCGACCGTGCGGTTGAGCGTCATCTTGCCGATGGGGCGGACGGGCACCAGCTCCTCTGGGATCAGCTTGGTCGGGTCCAGCACGTCGAAGTCGAAGGAGTCGGCGAACTCATCGTCGAAGACCTGCACGCCCAGCTCCCACTCCGGAAAGTCCCCGGCCTGGATCGAGTCCCACAGGTCACGACGGTGGAAGTCCGGGTCTGCACCGTTGATGCTCAGCGCCTCCGGCCAGGTCACCGACTGCAGGCCCTGCAGCGGCTTCCAGTGGAACTTCACGAAACGCGCCTCGCCCTTGGCATTGACGAACTTGTAGGAGTGGACGCCGAAGCCCTCCATGAAGCGGAAGGAGCGCGGGATCCCGCGGTCGCTCATGGCCCACAACAGCATGTGGGTGCTCTCCGGCATCAGGCTGACGAAGTCCCAGAAGTTGTCGTGCGCGCTCTGCGCCTGCGGGAAGCCCCGGTCGGGGGCCTCCTTGACGGCGTGCACCAGATCCGGGAACTTGAAGGCGTCCTGGATGAAGAAGACGGGGATGTTGTTGCCCACCAGGTCCCAGTTGCCCTCCTGGGTGTAGAACTTCACCGCGAAGCCGCGCACGTCGCGGGCCAGGTCGAAGGAGCCCTTGTTCCCGGCGACGGTGGAGAAGCGGACGAAGACCTCGGTCTTCTCCCCCGCGCGGGCGAAGATGTCGGCGCAGGTGATGTCCTCGAGGCTCTCATAGGTCTCGAAGACGCCGTGGGCGCCGCTGCCGCGGGCGTGCACCACGCGCTCCGGGATGCGCTCATGGTCGAAGTGGAAGATCTTGTCGCGGAAGACGTGGTCCTGCAGCAGTGCGGGGCCGCGCTTGCCGGCAGTGGCCAGGTTCTGGTTGGTGGCCACCGGCCCACCCTGGCTGGTGGTCAGGCCGTCGTCGCGGCCCTTCGCCTGCTGGTGACGCTCACCGCCGGGCGCGATCGGGTCCTTGGGCAGGACCTCATTGGTGGGGGCGGGCTGTGTGGGGTACTTGGGGTCCCTCTTGCTGGCCAATGCAATTCCTCCTCCGGTTGTCGACGCCGAAGCGCCGAGACATTCGAAATCACTGTGACAAGGCAGATCCCACCCGGGCCACACCCCGACGGGGGCAATGGAGCGGTGTTCGTCATGGGCTGAAGCGGACCATCCATGCGGGCTTGCTCCCGCCGGGCCACTCATGGGCCGCCGCCCCCAAGGCGCGCGGCTTCCTTCGATCCGCTCGTGTTGCAACACACGCGGATCGAAGGAAGCCGAGCGCCTCCTGTGAGTTTGGCAAAGCGCGATGCGGGGAAGACCTCATCCATGAGCTAGTCTGGGCAGGTTGGTCCGCCCAGTCTTGCCGCGGACCCTCGGTGATCGGAGCCCACACTTCCTGGAAGTGCTCCGCTGGCCGCGCCGCACCGCCCCACCTGGGCGGACCAAGCTGAGCGCGCCGTGCAAGACACCGATTTGATTGGTATCTCTTGACTGACAACACCTCTGTGCCCACGTCTGCCCGCGGCTTCGTCGAACTCGGCGTTCCCGGACACCTGGCCACTGCCCTCGAGGCGCGGGGCATCACCAGCCCCACCCCGATCCAGCTCGCAACACTGCCCGACAGCCTCGCCGGCCGCGACGTGCTCGGCCGCGGCCGCACCGGTTCGGGCAAGACCTTCGCCTTCCTGCTGCCCTGCGTCGCCCGGCTGGAGGCCTCCTCCTCTCGTCGGATGGCCAAGAAGCCCCGGGCCCTGATCCTGGCCCCCACCCGTGAGCTGGCCACCCAGATCGAGGAATCCCTCCTCCCCCTGGAGAAGACCAGCGCCCTGAGCAGCCTCACCATCTTCGGTGGAGTAGGCCAGAACCCGCAGGTCCGCACCCTCGCGAAGGGCGTCGACGTGCTGATCGCCTGCCCCGGCCGCCTGCTCGACCTGATGGGCCAGGGCGCCGTCGACCTGTCCGCCGTGGAGATCTGCATCCTCGACGAGGCCGACCACATGGCCGACATGGGCTTCCTCCCCATGGTCAAGCGCATCCTGGACAAGGTGCCCGGCAATGCGCAGAAGATGCTCTTCAGCGCGACCCTGGACAATGGCATCGACGTGCTGGTCAAGCGCTACCTGCACCAGCCCGTCACCCACGAGGCCGATTCCGCCGAGAGCCCCGTCGGCACCATGGACCACCACGTGCTGGAGGTCCACAAGTACGACAAGGCCGGCATCCTCGCCGACCTGGCCGCGGCGCCGGGCAAGACCATCCTGTTCACCCGCACCAAGCACGGCGCCAAGAAGCTCGCCAAGCAGCTGCTGGCACGCGGCATCCCCGCGGTCGACCTGCACGGAAACCTCGCGCAGAATGCCCGCACCCGCAACATGGAGGCCTTCCACTCAGGCCGCGTCGACACCCTCGTCGCCACCGACATCGCCGCCCGTGGCATCCACGTCGACGACGTCGAACTGGTGGTGCACGCGGATCCGCCCACCGAGCACAAGGCCTACCTGCACCGCTCGGGCCGTACCGCCCGCGCCGGCAAGGCCGGAACCGTCGTCACCATGGTGACGCCCGACCAGCGCGGCGAGGTCCGTGGCCTGATGCGGGCCGCCAAGATCCGCCCCACCGTCAGCAATGGCGACCGCGCCACGCTCGACGAGCTGGCCCCCGGCGAGCGCACCTTCCTGTCACCCGCCGATGCCGAGAAGGCCGCCTACCCGCAGAAGACCGAGCAGCAGGCTGCCGGCAACGGCGCTGGCGGCAACGCCGGCGGTGGCCGCAGTCGTGGGGGCAATGGTGGCCGCGGGCGCGGTGGCGCAGGCCGTGGGCAGGGCGGCGACGCCCAGGAATCCAGCGGTTCGCGTCGTGGTGGCCGCGGGCGTGGTGGCGATTCCGCCGACCGCCCCGAGTCCCGTCGTGGCGGCCAGGCCCGCCCCGCCGAGGCCGGCCGCACCGAGGGACGTCGTTCCGGCACCCCCCGTCGCGGGGCCTCCGCGGGCGCCAGTTCTGCCGGCTCCAACGGTGGTGTCGCCGCATTCTCCAGCAGTGCGGGCCGTCGCGGCCGCCGCTGAGCCTTCCACACGCAACCAACGCGCCCAGTCCCCTCGTGGGGCTGGGCGCGTTGGCATTTCCTGCAGGGACCGCCACGGGAATCAACCACTGGTTGCCCAGCGGCATCGACCTCCCGCTGTGGAGGTCCGCCGGGCCACCATCCGGTGGTTGATTCCCGTGGCGCCGTAGACAGGCCATGGGTGGGAGTGGGCGAACCCGCGACTGCTTGGGCTGTTCGGCATGCCCTTCCGCCTCGGCAACCCCTTCGCCCTGTTCGTCTTCCCTGTTCACGATGCTCGCGGGCTTCCCGGCCTGCATGCTGCCGCGGGTGGCCAGTGAGCCGGACGTCGAGTGGCTGCCGATCCTCGGATTCATGCTGTGTTGGGCCCTGGCCTGTCTGGCGATGGCCTGGCTCCTGGCGCCGGCGCTGTCCTCGGCCGGGGCGCGCCTCAGCACCCTTCGCTACGCGGTTCTGGACGCGGTGGCCTTCGGCTTGCTGTGGCTCGGGATGGGCCTGTTGTTGTCCTGTGCCGAGGACGGCCTGCCCGTGCCACGGATCCTGCTGGCGGTGCTGGGTGGTATTGCCTCTTTCGTGCTGGCCTGGCGGCAGCACGACGGCTTCGCCTGGTGGCGACGCAATGCCGCGAGGAGGCGTAGTCACAGCGGCGGACGTGTGGTGGTGACCCAAGGGCAGGTGCTGCAGACCCGGGAGCTGCCCCGCATCCCGCGCGAGATCGCCCTGGTCTCCTACCAACCTGATGGCTGGCAGCCGATGACCATTCGTGTCGCCTCCCAGGCCAGCTCCGGGGTACAGGTACTGGTCACCCATCACCGGGAGGATGCCACCAGGATCCGCGACGTGGTGCCCGGAACCCTCTCCCGATCCGCCCAGCCCAGAAGGTCCCCGGACGGAAAGAGGTGCTCCTCCCCACCGGGGAAGGAGCACCTCTTGGTTGACCTCGACAAGCTCGGCCGTCGGATGTCAGGCCATGGGCCTCAGCGTTCGGCCACCTTGGCCTCGAAGAGATCATCGGACAGGCCGTAGGCGTAGTGCAGGATCTCGACGGGGTGCACGGTGTTCACGCCGGAACCCTTGCGGATCTGCCAACGGCAGGTCTCCGTGTCGCAGGCACCCACACCATGGTCGTGCTTCTTCATGTGCTCGAAGACGGGCTTGCCCACCGCCTGGGCAACCTCGTACTTCTCCTTCTTGAGGCCGTAGGTCCCGGCGATGCCGCAGCACGGCTGGCCGGACTCCTGCACCGTGACCCCGGGAATCAGTTCCAGCAGGTGCATCGCAGGCATGCCCATTCCCTGGCTCTTGACCTGGCAGGGCTGGTGGTACGGGATCTCGATGTCCATCTGGCGGAAGTCCAGCGGCAGCTCACCGGCGTCGGCCAGTTCCAGCAGGAATTCGCTGATGTCACGCGAGCGGGTGCCCACGTCGTGCAGCTCCTCCGCGTCGACGCCCATGATCTCGTGCGCCTCGTGCTTCAGCATGCCGACGCAGGAACCCGACGAGCTGATGATCGTGAGGTCCTTGCCAGCGCTCTGCAACTGACGGCACAGCTTGAGCACGTGCTTGGTGGCCTGCTCGAACAGGCCGTTGGACTGCTCGGCCAGGCCGCAGCAGCCCTGCTTGGGCACCAGTACCTCGTAGCCCAGGAATTCCAGCAGCTCGATGGACTTCTTGCTGGTCTCCACCTCGAAGTAGCTGCCGGCGCAGCCGGTGAAGAAGACCACCGGGCCGCGAGTGGCGGGCGTGGTGCGGGCCGGCCGTTTCCTGAGCCACATCCGCAGGGTCTCGAAGTGTGCCTCCGGCATCGGGGCGTCGCGGTGGACGCCGACGACCTTCTCGATCACCGTGCGCACCGGCTTCATCCCCAGGGCCGCATTCGCGACGGGGGCCAGCGGGCTCATCACCATGCCCTCGAGCGTGGTCTGGGTCATCAGCCGGTCGCGGACCGGCATGTGGTCCTTCTTCATGACGGCCCGGGCCTGCGAGTTCAGCTCGGCGATCTTGACGCCCTGCGGACAGTTCAGCGTGCAGATGCCGCAGCTGGAGCAGTAGTCCAGCGAGTGGTCCACGGACTCACCATTGCGGAAGCGCTCCGCCTGCGGCCCGACGTACTTGGGACCGCTGAACAGGGGCGTCACCTTGGCGACGGGGCAGACGGTCTCGCAGATGGTGCACTTGACGCAGTGGTCCAGGCTGGCGCGGGCCACCTCGTCGGTGGCGTGCTCCATGGCGGCCTTGGCGGCCTCGCGCTGGTTGACCGGCGCGATCAGGACATCGGTGGGTCCGGGTGCCAGCCGGGACAGGTCCTCGACGGGCTTCTGGTCGCTCATCAGTTCTTCTCCTTCACGTCGGCCAGGATCGCGTCCACGGCTCGCATTGCGCTGCCCAGGGCAATTCCCTCGCCCGACTTCTCGGTCCACCGCTGCGCGCCAGACAGGTTGCCGCCGCAGGCGTACAGGTTGGGGTACACGACCGTGTCATCGTCGTCGACGACCCGCATCTGGTCGTCGACGGCCAGGCCGGCCTTGAACAAGGGCTGGTCGCCGCCCCAGTAGTCGCCGTGCACCATGTCCGAGATCTTCCCGCCGCGCACCGGCAGCCCGAAGATCGTCTCGTGCAGTTCGTTGTGACTGTCCAGGGTCAGCGCCCCGGACTCAAAACCGCCCGCGGCAAGCACGAAGGTGTCGGCGGTGTACTCCTGCTCGTGGCCGGTGCCCTTGATGGTGACGCCCTTGACCAAGCCGTCCTCCACGCGGGCACGGATCACCTTGGTGCCGTTGACCAACCGGATGCGTGCCTGCTTCACCAGGTCCAGCAGCGCCGTGTTCTGGCGGAAGCCGGGCACAGAGGGGGGCGGCAGCGGAATCTCGAAGACGGGTGCCCCGACGATCTCCTGGATCTCCTTCCAGGCGGCGGGATCCACGCCAAGCACCGCGGGCAGGCCGACGCTCTCGCCCTCACGCACCAGCGGCTTCACGAGCTCGGCGAAGCGGCGACGGGTTGCCGGGTCGTCCAGCGCACGGGCCATGGTCAGGCCGCTGGGATCGTTCTCCCCGTCGCGGGCCTGGAAACTGATGTGCTCGGAGCGCGCCTCGACGCGGCCACCACCGGGCAGGTCCGTGCGGGCCAGGTTCTCGGCGACCAACTGCGGGTAGAAGTCCTTCAGCTCGCGGATGCCGACGATGACGAACTTCTTGCCCGCCTCGCAGGCGCCGGCCACCATCGATGGGGGCACCAGGGCCGTGGGGCGCATGGCGCCGACGGCCGTCGGGTAGAGGGCATTGCGGTGCATGTCCCCATTGAGCTGGTCGGTGCCCAGCGTGTCCACCAGCCAGCGCACGCCCTGCTCGACGTCCTGGCTGGTGATCTTCGCGTAGGGGTGCTCCGGGTGCTCGCGGCCGTGCTCCTCCAGCGCCTGCACGGGGTTCGCCACGCGCTCGGGGGCATAGCCGAGGATGTCGATGGTGCCCTGGCCCAGCTGAAGGCCACCCAGGCCCTTGGTGAGCAGGGTGACGCTCTTGCCCTGCTGGCGCAGGCGCAGGGCCGCGGTCAGGCCGGCGAGGCCCGCTCCGATGACGATGACGTCGCTCACTTCGCGACCTCGCTCTCGTTCGTGGCCTCGACAAGCTCGGCCGTCGGGTTGGTGGCGTCAGCCTTCGGGATCGTGGACTCGGGCGGCGTGGCCTCGTCCCCGTCGTGCGCCGATCCCTCGGCGGTGCCGACGTCGTCGGTCTGGTCCTCGGGGTCCGGCTGGGTGTGTGGGACGGCGTACTGGTTCTGTCCCTCCCCTGGGATCAGCGGCCCGCTGCCCGACAGCGGCAGGTGCTCGATGTCCAGGGTTCCCTTGAAGATCCAGTTGTCCAGCGCGGTCTGGCGCACCTGGTCCCCGTAGAGGATGGGCCACAGGCCGGTCCACCGGTTCTTGAGGAAGAGTCGCAGCTGCTCGGTGGCGCGGTCGACGTCGCAATGTCCGGTCTCCAGGGAGATGCCGGCGGCGCGGGTGGAGCAGAAGCCGCCCTGGCAGGGGCCCATGCCGAGCCGGAGCTGACGGCGCAGGTCGTCGAAGGTGGCATCCGGGTGCTGCTCCATCAGGTCCGTCAGCTGGCGGCGGCTCATCAGCTCGCACTCGCAGATGATCTGGTCGTCAAGACGGTCCTTCTCGCGCTCCTCCAGCCGGTGGGTGACGAGGTAGTTCTTGCCGCTCTCGCTGCCGGGCACGGTCTCGGTCTCGGTGGTGCAGGGGCGGTCGTCGCCGAGCTGCTCGCACATCACGTCGACGATGTTCTTCGCCATCAGGCGATAGGTGGTCAGCTTGCCGCCGCTGATGGTGAGCAGGCCCTTGAGGCCGTCGCGGGACTCGTGGTCGATGACACTCATGCCGCGGCTCATGTGGCGGGTGTCGGTGAGGGCGACGCGGGAGTCCTTCACCAACGGACGGGCGCCACTCCATGCGTGGACGGCGCGGGCCTGTCGGAAGCCGGGTACCAGGGCCTCGCCCGAGTCGAGCATCTGCTGCACCTCGTCGCGGGGGATGGCGAGCTTGTCCGGATCGTCCACCTTCACGTCGGTGGTGCCGATGATGCACACGGTGTGCACCGGGACCAGGATGTCGCCGTCGGCGGGGTGGATGCACCGGTTGACCACCTGGTTCACCAGGCGGTGGTTCATGGCGATCATGATCCCGCGGCCGGGGACGACGTCGACGCCCGAGCAGTCCGCCATGCCGGCGATCTGCCCGGCCCACGGGCCACCGGCATTGATCACGAAGCGGGTGTCGATCCTGACCTCGTCATTGGTCTTCATGTTGGTGCAGACCACGCCGGTCACCTGCTCACCGTCGCGGGTGATCTTCGTGACGGAGTGGTAGGGCAGTACCTTGGCGCCGTGGTCCATGGCGCTCTTCGCAGCGCCCCAGACCATCTGCCAGCCGTCGACGGTGCCGTCCTGCACGGCGAAGGCGCGCTTGATCCCCGGGTTGAGGCGCGGTTCGCGACGCAGTGCTTCGGCAACACTGATCTCCTCGCACGGGACGCCGGTGGCCAGGGCAGCGGCGCCGAACTTGTCGGCGTGCTCCTCGGTGTCCTCGGGGGTGACGACGAACAGGCCGCCGGTGGCCTCGACGGCGCCGGCGTGGATCCGGGTGATGATCGCGTTCTCCTGCGCGCACTCGGTGGCCGAGTGCGGATCACTGACCACATAGCGGCCGCCGGAGTGCAGCAGGCCGTGGTAGCGGCCCGTCGTGCCCTGACCGAGGTCCGCACGATCCACGAGCACGGCGGTGTAGCCGCGCATTGCCACGTCTCGCACGACGCCCGCGCCGGTGGCACCGCCACCGACCACGACCACGTCGGCCTGCATTGTCCTCATGGAGTTGCTCCCGTCGACCACGGGCGGGGTGCTCTGGACCGGCTCCCTCGCCTCGGGCTTCAGCCTAGGGACCGGTCCGACAGATTTCACCAGTGGGGCGGATCTCAGGCCGACGTGCACTCGGTGCATCCCGCCCTGCACGGACGTTCACGATCGCGAGCATACGTGCACCGACGGGAAGGTGCGGCCGACGAAAGTGTCAAGACCATCTCGATTCGACCCCCGCCCCTTGCATTGTCAGACCCGCCGGATTGAATGGAGTCATGGCAACCCCCAGCACGCCCGAACACCTCACCTCGGCCATCAACCTGCGCCTCGCACTGCTCGGCCTCCCGCAGGCCGGCTCCGGCTCCGGGCATGACGAGGACCTCGTCGCGCCCATCATCGCCCGCCACCGCGAGGTCTCCCGACGCCTGGGCGAGCGGCTGTGCGCCGCGGACCTGCGCATCCAGAAATTCTTGGACGACTACCTGGCCAACTCCGGCACCTCGCCCCAGTTGCCGCACCACACGCTGGTGCTCGACACCCCGGGGATGGCTCGCGCGCTGAGCCTGCCGCAGGGCGGCGACGAGTTCCACTCCGAACTGCTCAGCTCCTACCGGCTCGCCAATGGCGTACTGCACAACCCTGCCAATGACCGTCGCACCACCGCCGGCGTCTTCCACATCGCAGAGGGCGGCCTGCCCATCCAGGACGACAAGCTGGCCGTGCCGGTTGAGGTCTTCGGCCGCCTCGTCGAACTGGCGCTGCAGCCTCCGCAGGAGGCACTCGAGCTTCCCTACACCGCCAACCAGGAACAGCAGGCAGGGTGCTTCGTCTCCCTGCTGATGCGTCCCCTGGTTGTTCCCGCCGTCCCCGGCTTCACCCGCGAGCGCACCATGGAGGTCCGCTTCATCGTGCCCGGTGGCCTGGTGGCCAACCTCGACTTCGTCGAGGGCATCTTCGGCAATGCCGGGGACCCGCACCTCCCGGAGAACGACGCCTCGCTGGACCCGGAGGGCTGGACCGGCACCACCGGCGCCGTCATCCTGGCGCCGCACCTGACCAAGGTCACCAAGAAGTCCCTGGGCCTGCCGCACGCCGACCAGGCCACCGAGCGCCAGAAGCGCGACGGGATGTGCTGGTCCTCCGAGGACGAGCTCTACAACGGTGGTCAGGCCTTCAAGGTCTGTGCCCGCGACGAGCGCGGCGTGATCGTCACCGTCATCGCTGACAACTACTTCGGCTACTGCAAGAAGGAGGTCAAGACGCAGATCTCCTACTCCGCCAACCTCTTCGGCCTGGCCGAGGAGGAGCACTCCGGCGGCGCCGTGGCCTTCCCCGCCTACAACCTGGGCCAGGAGTGGCAGGACACCTACACGCCCGACGACTATTCCGTCGCCGACGTGGTGGCCCGCAACCCGGAGCGCTTCGAGCTGCAGCCGGAGGGCCACGCGATCGACCTGGAGCAAGACCACCTGGTCGTCGTGCCGGGCAAGGCCTTCTACTCCATGCGCACCCAGCAGGTGAGCTGGACCAATCCCGATGGTTCCCAAGGTGTCACCCGGCTGCTGGCGGGCAAGACCTACCTGGCGCCCAATGGCTACCACGTGCACGCCAAGCCCCGCGACGCGGACCCCACGCAGTGGCACCTGATCGGCACCTCGCCGCACTCGACGCAGTGCCACAAGCCCGCAACGGTCTCCGGCGGCGGCAAGAGCGAGATCAGCAAGAGCCTGCTGGACGCCTTCGTCTTCGGCAGTGCCTACGCCGCGGACTTCGACGCGGACATGGACCAGGTGCAGGCCCTGCTGGAGCACGACTACTCGGACCGCTTCCGGGATCCTGCGGCCCACGACGAGCGTCCCCTTCTCTCCCCGGAACGCTCGCTCGGTTCGGTGATCAAGCTGCTGACCCCGCGCGAGGAGTTCACCGACGCGTACAACGAGTGGCTGGGCACCATTCCTGCGCACATCAGCGAACTGGTCTTCACCGTCAAGCGGTACTTCAAGCCCGAATGGGGCGATGACTGGCGCAGCCACTTCACCGTCGGCATCACCAATGGGCGCAAGGGCAACTCCGTGCGCCTCGACGGCGAGAAGATCATGGTCAACATGTTGCGCGTCGGCTTCGAGGCCGACGGCTCGTGGCGGCTGTTCAGCCTGCGCCCGGACTTCTCGCCCGCCGCGAAGGTGCAGACGGAGGACGACATCACCGCTTCGATCGTCGTACCTCCGGAGGGGGACACCACGGATCCGGTGAGCGCCAAGTACGTGAAGAACTGCGAGCAGCTGCTCTTCCAGCGCCCCGACGACGCCATCCACCGCGGCTATGACAAGCAGACGGAGAAGGACATGGCGGGCGACGACTCGTTCATCTCCAACTTCCACCCGCTGACCCGCGAGGAAGCCCGGGAACTGGTGGCCGACGCCCCCGGCATGAGCCTGTTCACCGAGCCGATGCGGGAGCGGATCACTCGCTTCGCCGAAGGTGCCGATGACGAGCACCCGCTCTTCCTGGCCGTCAGCTCCGAGCCACGCAAGGTGGGTGAGGGCAAGCGGTCCAAGAATCCCCGCTACCTGCAGAAGCGCCCGGACCTGATGAATCCGGAGGCCACCGCGTCCGCCGAGGTCGCCTCCCACCTGCTGCGCAAGGAACCGCTGGGCAAGGCCATCCGGATGCCCGTCGACGTGGTGGCGGCGGGACGCCGCAACAATGCCGCGGAACCGGGCGTGCCCCCACTGTGTGCCTACAACCCCTTGCACTACATGGAACTGCCGGAACTGTTCATGGAGTTCATCAGCTCGATGACCGGCAAGTCGCCCTCGACGACGGGTGCGGGCAGCGAGGGGGCCATGACCAAGGCACCGTTCAACGCGATGCCGTCGGTGATCGACCTGAACGCCGCGCTGCTGAGCTTCGCCCTGACCGAGACCGACGGGTGGCTGTCCTCGGCCGGCACCATCGGCCCCAAGGTGCGGGTGGACCATGACATCTCGCTGTTGATCCCGGAGATCTTCAGCCGGATGTGGCCCGAGGAGCGCAAGGCGTCGACGCTCGTGGCCGACGGATACCTGGACAGGATCGACGACTTCGAGCACAACGGCCACACCGTCCAGGCCAGCCGTCTGGGTTACCGGATGAACCAGAACTTCGCGACGACCTACTTCGGACGGATCTTCCTGCACCCCGACGTGGTCTTCACCGAGGAGATGCTCAAGCCGGAGCTGCAGGACCTGGACATCTTCGCGGAAAGTGTCGACGTGATCGTCACCACCCACCAGCGCGTGGCCCAGACCTACATCACCGACGGCACCATCGAGCTGGCCATCCCGCCGCTGCGGGCCCTGCTGGAGATCATGGCGAATGGCTCCTCCGCCAAGGGGTGGACCGTGGACTCCCCCGAGTTCCGGGCACTGTTCGGCCGCCAGGCGATCCTGGATTCCGGGTGGTATGCCCAGCGGCTCGCCGCCAAGCAGTCGGCCGACATCGCGCTGCTGAAGCACGGCGTCGCGGACCTGTCTCCCTTCGTCAAGAACCAGGGCAATGCCAACCCCGTGGAGCGCCTGTCCTTGATGCAGCGGCTGGACGCGCTCCAGGGGGAGCTGACACGGGTTCAGAGCCCCGGCTATCTTCAGTCGCTCAACGGAACCTTGGGCCGCCAGGTGAATTTCGGCTGACCATACGGTCGTGGTTTGGCACGAATGTTTGCTCCGCACCCCTTGGGGTGGAGCAAATTCGTGCCCGAAAGCTCTGTAACCCAGATCGAAATACCTTGTGAAATGCTATTCGGCGGCACAATTGCCAGGATGACCAATGTTGGGTGTTTATCTGACGCGACGATCCCAACCTGTCACCATCGACTAATGGAGAGCTTCGGGGAGGCATTGCGAACCCTGCGCAAGGACGCCGGGATGCGCCAGGTGGACCTGGTGGAAGCCCTCGGCAATGTGATTGCACGCTCCACCCTGGCCAATGTCGAAGTGGGACGCGAGCGGCCGTCGGCTCGCCTGTGGAACAAGGTCCGGTGCACCTTTCCGGAGTGGACCGACACGCTTGAGCCCCTGTTCCCTTCCCGCTCACGTGTCGACGAGGCCTTCGAGCTCTCCGACCCCTTCGAGACCGTCGAGGCGAACTACGCCTACATATTCCGAGAGCACCCTTCTCCCGAGGAGATCGTGCAGGTCCGTCGGGTGCGGGCGACCCGCGATGGCGCAGCCGAGTACGGGTTGAAGATCACCAGCGAGCGGACCGAGTTCGGGCTGGACAGCGAACCGCTCTTCGGCGGCTGGATCCACCGCGACGAACACCACATCGACGAGCGCCGCAGCCTCTACCTGACACGCTTCCACTTCGACCGCCCGCTCAAGACTGGCGAGGAACACGAGTTCGGCCTGCGCTCCTGGGTGGCCCAAGGGGACCCCGGCCGCTCCGCCCGGGTCACCTTCACCCTGCCCACCGAGCGGGCACGCATCACCTTGAACTTCCTGGGCCGTCGGCTTCCCCGCTCCGTGTGGAGTTTTGGCCCCCTGCCGGACCCGATGCTGGTGCCCGCCGAGGGGCTGGGATGCTCGGAGGTCAAGGCGCTGGACCACGGCATCTACTGCCTCAACCTGCACAATCCCAAGCCCTCGCAGTGCTACGGAATGGGCTGGGCCTGGTAGTTTCTGTTCACTGTGAACTTTGCCATCTAGACGGTATGGGTGACCCCGATTCAGGGGTGAGAGCTCTGGCAGGCCGGGGCCTCGCCGCGCAACGATTCGTGGGTTGCCGGACAGGGTGGGCCTGTCTGGCCTTTCCGACATACGTGGGAGGCCCCGGTTGTTTACCGAGCGTACGAGTGTTGGTCTGGATGTGCATGCCCGCTCCGTGGTGGCGCATGCGATGGACGTCCAGACCGGCGAGATCTTCAAAGCCCGACTCTGCCCCGACCCTGTGGAAGTGACGGCCTGGATCAAGGCCCTGCCCGGCCCGGCCGCGGCGATCTATGAGGCTGGCCCGACCGGTTACGGTCTGGCCCGGACCCTGCTGGGCAATGACATCCGAACGGTGGTCGCCGCGCCGTCCAAGCTCCAGAGGCCAGCCGGATCGAGGGTGAAGACTGATGCGATCGACGCTGAACACCTCTCGATGCTGCTCCGGCTGGACGCGTTCACTGCGGTCGCGGTTCCTGATGAGCTGACCGAGGCTGCTCGTGACCTGGTGAGGACCCGCGAGGACTGCCGTAGTGACTTGATGCGTGCCAGGCATCGGTTGTCGAAGCTGCTGCTGCGTCACGGGATCGTCTATTCGGGCGGGCAGACCTGGAGCAACGCGCATGACGCCTGGCTCAAACGCCAGCACTTCGACTCGCCCTTGGTCCAGGCCGCCTTCGATGAGGCCTACGACAGTGTTGTCACGATCACGGCGCGCCGTGATCGTCTCGACGAGCGCATCACCGCCATGGCTGCCGACAGTCCTTGGACCAACACCATCCACCGGCTCGGCTGTCTGCGGGGGATCTCGACGCTGACAGGGTTCGGTCTGGCGGTCGAGATCGGCGACTGGACCCGGTTCACCGGGAACTCCATCGGATCTTTCGTCGGCCTCGTCCCGTCCGAGAACTCATCCGGCCAGTCACGCTCACTCGGTCCGATCACGAAGACCGGCAACGGTCATGCCCGGCGGCTGCTGGTCGAGGCCGCTTGGCACCACCAGCACCGCTACGTTCCCGGCAAGACGATCCGTGACCGTTGGGATCTTGCGTCCCCGGCTGCCCGGGCCCGCGGTGACCTGGGCAACCGGCGGTTGAACCATCGCTGGAACCAGTTCAAAGCCCGCAAGAAGGCCAACAACATCGCCAACGCCGCGATCGCCCGCGAACTCGCCGGGTGGTGCTGGTCCCTCGCCGTCCTCGACGACTGACGTCGAGGCCCACAAACTTGACCTGAAGACCGGCCGGTCATGGGGTGACGCAGCGACCGGAACGACCCGCGAAACACCTATGAGCAGCCGCCCTGACCGGCGGCGACGCTCGATCCTAGACACGCGTGACGTTCCGAGCCGAAAGCACCGTCCTGCGGTAACCAACCCGCGAATATCAGACTGACATCGCCGTCGTATAGACACGCGAAACCCCTGACCACATCCACTTCAGGTCAACACAGGAGAGGCGCCGCCAGGCATCCAGCCCGGCGGCGCCTCGTCCTGCCCTCTTGACAAAACCCACACCCATATCAGGTGTTGCGGGTCATGACGTTGTAGACACGGCTGGGGATGCGAAGGGGGCAGGTCTCTCGACAGGATGAGTGGTGTCTAAGCCGTCATCACGTTGAGTCAGAAAGACCTGCCCTTGAACACCCACGCTAACGCACCCCTGTCCCTGGAGGGCCGCCGCCGGCTCGTGGAACGCTGCCAGCACCGCCCGATCGCCCACGTCGCGAAGGAGATGGGCATCTCCCGCGCCTGCGCCTCCAAATGGGTCAACCGGCACCGCGACCTCGGCGACCCAGGGCTGCTGGACGGCTCCAGCGCCCCACACACCAGCCCCACCCGAACCCCCGACAACGTGATCGAGGAAGCGCTGAAGCTGCGCCGGGCCAAGAAGTGGTCCGCGGCCAAGATCAGCACCGAACTCGCCGAGAAACACGGCTTGCGGGTCTCGACCTCCACGATCCAACGCCACCTACGGCTCCACAACCTGCACCGGCGTCGCTTCCTCGACCTCGACGGCGAACCCGTGCGGGAACCCCAGAAGATCACGGCCCGCTACCCCGGCCACATGATCCACATGGATGTGAAGAAGGCGGGCAAGATCCCCGACGGCGGCGGCTGGCGCATCCACGGCCGCGACTCCGACCAAGCACGCCAAGCGAACCGCGCGAAGAAGGGCCAGAAGGTGGGTTACACCTACTTCCACTCGGCCATCGACGGGTTCAGCAGGCTGGCCTACACCGAAGCCCTGCCCGACGAGAAAGCCACCACCGTGATCGGGTTCTGGGCCCGCGCCCGCGCCTGGTTCTCGCTCCACGGAATCGGCCGGATCACCCGGCTGGTCACCGACAACGGGCCCTGCTACAAGGCCCACGCCTTCGAACGCTCCATCACCGGCCACGTCGCGAAGCACCAGTACATCCGGGCCTACACCCCCCGACACAACGGCAAGGTCGAACGCTACAACCGGATCCTGGCCGAGGAATTCCTCTACGCCCGACCGTTCACCTCAGACGCCCAACGCAGCGCAGCCATCAAGGTCTGGAACGTCCACTACAACTACCATCGGACCCACACCGCCTGCGGGAACCAGCCACCAGCCACCCGCACCCCAGCCCGCGTCATGAACGTGATGACCTCAAACATCTAGGCTTGCCATCGGGCTGTTTGACATGATTCCACATGAGAGTGTCCTAAGACTGAAGATCCTGGGTGCGCAGATGGTTGTGCCTTCGACCATCTCGTCCTACTGTCGAGTTCATGAAGTTTGACGCCGATCACAGCCGAGAGCACCGGCTTCGCGTACGCGTCGTGGCTCTGGCGATGGCCGCAGTCGCGGCCCTTCTGGCCGAACCACTGCTTGCCCAGCAGTCATCCCCCGTAGCTCCGGTGATCCAGCAGCGCTGACGCTGCACGCAGTCCAGGTAGTCCCAGAAAGTGTCCCCGGCCCTCCGGACAGGGGCACTTTTGCGTTCCCCGGCCCCCCGCCTCCGTCGCGATCGAGCGAATTCCGCACCCCAGTGCAGTGTGAACGTGTCAAAGAGGCTCTTCACAATCCAGGGTGTGGATCGGGTCTGAATCCGCCTGCTTCCAGGAGGGATCTGGCGATGTAGTGGGTGAGGGTGCGGAAGCCCAAGGCGGTGCCGCGCAGGTGTTCGAGGCGGCCGTGGATGGCCTCGGTGGGGCCGTTGCTGGAGCCGATGTGGTCGAAGAACGCCAGGACGTCATCGCGTCGCTTGGTCAGGGTCCGGCCCAACGTGGCGACCTCGACCAGACTGATGGCAACAGCCGTGCCGATCGCATCGATCAGGCGGGTCATGACCTTCTTGCCCTCGGTCCGACTTCTGGTGCGGTAGGCCGCGATCATGGTCTGGTAGACGCCCCAGGTGGCCTCGAACTCGACATGCCGATCATCGGCGAACAATGCGTCCAGGCGGCCTTGTTGCTTGTCAGTCAGCAGGTCGGCGCCGGCGTGAAGAGTCCGCCGGTTCTGGTGGAGTGGATGGTGTTTGCGGCCCCGAGACCCGTGCAGCGAGACCTGGACGCGTCTGCGGGAGACATCCAGGGCATCACCTGCCAGCCGGATCACATGGAAGGGATCCATCACTTCGGCGGCTGCGGGGAGTTCTTCGGTGGTGGTGGTTTTGAAGCCGGTGAACCCGTCCAGTCGGCTGGGCTGGTCGATGAGCAGTCGTTGGCCTTCGGCCAGGACCGCGGTGTTGGCGGTGTTCCACGCCACGTCCAGTGCAGCGGCGATACGGGTCATGGACAAGTGGTTGACCACCAGAGCTTCCAGCGCCCACCGCAACGCACCGCGTGACAAGCACGCACGCGGCGATGCGGCGCGGATGAGGTCTTGGCGCACACATGCCCACAACCGGTGCACCGGTGGCGACGCAGCCGGACCCGCAGAATGGTGGGTCGCCACCCAAACGCCACGTGCGCGAGCTCGCAGACCACGCTGTCGCGTGGTGAGCCCTGACAGCCGCAGCGGTGGCACCAGTCATCCGGCTCGACCGGGCGGCACAACAGGACGGCGCGCTCGCCGGTCAGGTGTGGGCCGACGACGGTCAGACCGAGGTCATCGAGCTGGCAGAACGACGTCAGATCAGGGGCGGTGTAGCTACATTGGGGCACGTCGAGGTCTTTGGTGAGGCAGTGTAGGAACTTCCATCATCCAAGGACCTCGGCCCGTCTGCGGACCCGGGTCCACTGCCCACCTACACCCTCATCTGTGAAGAGCCGGTAAACAGCCGCATCATCCTGCCTCCCACGGTCGATGAACCTGCTCACCACGAGGCCCGCTTGGTACAGTTCCGAAATGGATCACCTTTCCTCAGTGTCCACCCACGTCCAGCCCGATGTCCGGGTGCGTGGTGCCCGCGAACACAACCTCAAGGACGTCGACCTCACGGTTCCGCGTGACGCGATGGTTGTGTTCACGGGCGTGTCCGGATCCGGGAAGTCCTCCTTGGCTTTCGGCACGTTGTACGCGGAGTCGCAGCGGCGCTACTTGGAGTCAGTTGCCCCGTACGCGCGGCGACTGATCGACCAAGCGGGTGTCCCCGACGTCGACTCCATCACCGGGATGCCGCCCGCAGTCGCCTTGCAGCAGCAGCGCGGAGGGCGCAGCGCGCGCTCCTCTGTAGGTAGCATCACCACGCTGTCGAGTGTGGTTCGGATGCTCTATTCGCGAGCCGGTGAATACCCAGACGGTCAGCCGATGCTCTACGCCGAGGACTTCTCCGCGAACACCGTGCAGGGCGCGTGCCCCGAGTGCCACGGCATCGGCAGAGTGTACGCGGTGACCGAGGAGCGGATGGTGCCCGATCCCTCACTCACCATCCGGGAGCGCGCCATCGCATCGTGGCCCACCGCCTGGCACGGCCACCAGTTGCGGGACGTGCTCGTCGCGCTCGGCTACGACGTCGACGTACCGTGGAAGGATCTGCCGAAGAAGGATCGGGACTGGATCCTCTATACCGACGAGACCCCCTTCGTTCCCGTCCACTCTCGACTCACACTCGCCGAGGCGCGCCGGGCAATCCGAGCAGGAATCGAACCGAGCTACTCGGGCACCTTCGTCGGCGCGCGGCGGTACGTGCTGGACACTTTCGCGAACACGAAGAGCGCCTCGATGAAGCGCCGCGTAGCCCAGTTCATGAGCGCGGCGGTCTGCCCGGTGTGCCATGGGAAGCGGCTCAAACCCGAAGCACTGACGGTGACGTTCGAAGGACTCGATATCGCGGACTTCTCAGCCTTGCCACTGCGTGAATTGGCTGAGCTCCTCGAGTCCGTCGTCGCCGAGTCTGACCGCGAGGGCGAGACCTCCGGCGCCGTGGTAGACGTCGCGACTAGACGTGAAGCCGTCGAGCAGCGCGTTGCTGCTGGCGGCTCCGCGCACTCCGCTGCGCCGGATGTCCGTCGCACACCGAATCAGTCTGTCGAGAAGCGCGCCGCGGCAGCCCGCCTGGGCGCAGAATTGCTGGACCGCCTGCGCCCCATCCTCGATCTCGGACTCGGTTACCTCTCGCTAGGTCGCACTACGCCGACACTGTCCGGAGGGGAGCTACAACGACTTCGACTCGCCACGCAGCTCACGTCGGAACTGTTCGGTGTTGTCTACGTCCTCGACGAACCGTCCGCCGGTCTCCATCCACACGACGTCACCGCGCTGCTGGGTATCCTCGACGGGCTGAAGCAGCGCGGCAACAGCCTCTTCGTCGTGGAGCATTCCGTCGACGTCATGCGGCACGCGGACTGGCTGGTCGACATCGGCCCCGGAGCCGGGGAACGCGGCGGGCGCGTGATCTACAGCGGACCCACGGACGGGCTCGCGGAGGTCGACGAGTCGGTGACGCGCGGATACATCTTCGGGGGCAGCGGCCTTCCACCGCACCAGCCCCGTGCCGCCCACGACTGGTTGCAGCTGAAGCACGTCACCCGCAACAACCTGCGGGACGTATCTGTGCCGCTACCGCTCGGAACGCTCACGGCTGTCACTGGCGTGTCAGGGTCGGGGAAGTCCAGCCTTGTCAGTCAAGTCCTGCCTGCCCTCATCGGCGCCAGGCAAGGAGACGCCCCTCGCGTCGAGGAGGAAAGCGCTGAGGCCGACGCCCTGCTCCTCACCGACGAGTCCGATGAACTCGGAGGGTCGGTCGAGGGCGATCTCACGACCGTCCGGCGTGTGGTGAGCATCGACCAGAAACCCATCGGCCGCACGCCCCGCTCCAACGTCGCGACCTACACAGGACTCTTCGATCATGTGCGGCGCCGGTTCGCCGAGACGCCGGATGCTCGGACACGCGGATACAAGCCCGGTCGGTTCTCCTCCAATGTCGCAGGCGGCCGTTGCCCGACCTGTGAGGGTGAAGGCTCCGTGATGGTCGAGCTGCTCTTCCTGCCCTCGGTCTACACCGTGTGTCCCGACTGCCATGGCACCCGCTACCAATCGAGCACCCTGGAGATCACCTGGCGAGGGCGCAACATCGCGGAAATCCTCGCGATGAGCGTCGAAGAGGCTCACGAGTTCTTCGCCGGCGAGTACGACGTGATGCGCTCCCTCACCTCGCTGGTCGATGTCGGGCTCGGTTATCTGCGCTTGGGACAGCCGGCCACAGAGCTCTCCGGTGGGGAGGCGCAGCGTGTGAAGCTGGCCACCGAACTGCAACGAGCGCAGCGCGGCGACACTCTGTACGTGCTCGATGAGCCGACCTCCGGATTGCACTGTGCCGACGCAGACCGTCTAGTTACCCACCTTCAGACTCTCGTCGATGCGGGCAACACGGTCGTGATGGTGGAACTCGACATGCGAGTGGTCGGCGCAGCCGACTACGTCATCGATCTCGGGCCGGGAGCCGGTGACAACGGCGGCACAGTGGTCGCGTCCGGAACGCCAGCAGAGGTCGCCGCGTCGAGAAACAGCGCTTCAGCACCGTATCTCGCCGCGGCCCTCGCCGAGGCCGCGACGCTGACGTCAGGGGCATAACCCTGAGCTACATCATGTGCAAGGCGATGAACCGGTCCTTCATCTCGGTGATTCTGGGTGGCTTCGGTGACTCCACCTCCACCGGCCCCGTCGTGAGCGCACCCCCAGGGGCATCCTGCTCCATCACGTCGGGACGGTCGACGACACCACGTTCACCGAGGTCCTCACCCTGGATCCGTCCAGCTTCGAGCTACGGAGTGCGACCAACGGTCAGCGAACCCGCAATGCCTCAGGCAAGCAGACGCACTTCCTCGTGATCAAACGCACCCTCACTCCGATCCAGGTGGTCAAGGGCCAACCGAAACCGTGCCCCCCCAACCGTTGCCTTCCCGATCGAGCGAATTCCGCACCCCAGTGCAATTTGAACGTGCCAAAGACCCGTCAGCGCTCGATCGGGAAGATGGGTCACTTGTCCAGACCGGTGCGCGCACCCTTCCGTGAGCCCCACCACTGGTCTCCCCGACGCAGGATCGCGAGCAGGTGGGGTTCCGCCTCGTGCCAGTGGAACATCACCTGTCCATAGGTGAGCCGCACCACGACGTACCCCAGGGCGACGAGTTTGAGGTCCCACTCCCGATCCTTGCGGTAGTTCTCCTCGCCGGTGTGGTGTGCCTTGCTGTCCACCTCAATGACCAGCCGCTCGCCCACCAGGAAGTCCACCCGCCCCACTCCCCCGATGTCCACCTGCGGCTTCAGCTCGATGCCACGCCGCCGGAGCCTCAGCCGCACCAGACTCTCGGTGCCGGACTCGGCGGTGTCACAACGCTCCATGAAGTCCGCCACGCCGCGCAGGCCGCACAGAGCAGTTCGGATCTCCTCCCGGGTGGCCAGCTCCTGGTGCATCAAGGAGTCACAGACCATCACCAGCTCATCCCGCGGCAGACACCACCACGCGCAGCGCAGCGCGACGTCGATGTCGTCGACGGCGTGGGCCGGCACCCTGTCATCCCGGAAACCCCGGGACCGACAGCGGGACATGCCCGCGGGCATCCGGCCGGTCCTGTCGTGACCACAATGGACATGGACTGTCCCACCGGTGACGTCCCAGGCGCCATGGAAGGCGAGGGCCGAGGCACAACCCAGCACCCCTCCCGCGGCCACGGCCCGCTCCACCTTCGCGTCCGCCACCCCCGTCGCATACCAACCGATGCGTACCCGCCGCAGGCGCCCGGCCCCGACGGCGTAGATGATCTGCTACTTGGTCATCCCGGACGCCCGGAGGGCCTTGGTCCTGCACACGCCCCCACGGGCCTGAAGAACTTCCATGACTGCAGGATGTGCGTCGAGCCTTTGGAATTTTCACACCATTCGATGCCTGTGGACAGGTCCTCGGGAAGCCAAATCCTGTGGAAAACCCGGATTCGGCGAGGAGTCATCTTCCCGATCGAGCGAATTCCGCACCCCAGTGCAGTGTGAACGTGTCAAAGACCCGTCAGCGCTCGATCGGGAAGATGGGTCAGGTGTCCAGATGTTGTCCGGGGACTACTTTCCGGTGTGCCACTTGCGGATCAGCCGGATCCGGGAGTCCACCTGGTCCGTGGAGGCGCGGGACAGGGGTGGGCCGCCGGCCTGGCGGCGCAACTCGGCGTGGATGTGGCTGTGCGGGATGCCGCGGGAGCGGGCGTACTGGCTGACCAGGGAGTTCAACTCCTTGCGCTTGGTCTCCAGCGCCCGGTGCAGACTCACCTCGGGGGCGACGTGCTCCTTCTTGTCCTGCCGCTCCTGGCGCTTGAGCTGGCGGCGCTGGCGCTCCTTGAGCAGGTCTCGCACCTGGTCGGGTTCCAGCAGCCCGGGCAGGCCAAGATAGTCGGCCTCCTCCTCGGAGCTGGGTTCCGCATTCAGGCCGAACTGCTGCGAGTCGAACATCACGTGGTCGAACTGCGCGACGCTCTCCAGGGCCTCCCACTCGCCGAGCAGGTCGTCGGAGGCCTTGGCGTCCTGGTTGGCCTGTTCCATCAGGAGGTCTTCCTGGGCGAACAGGTCGTCCTCGTCGGCCGTCTTCCGGCCACCGAGGATGTGGTCGCGTTGCTGCTCCAACAGGGCGGCATGGGACAGGATCACCGGCACGGTGGGCAGGAAGACGGTGGCCACTTCACCACGTCGCCGGGTACGCACGAAACGCCCGACGGCCTGGGCGAAGAAGAGGGGTGTGGAGGTGGCCGTCGCGTAGACGCCGACAGACAGGCGCGGGACGTCGACGCCCTCGGAGACCATGCGAACGGCCACCAGCCAGCGCGCCTCGGAGCCACTGAAGTCCTCGATCCGCTTGCTGGCGCCCTCCTCGTCGGACAGCACGACGGTGGGCTTCTCCCCCGTCACCTGGTGCAGGATCCGGGCATAGGAGCGGGCCTGGGTCTGGTTGGTGGCAATCACCAGGCCCCCGGCGTCGGGGACATGGCGGCGCACCTCCGAGAGCCTGATGTCGGCGGCCTTGAGCACGGACTGGATCCATTCGCCCTTGGGGTCCAGGGCGGTGCGCCAGGCGTGGGCGGTGAGGTCCTTGGTGAGCGCCTCGCCAAGATTGGCGGCCAGTTCGTCGCCGGCCTTGGTGCGCCAGCGCATCGGGCCGCCGTAGGCCATGAAGATCACCGGGCGCACGACATTGTCCCGCAGGGCCTCGGCGTAGCCGTAGGTGTAGTCGGCCCGGGACTGCTTGGCGCCGCTGGGCAGTTCCTCGTAGGTGACGAAGGGGATGGGGCTCTCGTCGGAGCGGAAGGGGGTACCGGTCAGCGCCAGGCGCCGCACGGCAGGCTGGAAGGCCTCCTGAATGGCGTCTCCCCAGCTCAGGGCGTCACCGGCGTGGTGCACCTCGTCGAGGATGACCAGCGTCTTGAAGTTCTCCACCCGAGCCCGGTAGTGATGCACACGGGCCGCGACGCCGGCATAGGTGACGGCGATGCCGTCGAACTCCTTGGAACGCCCCCGCATGGAACCGCCCAGGCCCGGGTCGATGTTGATGCCCACCTTGCTGGCGGCCTCCGCCCACTGCACCTTGAGGTGCTCGGTGGGGGCCACGACGAGGACCCGGGTGATGATGCGCCGGTGCAGCAGTTCCGCGGCGACGCGCAGGGCGAAGGTCGTCTTGCCGGCGCCGGGGGTGGCGACGGCCAGGAAGTCCCGTGGCTCGTCGCGCAGGTAGATGTCCAGCGCCTCCTGCTGCCAGGCGCGCAGGCTGCGTGCCGTGCCCCAGGGGGCGCGGCCGGGCCAGGCCGGAGAGATGTGTTCGAAGGCGGAGGTGCTCAACGGCGGCGCCCCTTCCGGGGTGCGCTGCCGGGGGTGGGGAAGGTGGTGCGCATGGGAGTTCGAGACTACCTGACGTCACTGACAGCGGGTCTCGCCCGTCACACCCGAAGGGGTGCCCCAGCGCCTGAGAAGCTGAAGGTCCGCGGCAGCTCTACCGTTTTATTTGCTTCCTCCGGCAGGGAATGAAACCCTTTGACACAAGGCGGTCTGCTGCGCAAGCAGTTGTGCCGCCCCTTCGTGGCAGGGGGCTCCGAAGTTCGACACCGGCGGGGGCCGGGACCAGCACCATCCAGTTCCTTCTCCTAGGAGACCCCATGATCGCCCTCATCATCGCCGTCGTGACCCTGTGGCTGGTCGCCGGATTCCTCTGGTTCTCCGATGACACCAAGACCCGCGCGACCATCAACGAGGTCCTCTCCCACCAGGACGAGCCGGTCCGGCTCGACGAGTACCGGGACCGGGCGGCCTGACCAACCCGAACACCGACACGAATTTCTTGTGTGAACAGATCTCCCTGAAGCTTTGCTGAGGCGCTATGGTTGCTGGCACCTCAACGATGAGACGCGGTGCTCGGGGGAATACCGCTCCAACCCACTCAGGAGACGACCATGGCCCCTCTCTTCCTCACCGCAGTGATCGCCATCTGGATTGCCGCTGCCGTCCTGTGGCTGCTCGACGCACCCAGCCCCCGCCAGACGGCAGACACGGTCCTCACCGACCGCCGCATCTCCGACGAGCCGGTTGTCAGCCCGCTCAAGATTGCCGCCTGAGCCACATTCTTCGTTAGCACGCACCAGGCGCCCGCCACCATCCGGTGACGGGCGCCTGGTGCGTCGAAGAGGGCCAGCACTCAGCTCCGCCAGCCGAGGATGAGGTCCACCGCCTGCGCGAAGGAGTCGGCGAAGGCCGTCGGCTCCGGCAGCCCGGCAGGCCAGGACCGGCCGCGGCCAATGTAGACGCTGTTGATTCCGGCGGCCTGGGCACCCTCGATGTCCGTGTCATGCGCGTCGCCGACCATCCACGCTCCCTCCAGCGGCAGGCCGGCCTGCCGGGCCGCGAGGTGGAAGATGCGCGGATCCGGCTTGCGCACCCCGACGACATCGCTGACCACCCAGCCGGTGACATGCCGATCCAGACCCAGGTTGGTGATCTTGAGGTCCTGTTGGGGCACCACGCCATTGGTGACGATGAAGGGCGTCCACCCGGCGGCCGTCGCCCGGCCGAGTGCGTCCAGCACCTCCTGCTCCACCCGCAGGTTGTCCAGCACACCCTGACGCAGGACCTTGGTGATGCCGGCCGTCTCCTCGTCGCTGAGCCCCAGGATGCGTTGGAGGTCCGCCGCGGCCTCCGGCTTGGGACGCAGTCCGTCGCCGTCCGCGCGCACCATCTCCTCCACAAGCGCTGGATCCGCACCCCGTTGGGCGAGGTAGCCGACGGCCCACGCCCGGTGGGCGCTGGCGCGGTCGACGAGCGTGTTGTCCAGGTCAACGAAGAGCAGCGGCATGACCCCAAGCCTAGCGAGGCCGCACATGCGCCCAGTCCCCAGCGCACGGAGCCCCGCCCACCGCCGACGGCTTCACCCTGATGGCCTCCAACACCCCCGACGAGATGCCCTACCTGCCCGGCAACAATGTCACCATCTCCGGCGACGACGTGCGCCTGCGGGACTTCTTCACCGCCCTGGCCGAGGGAGGCCAGGTCACCCTGCCCATGGAGAAGCAGATGTGGGGCGCGGAATTCGGCCAGCTGACCGACAAGTTCGGCATCAACTGGATGGTCAACCTCAACGCCTGAGCACCCACGCCATCCTCGTTGGCCAGCACCTCAGAGCAGGTGCAGGGCGGCGGGGATGTTCTGCGCTCCGACGAAGAGCGCCAGGAGAACCAGCAGGCAGGCGAAGGCGAACTGCAGCTGCCGCGGGTCGGCCAGCCGCGCCACGCGCCCACCGGCCAGACTCCCCAGGCTCGCGCCGACGGCGAAGGGCACCACCACGCCCCAGTCCAGGGCCACCCCGATGGTCAGCCGCGATGCCAGCGCCGTCGCCGAGTTGATGGCAATCACCAGCAGCGACGTGGCGATTGCCTCCTTCATCGCGAAGCCGAGCACCAGGGTCAGCGCCGGGACGACGGCGAAGCCACCGCCCACCCCGAAGAAGCCGGTGAGCAGCCCCACACCCGTCGCGGTCAGCAGCAGCTGCCAGAAGGGCCTCGCCTGCCCGCCACCACCGGAACGGCCGCGGGCTCGCGCCCGGAACATCAACCACGCGACGACGAGCAGCAAGACGCTGAACAGGGCCATCAGGACCTCGCCCTCAACCTGCGTTGAGGCCGCAGATCCCATCATGGATCCCACGATCCCCAGCGCCCCGAAGAGCGCACCGTCGACCCAGCGCACGCGGCCGGTGCGGTGGTGTGGCCACAAGCCGATCAGGGACGAGATGCCGATGATCAACAGCGAACCCTCGGTGGCGGCATGGGGGCTCTGGTGCAGCACGTAGACCAGCAGCGGGATGGTGAGGATCGCGCCCCCGCCACCCAGGCTGCCCATCACGATGCCCACCAGGATTCCCAGGGGCAGGGTCCACAGGCTCATGAGACCTTGAGCGCGATCACGCGGCCGGCCAGACTCAGCAGCCGCAGGTCCCCGAAGGTGTCTCCCGTCTGGTCCGGCAGCGGCTGGTAGAAGCGCTCCGGCTCGGTCTCCGGCTCATTGCGGTTGACGACGCCCCGCCGTGTGGTGACCGGGGAGCTTCCCTTGTAGTGCGGGTCATTGCTGGCCACCTGGATGCCGACCCGACGCCAGGCGACGTCCCGGGGCAGCGCCATCCGCACGGCGCCGGTGGTGGTCTCGATGACCGATCGACCCGTGGTCTCGGTGATCACCACGTCATTGCCGGTATTGCCCAGGGCACCGGCGTCACGGCCGACCACGAAGAAGGGACGGGTACGCCAGATCCGCTTGCCGGTGTTCGGGTCGATCCGGCTCACCACCACGCGGCCGCCCTCGACGGAACCGTCATTGCGAACAGTCCCCGCCTGCCACTCGCAGACCAGCACGACGTCGCGACGCGAACTGCAGCCCAGGTCCGCGGCGGGCATCCGCCACAGGGTCTTGCCGGTGTCGGCATCCAGCCCTACGGTCAGGCGACGCGAGGGCATCGGGTTGGCCCGGGTGGGCCTGGACATTCCGACAGTTCCGTAGACAACCCCATCGGAAATGTCGAAGCCGCGCCCGGCACGGGACGAGAGCTTGCCGAAGACGTCGACCTCCAGACGGTGCCACAGCAGCTTGCCGCCGTGTTCGACCCCGATCGTGGCCTTGCGGGTCTTCGGTTCCAGGAAGCGCACCAGTCCGTTGACACCGAGGTCCTCGTAGGAGTCGCCGGAGTCCGGCAGGGCGCGGCTGCTCTGTCGCCCGTCGACGCGCAGGCGTACCTCGTGGGACTTGACGCCGGAGATCGCATTGGCGCACACCGAGGAGGCATCGTCGGAGCAGATCTCCGGGAAGGAGGTGAAGACATGGATGCCGGTGTCGGCCACGGCCTCGCCACGACTGGTGGTGTCCAGCAGGCGCATCCGGGCGCGCTGACCGGGGCCGGTGAGGGGTTCGAGCACGGCCACATAGCGATCCAGCACCGCAGTGACGGGCATCGCCACCTCGGGGGCCACCATCGACGAACTCACGCGATGGGCCCACTCCACGTGGCCGTCGGCAAGGCTGAGTTCCTGCAGCTCCAGGTGCTTGTCCACGCTGGCCACCAGCATGGCGTGGCCCCCGACGTTGACCACATCACTGGCCGGCCGGGTGGTCGTGGTGGTCCACTCAAGTGGCACCTCGGTGGGAGCCTCTGCCTGGCCCTGGGCGCCTTCGTCGACGGAGGCGGGACCGCCCTCCTGGCCTGGCGTGCTCGCCGGTGCGCTGGGGGATGTGACGGAGGCAGACGGCGTGGTGCCCGGCTCCTGGTCCGCGCTGCATCCGGCGGGAGTCAGCAGGGCGGCGGCCAGGAGCACGGCAGGGCCCGTCCTCCGGTCGAATCCCAGCCGTCGCATGCCTCGAGCCTACGCGGAGCTCGGCTCTCGCTCGAATGCCGACAAACACGTGGGAAGCAGGCTTCAGCGTCGGTGCAGCAAGCGCTCCAGGGCGGAGGGCTTGGCCTCGTCCTTCTCGCCGGTGCGCTCATTGAGTTCGATCCAGCGAGAGTCGCAACCCGGACAGCGGTAGACGGGCGCGCCCTCCACCCGGTCCCGGGTCTTGATGATCCCGCACGCGTCCTGACAGGTGTTCGCCTCGATGAATCGTGCCGCCATGTTTCCCATGGTGCACGGAAGATCCCGCGATGCCAAGGCGGGTGTGAATCGGGCGGGATCGCGAAGGCCCCCGGCCGGTGAAGACCGGGGGCGGTACCCGTGCTTGTTCCACGTGGAACGCGTCAGGCGATCTTGGTCAGGTCGTAGACCGTGGTCCCGCCGACGGTGGTGGAGGTGAAGTTGGCCGCCACCCATTCGCTGATCTCGGAACCGGAGCCCGAGTTGCCAACGGGGCCGCCGCCCATGCCACCTCCCGAGATGAAGTAGGTGATGTCACCGTTGGCGACGTAGGCCTTGAACTGCTCCAGCGTCACATTGTTGTCGCTGCCGCTCCAGCCGCCGATGGACATCACGGCAGTGTCGCTGTTCAGGATGTATCCCGCGGCGGTCTGGTCACCGATCACGGCGGCGGACCACTTCGAGCTGGTCTTGTTCAGCAAGGCGATCAGTTCCGAGTTGCTGGAGGACTCCCCCTGGCCGGGGCCACCGTTGCCGTCCGCCGCGCTGCTGCCGGCGGCCGAGCCTGTCGAGGCGGTGCCCGAGGTCGTGCCGGTCGGCGCGGTGCCGGTCGGCTCGGTGCCAGTCGGTGCCGTACCCGTGGTGCCGGACTGTGCGCCGTCGGTGCCCGTGGGTGAAGTGCCACCCATCTGGCCGCCACCCATACCGCCCATTCCTCCGCCGGCGACGGCCGGGCCGGAGACCGGCATGGAGCCGGTGTGCGGGACGTTCACGGTGCCGACGGTCCAGGCCGCCGAGGGAGCTGCCGCGCTCAGCGAGCCGACGACCAGCGCCGCAATGGCCAGCTTCTTCACGGTCTGGTTCTTCTGGGCGACGCCCAGGGCGACGTAGCCCATTGCCCCGGCCATGCCACCGGCCAGCGCGGCCCAGCGGATCCAGGCGTGCCAGCCCGACGCGTTGAGCGAGAGCAGGTGGTAGCCCCAGCCCGCGGTCACCGCGATGGCCAGGCCGAGCACGGTGCGCCAGGCGACGCCTAGGACTCCGTCGAGCTGCCCCTTGCGGAAGACCTCGCGTCCGGCCACGGCGATCGTCGCGGCGAGGCCCGGGGTGAGGGCGATCGCGTAGTAGGAGTGGACGGTGCCCTCCATGAAGCTCAGCACCAACGCGGTGGAGACCATCCAACCGCCCCAGACCACCAGCGAGGCACGCGCCTCGTCGGTACGGGGTGCGCGGCCGCGGGCCACCAGGCCGGCGAAAAGCAGGATGAGCGCGGCGGGCAGGAACCAGCTGATCTCGGTGCCGAACTGGCTGTTGAACAGCCGGAAGATGCCGGCGGTGCCACCGAAGCCGCCACCCTGGCCACCCCCGCCACCATTCCCGGATCCGCCGAGGATGCGGCCCAGGCCGTTGTAGCCCAGCGCCAGCTCCCACAGCGTGTTGTTGGTGGAGCCGCCGATGTAGGCGCGCTTGGCGACGGGCCACAGCGAGACCAGGGCGATGAACCAGCCCGCGGAGACGATCATGCTGACCAGCGCCGCGAGCAGATGGAGGATGCGCGTCCTCAGGTTGAAGCGAGCGGCCAGGACGTAGGCCAGCACGAAGCCGGGCAGCACCAGCAGGCCTTGCAGCATCTTGGTCAGGAAGGCGAAACCGATCGCGGCACCGGCAGCCACCATCCACGTCAGGGCAGAGCGACCACGCGAGGTCTCGATACCCCGGACCACGCAGTAGCCGGCCAGGCTCATCAGCAGGGTGAGCATCGCGTCGGGATTGTCGAAGCGGAACATCAGGGCAGCAACCGGGGTAACCAGCACCAGGGCACCGGCCGCCAGACCGGCCGCATGACCGTGCCAGCGGCGGACCGCGGCAGCCACCGTCGCCACCGTCCCGATGCCCATCAGCGCCTGCGGCAGCAGCAGGGAGAAGGAGCTGAAGCCGAAGATGCGGGCACTCAGACCCACCACCCACAGGGAGGCCGGTGGCTTGTCGACGGTGATCGCGTTCGCGGAGTCCAGTGAGCCGAAGAGCCAGGCGGTCCAGCTCCGCGTCGCGGACTTCACCGCGGCGGCATAGAAGTCATTGGCATAGCCGCTGACGGTCAGGTTCCACAGGTAGACGACGGCGGAGACGGCCAGCAGCGCCCACAGTGCGGGGCGGGCCCAAGCCGGGTCCGTGTTGGATCCCAGGAAGAAGCGAGCCAGCCGGCCGCGCTCGGCCGGGGGTGCCGCCGAGCTGAGGTGGGCATCGGGCCCTGCCTCGCTCGCGGCGAGCTGGGCAGCCACGTCGGCGGCCCGCCGCTCGTCGAGCAGTGCGGTGGAGGTCATGGTGGAGAGGCCTTTCGTTCGGCTACTGCTCCACCGTCGCGTCGGAGTCTATGAGCCTGCTGTGTGGTCCCGGGGACGTGGCTGTGACCTTCCTCGTATGGATTCCGGACATGTCACCATGTCCGGATCTTTCCGAATGGTAGGCAATCGCGTGGGGCTCGATGAGAAGTTCTCCGGTATGGCTGCAAGCAGGGGTGTTGCGGTCCAGAGTGACCCGAGACCTTGCCAGCAACGACAGCACGGGGGAAAGAGAAGAGCATGACTGCAAACATGATCCTGGTGGTGGAACGAGAGTTCCCTATGCGCGGGAGGTGGTCTTCGACGCGTGGACCATCCCCGACCAGATGAGCCAGTGGCGCGGGTCGCCGGGGTGGCACGTGGACCCGGCCACCGTGACCAGCGAGCTCAAGCCGGGCGGCCGCCACCACCACGACAAGGTGCGCGAGTCCGACGGCCAGGTCGTCGGCACCGACGCAGTGTTCACCGAGTACTTCCGCCCCGACGTCTTCGTCGCCAAGCAGAGGATCACCGGCGACGACGGCATCAACCCCGACCAGCCGCTGGAGCTGCGCGTCGAGTTCACCAAGATGGGCAGGCACGGAACGCTGGTCCGCATCATCCAGGGCCCCTATGACCCGTCACAGTCCGAGCTGCACTCCGAGGGCTGGGAGTTGGAGCTCGAGCGCCTGTCCCAGTGGCTGCAGGCCAATGCCACGCCCATCGAGGGAGCCGCCCGATGAGCTCGAATGTGACCACGGTCCGCCGCAAGCCGTTGATGAACATGAAACAGATCCTGCTCATGAACCTGGGTTTCTTCGGCATCCAGTACTCCTTCGGCATGCAGCAGACGGCCATCAACCCGATCTACTCGATGCTCGGTGCCAGCCCCGACGAACTGCCGCTGCTGAACCTGGCGGGCCCGATCACCGGCCTGTTCATCCAGCCGATGATCGGCGCGCTGAGCGACCGCACCTGGGTGGAGAAGGGCTTCTTCCGCGGTCGCCGTCGCCCCTTCTTCCTGGTCGGTGCCATCGGTTGCGCCGTGTGCCTCTTCCTCTTCCCCTTCGTCTGGGCCGTCTGGATGGCCGCACTGCTGCTCTGGCTGCTCGACGCCAGCAACAACACCGCCATGGAGCCCTACCGCGCCTTCATCGCGGACAAGCTGCCCCCCTCGCAGCTGGGCAAGGGCTTCCTGGCGCAGAGCTTCTTCACCGGCCTCGGCATCACCCTGGCCAACCTGTCCATCAGCCTCTTCCAGGCCATCTTCGGCCTGGGCACCGGCGCTGGCATCCCCAAGTGGGCCTTCGGCGCCTTCATGCTGGGCTCGGTCTGCTCCCTGGTGACCGTCCTTGTCAGCGTGATCTCCACGCCGGAGAACGTCCCCTCCGACGCCGAACTGGCCGAACTCAAGGCCAAGAAGGCCGAGCGCGGCGGCGCCGGTGCCTTCCTGCGGGAGATCGGCGACGCCGTGGTGGACATGCCGACCCCGATGAAGGTGCTGGCGGTCGTCTACTTCTTCCAGTGGTACGCCATGAACTGCTACTGGCAGTTCATCTCGCTGGCCATCGCCAAGGTGCTCTACGGCACCACGGACACCAAGTCCGCCCTGTACCAGGAGGCGGTGGCCCAGACGGGCAAGGTCAATGCGACGTACAACATCGTCACCTTCTGCGTCGCCTTCGCTCTGGTGGCGATGGCGAAGAAGCTGGGCGCCAAGTGGGTGCATGCCATCTGCCTGTGGTGCGCCACCGCCAGCCTGCTGGTCTTCCCGCTCATGCACTCCCGAACTCTGGAGATGGTTGCGATCGTCGGCCTCGGTGTCGCATGGGCCTCGATCATGGGTGTGCCCTACATCATGATCGTGCGGATGGTGCCGTCGACGCGTTATGGCGTCTACATGGGCATCGTCAACATGATGATCGTGATCCCGATGCTGATCCAGACCCTGACCTTCGGCTGGGTCTACAAGCACCTGCTGGGTGACAATCCGGTCAACGCGCTGACCTTCGCAGCGGTCTTCCTGGCCATCGCCGGTCTGGTGATGCTCTTCATCAAGGAGCCGCCGATCGTCAAGGATGTGGATGACGTCACCGCCGCCGTTCCGAGGGGAGCCCACTGATGAGCAAGACCGTGTTGATGAACGACTACCGCACCATCGTGGTGGGCACCGACGGCTCGGACCTGTCCGGCCCGACGGTGGCCCGTGCCGCATGGCTGGCCGCGCGCGAGGACGCGGAGCTGGTGATCGTGTGCGCCTGGTCCAGCATTTCCCGCCGCGCCGAGGCGAAGAATGTCAACGCCTTGGGCAATGACCCGTCCACGCTCGGGCAGGTGCACGGCCGGCAGGCCGCCACCGAGGCCGTGCAGGCGGGCGTGCAGATCGCCCGGGCCCACGGCGCGACCGTGAAGGCCGCCCTGCTGGTGGACGGCGAGCCCGGCTCGGCGCTGCTGCAGATTGCCGGGCAGCACCGCGCGGACCTGATCGTCGTCGGCGCCATCCAGGACGTGTCCATCGCGGACCGGCTGCTGGGCACGGTGGCCACCGACGTGGTCAAGCGCGCCACCTGCGAGGTGCTGATCGTGCGGCCCTCGATGCCGGTCACCGAACTGGAGGTCCCGGAGGACAACACCGACGCCCAGCCCACGCCGCAGCAGGTGCCGCTGGACTGAGCGGCGAAAACAGAGAGAAAGTGAGGGGGTCTGCTGCCACAGCGGCAGCAGACCCCCTCATTTCGTCTCTGAAGTGGCGGGCCTAGAAGAGCTCGTCGCCCAGCCGGATCGGCTCGTCGTCGATGTAGCCGTCGCCGTCCACCGACGAGGCGGCCAGGGAGGTGGGCATCGGGCGGCCCGAGTCATCATGCCCGGGATGGCGGGCCAGCCGGGCCATGATCACGTCCAGGGTGAGTTCCGGGCCGGCAGGTCCGTCGGCCACGACGAAGGACTGCTCCTCCTCCACCTTGCGGATGGTGACGACGCCGTGGACGTCGCGGGCAATACGGACATCGCCCTTGATGACGCGGTCGCCTTCGAGCAGGACGCCGCCGGGCGGTGTGGTGAAGCGCATTTTTCCTCTGTTTCCCCTGAGCAGGCGTCGGGAACAAGGCGCCCCCGCGCCGTCGGAGAACTGTACCCGCTCCAGACAGGGGATCCTGCCTGCCCCACGGCCCCTCCTCACCGCCCCGGGACCGGCGTGCCCGGCCAGGCGCTAGCGTGAGGGCCAGCACCATCCGGGGAGTCCTCATGACCGAGTTCTTCGAGGCCTTCAGCAATGGCGCACGCCATCTTCGCGAGGAGCGCGAGTTCCAGCAGGTCAATGTGGTCCAGGCCAAGCGGTCCGGCCGCGGCCCCCAGCCACTGGACCTGGAATCCGGCCGGATCGTGCTGGTTCGCCCCGTAGAGCACCTGCCCGGCGTCCAGCTGTCGGTGTGCCCCGCCGAGGCACGTGACTTTCCCACCGTGGCGCGGATCGCGGTGCGCGCCTACCTGGACGCCGGCGACCTGCGCCATGACGACCCCTATGTCGACGTCCTGAGGGATGTCGAAGGCCGCAGCCGTGAGGCAGAGGTGTGGGTCGTCATGGATGACGTCGGCCCACCGGCTCTACCGCTCGTTGGGCTTCGTCCGGGCTCCGGAGCTGGACTGGTCTCCGCGCCACGACGTCCACCTCATCGCCTTCCGTCTGGGGCTCCGGAGGTAGCACCAGCCTGGCCACCCACAGATGTGGATGGCCAGGCTGGTTCTCAACCCCAACCGATGTCAGGGCACAGGCTCCCTGTCAGGAGAGCGCGGCGCGGGCCAGCTCCCGGGCCTGGGCGGTGTCGGAGGCACCGAGGACGGCCTCGGCGGCCGCCTTGCACTGCTCCGGGGTAACCTTGGCCAGCTGGGCACCGACGGCCGGGATGGCGGCGACGGCCATGCTCAGCGAGGTGACGCCCAGACCCACCAGAACGCAGGCGAGGAAGGGATCGGCGGCGGCCTCACCACAGACGCCCACGGGCTTGCCGATCTTCTGGCCGGCGGCCGCCGTCATGCCGATCAGCGCCAGCACGGCCGGCTGCCACGGATCAGTCAGCCTGGCCAGCTTGGGGCTCATCCGGTCGGCGGCCATCGTGTACTGGGTGAGGTCATTCGTGCCGATGCTCATGAACTCGACGTGCTCCAGGAACTTCTCGGCCTGCACGGCCACGGCGGGAACCTCCACCATGACACCGGGCTTCAGGCCACGCGCGCGGCACAGCTCGGCGAAGGACTTGGCCTCCTCGATGGTGGCGATCATCGGCGCCATCACCCAGGTGGGGTCGCCGTCGCTGGCGGCTTTGACGGCATCCAGCTGGTTGGTGAGCAGGGCGGGCTGGTTCTCGGCGATGCGCACGCCGCGCACGCCCATGGCCGGGTTCTCCTCCTCATCGAAGTTGGCGAACTTCAGCGGCTTGTCGGAGCCCGCGTCCAGGGTGCGCACGACGACCTTCTTGCCGGGGAAGGCGCCGATCACCTCGCGGTAGATCTTGGCCTGTTCCTCGATGCTCGGCTCGTTCTCCGCGCTGAGGAAGCACAGCTCGGTGCGGAACAGGCCGATACCGGCGGCCTCACTGGCAGCGGCACGGCCGGCGCCGGCACCGTCCTGCACATTGGCCAGCACGTCGACGGGGGTGCCGTCGGCCAGCTGGGCCGGACCACGCCAGCTGCGGATGGCCTCGCGACGCTCGAAGTCCGCCTTGACGAGGGCCTCGGCCTCGGCGGCGTCGACACCGGTCTTCAGGGTGCCTGCGGCGCCGTCGATCAGCAGATCGGTGCCGGCCGCCACGTGCTGCAGACCGTTCACGGCCACGATGCAGGGGATGCCCAGCTGGCGGCTGATGATGGCCGTGTGGCTGGTGGGGCCACCGAGCTCGGTGACCAGGCCGATCACCAGCGTCGGGTCCAGGCCGGCGGTGTCGGCGGGCGCCAGGTCATCGGCCAGCAGGATGGAGGGGAACTCGGGGGTGGGAACGCCGGGCTCGGGCTTGCCGAGCAACTCGGCGATCACGCGGTCACGGATGTCCTTGAGGTCCGTGGTGCGCTCGGCCATCAGGCCGCCGATCTTCTCGAACATGGTGACGAACTCGTCGGTGGCGCGGGCCACGGCGAGGTGGCTGGGCATGCCGGTCTTGATCTTCTTGATGATGGCCTTGTGCCAGCCCTTGTCGCTGGCCATGGATGCATTGGCCTCCAGCACATTGGCGGCGACGCCGGTGGCGTGCGAGGCGCGCTGGGCCAGCCGGCTGCTGACCGCCGCGGCGGCGGCCTGGAACTTGCCGACCTCGGCCTCGCGGCCCTCCTCGGCGATGTTCGGGCTGTGCTCGGGGAGCTGGGGACGGGGCGCGGTCCAGATGGCGGGGGCGTAGGCCACGCCCGGGACGACGCCGGTGCCTCGAAGTTCGGCTGCACTGCTCATGGGTAACCCTTCCGATCCGTTGCCGTCGGCTGCGTCTCCCCCGAGGGTCACGCATGCGCGACACCCTGCTCCAGCGCAGGTTCGGGTCAACCCTAGACCACGGTTCCATCGCGGGACAGGGGCCCAGATCTCGCATCCTGGGCCCAACCCTTCCCAAAACAAACACGAAAGCGTACAGTTCACAGAAATTCGGGCATCAAACAGTGTCTGTTTCTCCCCGGACAATTCCTCGCAAGGGGAAATCACGCGCCAAGGAGGACGCATGTACGCCGAAGAGCGACGCCGCTTGATCGTGCAGCTCGCCCGCAGTGACGGACGCGTCCAGGTCAGCACCGCGGCAGCACACTTCAACGTCACCCCGGAGACCATCCGTCGGGACCTCGAGGTGCTGGACCGCCAGGGCATTCTGCGGCGGGTTCACGGCGGGGCCATGCCCTCGGAATTCCTGCCCCTGGGTGACCTTGCGGTCGTCGACCGGGAGAACAGCGCAGCCGAGCAGAAGGAGCGGATCGCCCACGCCGCGCTCGCGCTGCTGCCCAGCCAGCCCTACGGCTCGATCCTGCTCGACGCCGGCACCACCACCAGCCGGCTCGCGCAACTGATCCCCGTCGACACCCGGCTGACCATCTTCACCAACTCCCTGCCCATCGCGGCCACCCTCAGCTCACGCACCAGCGCCGACGTGCAACTCGTCGGTGGGCATGTGCGGGGCATCACCCAGGCCTGCGTCGGCGGGCAGACCGCCCAACGCTTCGCCCGGCTGCGGGTCGACGTCGCCTTCATGGGGACCAACGGCATCACCGGACTGCATGGCCTGTCCACCCCCGACGCGGAGGAGGCCACCGTGAAGGAAGTCATGGTGCGCGCCGGCCGCCAGGTGGTGATCCTCGCGGATTCTCGCAAGTTCGGCAGCGAGACCGCCTCAAGTTTTGCCACACTCGACGACATCGACGTACTCATCACCGATGCCGTCACCGAAGAGCAGCGAACCAACTGCACAGAACGAGGAATCGAGGTCGTCGTCGCATGATCATCACCTTCACCGCCAACCCCAGCCTGGACCGCACCGCCACGGTGGACGGCCAGGTCACCCGGGGCGGCGTCAACCGGCTCGGGCAGGCCTCGGCCGAACCCGGCGGCAAGGGCGTCAACGTCGCCCGCGCCATCAGCCTCGCCGGCGCCGAGGTCATCACGGTCCTGCCCGCCGATGACTACGACCCGATCCTGGAGGGCCTGGACAAGCTGGGCGTGCCCTACCGCAATGTCCCGATCGGCCAGCCGGTGCGCTCCAACCTGACCCTGGTGGAGTCCGACGGCACCACCAGCAAGTTCAACGAGCCGGGGCCGCGGCTGGACGACGAACTGCTGGTCACCCTGCGCAACACCGTCCTGGGCACGGCCCGCAGCGACGGCGGAATGGCGCAGTGGGCCGCGCTGAGCGGATCGCTGCCGCCGGGAGCCCCCGCCAACTCCTACGTCCACCTGGTCAACCTGCTGCACCAGCAGGGAGTGCGGGTGGCCGTCGATACCTCCGACGCCCCGCTGCAGGCCCTGGCCGCCGCCTGGCCCAGCGGCGCCCCCGACCTCATCAAGCCCAATTCCGAGGAACTCGGCCAGCTGTGCGGGGCCGACGGCGACGAGCTGGAGGCACAGGCCGCCGCCGGCAACTGGTCACCCGTCCTCGACGCGGCCCGCAGCCTCCTGGCCCGTGGCGTCAAGGCCGTGCTGGTCACCCTGGGCGCCTCCGGCGCACTGCTGGTCACCGACGAGGGTGCCTGGCACGCCATCCCACCGGCCATCACCGTCGCCTCCACCGTGGGCGCCGGGGACTCGTCGCTGGCCGGCTACCTGCTGGCCGACCGCGAGGGCCTGGGCCCCGACGAGCGGCTGCGTCGCGCCGTCGCCTACGGGTCCGCAGCCGCGTCGCTGCCCGGCTCACAGCTCCCCACCCCCGAGCAGGCCCACCCCGACGAGGTCGTCGTCACCCAGCTTGCCTGAGCACCCCATGGACCAGAGCGCACCGAACCCGAGCGCACAGAACACGAACACACCGAACACGAGCACCACCCACAACACCCACCCGGAAGGTTGACCCCATGTCAGCACCATCACTGATCGAACCAGGACTTGTCGCACTCGACACCTGCCTGGGCGCCACAAAGGAGGAGGTGATCCGCGGTCTGGCCGGGGTCGTCGCCGCCACCGGGCGTGCGGATGCCGAGGGCCTGGCCGCCGACGCCCTGGAGCGGGAAGGCAAGTCCCCCACCGGGATGCCCGGCGGCTTCGCCATCCCGCACTGCCGCAGCGCCGCGGTCAACACCGCATCGCTGGGCTTTGCCCGCCTGAACAACCCGGTCGACTTCGGTGCCAAGGACGGCGCCGCGGACCTGGTCTTCCTGATCGCCGCCAGCGAGAGCGGCGGCGCGGACCACATGAAGCTGCTCACCAAGCTGGCCCGCGCGCTGGTGAAGAAGGACTTCCTGATGGCCCTGCGGGAGGCCCGCACCGCCGACGAGGTCGTCAAGCTGGTGCGTGGCGTCGTGGAGCCCGAAGGCCCCGAGGCCGCCGCCAGTGGCCAGGAGGCAGCCGCTGCCGCCAGCATCGGAGCCCATGCGGCCAACGGCAATGTGGTGCAGATGCACCCCGGCAACGATGCCGCGACGAATGGCGACAAGCCGTCCATCATCGCCATCACCGCCTGCCCCACCGGCATCGCGCACACCTACATGGCCGCCGACTACCTCACCGGCGCCGGTGAGGAGATGGGCGTCGACATCATCACCGAGCCGCAGGGCTCCACCGCCACCGACCCGGTCACCGCGGACCAGATCAAGGCCGCGAGCGCCGTCATCTTCGCCACCGACGTCGGCGTCAAGGGCCGGGAGCGCTTCGCCGGACTGCCGGTGATCGAGTCCGGCGTCAAGCGCGCCATCAACGAGCCGAAGAAGATGATCGAGGAGGCCCTCGCGGCCGCCAAGAACCCGTCGGCCCCCCGCGTGAAGGGCGACGCCTCGGCAGCCGCCTCCGAGGCCGGCGCCTCGAGGAGCCAATTGTCCTTCGGCAAGCGGATCCAGCAGGCCCTGATGACCGGCGTCTCCTACATGGTGCCCTTCGTCGCGGCCGGCGGTCTGCTGATCGCGCTCGGCTTCCTGTTGGGCGGCTACGACGTCGACCCCGCGCTGGCCCTGAGCAATTCGCTGACCAACCTGCCCGAGGCGGGGCCCCACGCCCTGGGTGGCAGTGCCCTGGCCACCTACCTCGGCGCCGTCCTCATGGCCTTGGGCAAGGCGGCCTTCGGCTTCCTGCTGCCCGCCCTGGCCGGCTACATCGCCTTCGCCATGGCCGATCGCCCCGGCATCGTCCCCGGCTTCGTCGCTGGTGCGATCGCGGGTGCCACCGGTGCCGGCTTCCTCGGCGCCCTGGTCGGTGGCCTGATCGCCGGTGCCGTCGCCGCCTGGATCGGTGGCTGGAAGGTGCCCCGCTGGCTGCGCGGCCTGATGCCCGTCGTGATCATCCCGCTGCTCGCCTCCTTCATCGCCGGTGGTTCGCTGCTGCTCTTCCTGGCCAAGCCGATCAGCGTGCTGATGCGGATGATGACCAATGGCCTCAACGGCATGACCGGGGCGTCGATCATCGGGCTGGGCATCATCCTCGGCCTCATGATGTGCTTCGACCTCGGTGGTCCGGTGAACAAGGCGGCCTACCTCTTCGCCACGGCCGGCCTGAGCGTCACCAACCCCGCGTCCATGAAGATCATGGCCGCCGTGATGGCCGCAGGCATGGTGCCGCCCCTGGCCCTGGCCATTGCCACCGCGGTGCGCCCGAAGCTGTTCACCAAGGCCGAGAAGGAGAACGGCACGGCCTGCTGGTTGCTGGGCGCTTCCTTCATCAGTGAGGGCGCGATCCCCTTCGCGGCGGCCGACCCGCTGCGCATCATCCCCGCCACCATGGCCGGGGGTGCCGTCACCGGCGCCATGACGATGGCCCTGGGCGCTGCTTCGAAGGCCCCGCACGGCGGAATCTTCGTCTTCTTCGCCATCGACAAGTTCTGGGCCTTCGCCCTGTCGATCCTGGTCGGGTCGATCATTTCCGCCCTTCTGGTCATCCTCCTCAAAGGCACCCGCAAGGACCAGATCCAGACCCCGGCTCCCGTCGCAGCCTGACATCAGTCACAATTGACCCAGTTCACCTTCGAAAGGAAGCACCATGGCAAGCAAGACCGTTACCGTCGGTTCGAGCGTCGGCCTGCACGCCCGCCCCGCCGCGATCATCGCCGAGGCCGCTGGCGAGTACGACGAGGACATCACCCTCTCGGTTGACGGCGAGGAGGGCGTTGACGCCAGCTCCCCGCTGCTGATCATGACCCTCGGTGCCGAGAAGGGCGCCCAGGTCACCATCGAGAGCGACGACGAGGCCGCCGTCGAGGCCATCGCCGCCCTCATCGAGAAGGACCTCGACGCCGAGTGAGTTCACTCAGCTGACCTTGCAAGGGGCCGGACACCTCATGGTGGCCGGCCCCTTTCACGTCCCCTGACGGGTTCGGGTGAGGCATCCGGGACCCCCGGCGCACCGACGCGACCCACATGTGCAAGTATTAGCACGGAATATTCCGTACATAAAGGGGAATCCGTGTCAGCAAACGAAAGCAAGGCAAACAGAGGACGCTCCGGCATGCCCTCCAGGGACAAGAAGTGGTGGATCGCGCTGGCCACCGTCGTCCTGGGATCCTTCGTGGTCCTGCTCTACATGGGCATGCGCATCGACCACAGCAAGCCGCCGGTGCCCACCAGTGTGGTGGCAGCCGACGGCACCCAGCTGATCAGCGAGGGCGAGATCATGGACGGCCAGCGCGTCTGGCAGTCGATCGGCGGTCAGCAGGTGGGCTCCATCTGGGGCCACGGCGCCTATGTCGCCCCCGACTGGACGGCCGACTGGCTGCATCGCGAGTCCACCTTCCTGCTGGACGGCTATGCCAGGGCCGACGGCGCCAAGGACCACGCCAGCCTCGACACTGAGAAGCAGGCAGCCCTGCAGGCGCGGCTCAAGAAGGCCATGCGCACCAACACCTACGACGCACGAACCGGGACCGTCACGCTGGCACCGGGCCGCGCGGAGGCCTACAAGGCCAACTCCGCCCACTATGCGGACATCTTCACCCACGGTCACGAGCAGTACGCCATTGCCAAGGGCGCCGTGAAGGATCACGAGGCCATGCAGAAGATGAATGCCTTCTTCTGGTGGTCGGCCTGGGCGGCCTCCACGGACCGGCCCGACGGCAGCGAGTCCTACACCGCGAACTGGCCGCACGAGCCCCTGGTGGACAATGTTCCCACCACCACCAATGTGCTGTGGAGCATCGTCAGCTTCATCCTGCTGCTGGGCGGGATCGCCGGCATGGTCTGGTACCACAACATGAGCGACGAGGACGAGGTCACCGACGAGGCACCGGCCAATGACCCGCTGCTGGGCTACCAGGCCACCCCGTCGCAGAAGGCCACCCTGAAGTACTTCTTCGTGGTCGGCGGCCTGTTCGTGCTGCAGATCGCCATGGGAATCCTGTCCGCGCACTATGGCGTCGAGGGTGGCGCCCTGTACGGCATTCCGATCGACCGGATCCTGCCCTACCCCGTCGTGCGCACCTGGCACACCCAGCTGGGCATCCTGTGGATCGCCACAGCCTGGCTGGCCACCGGCCTCTACGTCGCCCCCGCCGTGGGCGGCCGCGAGCCCAGGCTGCAGAAGCTCGGCGTCAATGTGCTCTTCTGGGCGCTGATCCTGGTGGTGCTGGGATCCATGGCCGGCGAGTGGCTGTCCATCCGCGGTTCCCTGGGCTACGGCACCGAGCTGAGCTGGTGGCTGGGCACCACCGGCATGGAATACCTGGACCTGGCCCGGGCCTGGCAGATCGGCCTGTTCATCGGGCTCTTCCTGTGGTTCTTCCTGATGGCCCGCGGCATGTGGCCCGCCCTGGGCCGCGCCAAGGCCGCCGGACACGTCGAACCCACGGACCAGGCCCCGCTGCAGTCGGGTTCGCAGCGCACGCTGGTCGCGATGCTCCTGATGAGCTGTCTGGCCATCGCCTCCTTCTTCGGGGCGGCCTTCGGCATGGGCCACGACACCCACCTGTCGGTCACCGAGTACTGGCGCTGGTGGGTGGTGCACCTGTGGGTGGAGGGCTTCTTCGAGGTCTTCGCCACCGTCGTGATCGCCTTCCTGTTCAGCCGGCTGCGCCTGGTGCGCCCCGCCGTCGCGGCGACGGCCACCATCTCGTCGACGACGATCTTCCTGTTCGGCGGCATCATCGGCACCGGCCACCACCTCTACTTCTCCGGTTCTGACTCCGTCGTGATGGCGCTGAGCGCTGCCTTCAGCGCACTGGAGGTGGTGCCGCTGGCACTGATCGGTTTCGAGGCCATCCGCAACCTGCGGATCCTCAAGGTCAGCGAGTGGGTGGCGGGCTACAAGTGGGCGATCTACTTCTTCGTCTCGGTCTCCTTCTGGAACATGCTGGGCGCCGGAGTCTTCGGCTTCCTGATCAACCCGCCGATCTCGCTCTTCTACGTGCAGGGCCTCAACCTGACGCCGCTGCACGCCCACACCGCGCTGTTCGGCGTCTACGGCATGTTGGGCATCGGCCTGATGCTCTTCTGCGTGCGCAGCCTGATGCCGGGCCGGGAATGGAATGAGCGCTGGATCAAGTGGGGCTTCTGGGGAATGAACGGTGGCCTGCTGGCCATGAGCCTGCTCAGCCTGCTGCCGCTGGGCCTCGCGCAGGCCTGGGCCAGCATCTCGGTGGGCACCTGGTGGGCCCGCAGCTCGGACTTCCTCTACACCCCGACGCTGACCGTGCTGCGCTGGATGCGTACCCCGGGCGACATCCTGTTCGCCCTGGGCGCGTTGTCCATCGGCCTGTTCATGGTGGGGCTGCTGACCGGTCACTCCTACCGTGACCACGCGCCCCTCCACCGGGCCGGCAGCGTGGAGGCACAGCAGGACGAGGAGGGCATCGGGGCCTGACGCGAGTGCTTCGCGGCTGGTTGTGGAGGGGGTGGCTCGGGTGGCCGCCCCCTCCTTCCGTGCCCCCGGCCAGCACCCTGAAGATGTCTCAGTGAACCCTTCTCCAATTGTCAACGGATCTGGTCGAGAAGAGCCCTCCGGCCGGGGTTTGATGGTGGTGTCTTCGAAGGGGTCATCACGATGTCTGTCAGCTTCCGCCACGCCGGTTCGTTCCGGGCCCTGGCCACCGCACTCGCCACGATCATGGCGAGCGCTTGTGCGCTCGGCCTGCCCGGTTCCACCGGACAGGCCGAGGCCGCATCGGCGCCCCGCTCCTACCTGGTCAACGCTCGCACCCCGGGCCAGACGAAGGCCGCACAGGCCGCCGCTGTGAAGGCCGGTGGCCAGGTGGTGCAGAGCTGGCCGCAGATCGGCGTCATCGTCGTGCGCTCCACCCGCCCCGGTTACCTGAACCGTCTCAAGGCCCAGCGCAGCAGGGCCGTGCTGTCCGCCGGCGACGCCCGCGGGATCTCCGCCACCGAGCGGGTCACCGTCGGCAAGCCGGTCACCGTCTCCGCACCCGGCCGCCGCGTCACCGCCACCGCGACGCGCGTCGGCAAGACCGACCCGATGGCCCGCCAGCAGTCCCACCTGACGGTGGACCGCGCGACCAAGGCGCATGCCGTGACTCCGGGATCCAGCCACGTGGTCGTCGGCGTGATCGACACCGGCGTCGACGACCGCCACCCGGACCTGGCCAGGAACTTCAGCCGGGCGGATTCCGTCGACTGCACGAACTTCGGACGCCCGAACACCGCCGCAGGCGCCTGGCGCGGCAAGGACTCCCACGGAACCCACGTCGCCGGCACCATCGCCGCGGCACGCAATGGCTACGGAGTCACGGGCGTTGCCCCCGGCGTGCGCGTCGCGTCACTCAAGGTGGTCAACTCCATCGGCGAGAGCTACCCCGAATACATCGTGTGTGCCTACATGTGGGCGGGCGCCCGGCAGCTGGCCGTCACCAATGCGTCGCTGAACATGTTCGACCTGTGGTGCGGAGACCTGCAGATTGCCTCCCCGGCCATGACCTCCGTGCGCCGCGCCATCGACTACGCGGCGGGCCGTCGCGTCGTCAATGTCTCGTCGACGGGCAATTCCGGCGCCGACATCAGCTGGCAGCGCGGCGAGAGCTGCCAGGACCCCATCTCGGTCAGCAGGAATGTCGTGCACGTCACGTCGGTGAATGCGAAGGGCGGGTTGAGTGAGTTCGCCAGCCACGGCCGCAGCATGACCGACATCGCCGCACCCGGCGAGCAGATCCTGTCGGATGCGGTGGGCCGCCGCTTCGAGCGTCGCAGCGGAACCTCGCAGGCCGCCCCCCAGGTGGCCGGGACCCTGGCGCTGATGAAGTCGCGGCGGCCGGCGGCCAGCAATGCGACCCTGGTGAAGACCCTCAAGCGCACGACGAAGGCCGTGCCGGTGCGCACCATCGGACGCGAGTGCCGCGGTACCGTCCGCTCCAACAGCTGCACCGGTTTCGGCCAGCTCGACTCCTTCGCCGCAGTGAAGGCGATCTGAGTCCCCCAGATGTGAGTGCCCGGTCCGGTTCGTGGGGGGCCGGCCGGGTGCTCCTACCCCATCCACCGGACGGGTGACCGGCGCGACGACGGTGCGGTCCACCACACGCAGACAGGAAGGCCTCGCCGCAATCGCGGCGAGGCCTTCCTTGTCGATGTGGATCAGATGTCCTCGAGCGCCCTGCCCCGGGTCTCCTTTGCCGCGAGGTAGATGACCGCTCCCACCGCCAGGAAGCCCGCGAAGAAGCGGAAGGCCGGCCGGACCGCGTCGGTCGTGACGTTCTGCTTGACCGTGTCGCCGCCGATCATGTGCCCATCAGCGCGCGGGGCAGTCGGCTGGCCGAGGTCCTGGACTGCGACTACCGCCTGATGCCGGCCACCCTCGTGGTCACCGACCAGCGCCTTGCGGTGGCGCTACGGCACGAGTCCCGGTGGCCACCGCACTGGCGCTGGCCGGGCACGCGGACGGAGCCCTGACGGGGATCGGGGCCTTCGACGGCACCACCTCGGGCTCCATCTTCGACAGCTGGCAGACACCGGCGATGATCCGTGAGCTCGCCTCACGCGGCGCCGTGGGCCACGTGCGCGGACACCACTTCACCAGATCGGGGGACCACATCGAGACGGAGATGTGCCGTCGGACCATGGCCGTCCCCCTGAACCAGCTCTCCGGCATCAGCACCGTCGTCGGCGTCGCCTACGGGCCCGAGAAGGTGGAGGCGATCCGGGGAGCCCTGCGCGGGCACCACCTCGACGTGCTGGTCACCGACGGGCAGACCGCGGCCACCCTGCTGTCCGGCTGAGCGCGGCCACGGCCCGTCAGATTCGCCGTGTCCGCCTCCAGCCGGTAGAGTTGAAGGCCTTGCGGGTGTAGTTCAGTAGCAGAACACCCACCTTCCTGGTGGGAGAGCTTGGTGCAATTCCCGGCGCCCGCTCCAAGCACAAGGCCTCCGACCACGGTCGGGGGCCTTCACCGCGTTCGGGGACCTCAGGGCGATCCACCACTGCCGGGCGCCGCATACTCTTGCCGATGTGAGCAGCGCACAGTCCCCGGCCCGTCGTCCCCGTCGTCCATGGCGATGGCTGCTGCGACTCCTGCTGACCGGCGTGGTGCTGTTGGCCGTCGTCGTCGGCATGAGCTGGTACGAGGTGACCCACACGAAGCTGGAGCGGCTGGAGCTCACCAGCACCAAGGTCACCGGCCGCCCGCTCAAGGTCCTGCAGATCACGGACCTGCACACACTGCGCTTCACCCCGCAGCGCGACGACGTGATCCGGATGGCGCAGGAACAGGAGCCGGACCTGATCGCCGTCACCGGTGACTTCGTGAACACCACCACCACGGACATGTCCCGCGTCGACGCCTGGTTCGCCAAGCTCGTCGCCACCGGCATCCCGGTCTACGCCGTCCCCGGCAACCACGACCACTGGGGCGACCACTACCCCGCCGTGCTGGACATGCTGGAAGGCAACAAGGTAACGGTCCTGCTGAACCGGCACGAACGCCTCGACGGAGCCTGGGGGAAGCTCGACGTCATCGGCACCGACGACTACTACACCGAGCACGGAGACCTGACCGAGGCCATGGCGGCCACCCGCGAGGATGCCTACCGGCTGGTCCTGACCCATTCCCCGGAGATCCATCCCGACCTGGCCAAGAGCCCTGCGGACCTGGCCATCTGCGGGCACACCCATGGCGGGCAGGTGCGCATTCCCGGCATCGGCGGCATCATCGCGCCGGGGCAGGGCTGGTTCCCGCACTATGACAAGGGGCTGTTCGACGTGGGCACCTCGAAGCTGTGGATTGACTCCGGAGTGGGCCAGACCGCCCCCCTGCGCCTGTTCGACCAGTCCCAGATCAGCCTGGTCACCATCGCCCCGGCATAGGGATCCTCGGGCGACGGGAATCTTGTCGGTGTCGCCTGCTAGGTTCCCTGCATGGCACGCATCGGTTTCATCTCGCTGCACACCTCGCCGCTCGACTCCCCCGGCTCCAAGGATGCCGGTGGCATGAATGTCGTCGAGGTGCACCAGGCCAAGGCGCTGGCCGACCGCGGCCACGTCGTAGAGCTGGTCACACGCAGGGACAACACCGAACTGCCCGACGTGGTGGAGATCCACCCCGGGGTCACTGTCCAACAGCTGACCGCCGGCCCCACCGAAGCCCTGGCCAAGAGCGCCCAGGAGGAGTGGATCGAGGGCTTCTCCCGAGCCTTGGCCCAGCTGGAACCCTACGAGGTCGTGCATTCGCAGCACTGGATGAGCGGAGTGGCGGCACTGCCCGTCGCGCAGCAATGGGGTGTACCGCACGTGCAGAGCTTCCACTCGGTGGCCGCGCTGCCCGGTGACCCGTTGAGCGAGGGAGAGCCGCCCGAGTCTCCCGGCCGCAATGCCGGTGAGCGGTTGATCGCCAGCCAGTCGGACCTGGTGGTCGCCGTCAGCCAGTACGAGGCGTCGACGATCGTCGAGCGCTGCGGCGCGGATCCATCACGCGTCGTCGTGGTGCATCCCGGCGTCGACACCGAGCTCTTCCATCCGCTGGACGGGCACTGCCGTCCGTGGAATCCGGAGCAGAACAGCCCCGATGAACCGCGCCAGTTCGGGTCGGTGTGCGTGCAGCCCAACCCCAACGGCTACCTGCTCTTCGCCGCCCGGCTGCAGCCACTCAAGGCCCCTGACCTGGCGCTGGTGGCGGTGGCAGGGCTTCCCGAGGAGATCCGCCCAACCCTGGTGATCGCGGGCGAGGCCAGCCAGGACTTCGCCAGCTACCGCGACGAGCTGATCGACCTCTCCCAGAACCTGGGCATCGCGCACCAGACCTGCTGGCTGGGATCGCAGTCCCGGGAGGACCTGGCCCGCCTGTTGCGCGGCGCGCGAGCGGTGCTGGTGCCGTCCTTCTCCGAGACCTTCGGGCTGATCGCGATGGAGGCGCAGGCCTCCGGCGTCCCCGTGGTCAGCGCCGATTCCGGCGGCCTGCGCGAAGTGGTCGACGACGGCGTCACCGGCGTACTGGTGGCCGAACGCACCGCCGAAGCCTGGACCCGGGTACTGACCGAACTGCTCGAGGATCCGGAACGGCTGTGCACCATGGGCCGCGCAGGACGGGAGCGGGCGCTGACCTTCGGCTGGGACGACGTCGCCCGGCAGCTTGAGGAGCAGTACGTCGCGCTGCTCGCGAACGGACCCGCCACGCGCGGGGTGGCGGAAGAGCCCGTCGCAACCGCATCACTGCTCGACGGCGTGCGACGCGTCCTGTTCTGCCACGCACATCCCGACGACGAGACGCTGTCCACCGGCGCGCTGATCACCCACCTGGTCTCCCGTGGCATCGCCTGTGACCTGGCGACCGCGACCCGCGGGGAGATGGGCGAGGTGGTCGAGGGGCCGCTGTCCCACCTGGCCGGTACGCCGGAACTGGAGGAGCACCGGATCGGTGAGCTGGCCGGCGCACTGCGCGAGCTGGGCGTCGAACGGCACGCCTTCCTGGGTACCGCTCCGGCACGTGCCGCGGGGCTGCCCACTCGGCTCTACCGCGATTCCGGCATGGAATGGATCCTCCCCGGGCTGGCCGGCCCCGCCGACGCCACCGACGAGCGCAGCTTCACCTTCGCCGCCCCCGAGGAGTGCACGGCAGACCTCGTCGCGCTGATCGAACGGTGGCAGCCGGACCTGATGGTCAGCTATGACGCCAATGGCGGCTACGGGCACCCGGACCATGTACGGATGCACGAGGTGGCGCGCGAAGCGGCACGTCAGGCGGGGGTGCGCTTTGCCGAGATACGCCACAGCCCCTCGACAGGCTCGGGGAACGGGATTGCGGTGGACTCGGGAAACGAGGACTCGGAAACCCCGACGCCCGAGCCCGTCGAGGTCCAGTGGTTCGACCTTCCCGAGACGCTTCCCGTCGTCGCCGCAGCCCTGCGGCACCACGCCACCCAGCTGACCGTCCAGCCCAATGGCACCGAGGTGGTGCATTCCGGCGGGCAGCTCGAGCAGATCGTCACCTCCGTCGGCCTGGCCCGCGGCTGATCCCGGACGCAGGACGGCCCCGATCCGGCAGGGATCGGGGCCGTTTCAGGATGAGGTGGCTCAGCGATGACCGCGGATGCGCTTGTCCAGCAGGGTGTAGAGGCTGACGGCCGCACCGACGAAGGCGATGCCGAGCGCGACGTGCAGCCACTTGAGGCCGTTGCTGCCGCCGATCATCTCTCCCAGGCCGGTCTGGATGATGGCCAGCACCGGCAGGCTCAGAGCGTGGAAGAACAGGCCCTTCGCCGACGAGTCGGCCTTGCTCAGCTGGAAGGCGAAGAACGCCGCCACGATGCTCGCCAGCAGTGTGATGTAACCGAAACCGCTGTGGGCCTTGGCAAGCCCGTTGGAGTAGCTGGTCAGCAGTGCGACGCCCAGACCGAGCTGGATGAGCACCGAGCCGATGATCACGAGGGCGGTGGTCTTGAGACGGGAGAGGGCGGGGGTCACGGTCGTAGCCATGCCCCGAGTCTACGTGATTTCTTGAATCCTTGACTTCCAGCGCCCGGGCACCACTCCGCGGCCGATAGTCTGTCCCCTGACACAGCACGCGCGCACCAGCGGCCGCTCCCGCGGCCTCGAGGAAGGCATCCTCTTGAAGGACATCGTCGTTTTCTCCGGCTCCGCCCACCGGTCCTTGGCGAAGGAGATCTGCGAACACCTCGGTGTTCCCCTCAGCGGAGCCGACATCAGCCGGTTCAGCAATGACTGCATCCAGGCGCAGTTGCTGGCCAACTGCCGCCGTCGCGACGTCTTCATCGTCCAACCATTGGTGCCTCCGACGCAGGAGAACCTGATGGAGCTGCTGCTGATGATCGACGCGGCTCGCGGCGCCTCGGCTGACTACATCACCGCCGTCATGCCACACTACGCCTACGCCCGCAGTGACAAGAAGGACGCCAGCCGCATCTCCATGGGCGGCCGCCTGGTGGCCGACATGCTGAAGACCGCCGGCGCCACCCGCGTGCTCACCATGAGCCTCCATTCCCCGCAGGTGCAGGGATTCTTCTCGATGCCGGTGGACCAGCTGACGGCCATAGGAGTCCTGGCCGAGCACTACCAGGGCAAGGACCTGTCCGACTGGGTGGTCGTCTCCCCGGACTTCGGCAATGCCAAGGAGGCCGCCACCTTCGCCCGCCTGCTGGGCGTGCCGATGGCCGTCGGCTCCAAGAAGCGCGTCGCCGATGACAAAGTGGTCATCGACTCGATCGTCGGCGACGTGGTGGGCAAGAAGGCCATCGTGATCGACGACGAGGTCGCCACCGGCGGATCCATCATCGAGCTGCTGGACAAGCTGGAGGAGTTCGGCTGCCAGCAGGCGTCGATCTGCACCACCCACGGCCTGTTCGCGGGCAAGGCCGTCGACCGCCTCCAGGGCCACCACATGATCACCGAGGTGGTCACCACCAACACCGTCCCGCAGGACCACCCGGACTGGACCCAGCTGGAGGTGCGCAGCGTCGCCGGCCTGTTCGCCGAGGCAATCAGACGCACCCACGACGGCAAGAGCGTCAGCAAGCTCTTCCGCGGCGTGGACCCGCAGTACGCTCCGCCGCCGCCCCGCGACGGCCTGTTCTGAGTCCTCGACAGGCTCGGGGAACGGAAGCCAGCCCAGCGGCGGGAACGGAAGCCAGTCCAGCGGCGGGAACGGAAGTCAGCCCAGCGGCGTGAAAGGCCAGCCGGTCACCATCCCGTTGGGGTTGCCGTGCTCGCGGTAGAACTCCATGCCGAACATCTGGCGGAAGACGTTCTCCGGGAAACCGGTGATCATGCCCACGTCTGACTTCTGGCTGGCGTGGCAGAGCAGCGCCCGCCGCTTGGTGGAGGCCTGGTCCGCGACGTCGACGGCCCAGTGGATCTCCTTCTCCGGGGTGCCCATCGGGTTGCCGTCGTCGGCGGGACCGGCGGGGTCGAAGGCCATGTCCATGCCCGCGTCCTGGGCGGCCTGCATCATCCGCGCGGTCAGGTCCCGGTTGATGGTGACCTCCAGGATGCGGGGACGACGCCTCGCGAGGGCGGCGGCCCGGTAGGTGACGGGGTGCACCTTGACGTGATCGGGGTGGCCGTAGTTGCCGTGCCAGTCGTAGCCCACCAGGACGTCGGCCTCCTCCTCGTCGAGGATCCGCGCCAGCCGGGCCGCCGCCTCGTCCAGGTCCGCGCCATGGAAGGCGCCGGGGGCGTCGTTCATCTCCCAGCCGGTCATGCCGGAGTCGGTGTAACCGAGCCATTCGACGCGGTGGGTGCCGATCACCTCGGCGGAGGCCTGCGCCTCCGCACGGCGTCGGTCGACGATGGTCTCGCCCTCGCGCAGGTCGTCGGGGACCTCGCCGTGGTCACCATTCGTGGCGAAGACGACGATCACCCGGTCTCCCTGCTGGACGGCGCGAGCCATGGATCCCGCGGTGCCGGAGGCCTCGTCGTCGGGGTGGGCGTGGAAGAAGACGATCGTGCTCATGGGCCCATGATTCCACGCAGATCTGTTGATCACTCAATCAACCGGACGGGCCACGAGAACCCGCCACGGGCTGGCGCGGGGCTGGCTGGGGCCCGCGTGGGCGAGGCGGACGGGCCGAATCTGGTGGCCGATTCCCGTGGCCGGCTCCCCTACCCTTGAAGCATGACCCCCGCGCTGATTGCTGTCCTCGTTGCCCTGCTCGCCCTGGTGGGGCTGTGCGGGATCGTCATCCCTGCCCTGCCGGGCTCCCTGACCGTGGGGCTGGGGGCGCTGGTCTGGGCCATCTGGGGGAACTCGTCGTGGGGCTGGATCGCCTTCGGGGTCGCCATCGTGCTGCTCGCCATCGGGATGGGATCCTCCGCGCTGTTGACCAAGCGCAACCTCGACAGCCGACAGATCCCGCAGTGGCCGGTGATCGTCGGTCTGGTCTGCGGTCTGGTGGGCGCCTTCGTGCTGCCGGCGCTGGGCCTGCCGATTGGTTTCGTGCTCGGCCTGTTCTGCAGCGAGCTCTACCGGGTGCGCAATGTCTCGCAGGCCGTCTCCACCAGCGTCGCGGCCCTGAAGGCGATCGGCACCGGCATGTTGATCGAGCTGGCGTGCGCCATGACCGCCACCGCCGTGCTCGGCGCGAGCGTGATCAGCGGCCTGCTCTGACGAGCTGCCCAGGAAAACCACGTCACAGGCAGCAGAACCGGGTGCGATCTGCTGGCTCAATGATCTGGAGCGGTGGGCCCAACAGATTGCGGAACTGCTACGTCCGGGTGGTGTCTTCTACATCCAGGACGGCCACCCGATGCTCTACGCGTTGGAGGAGACGGGGCCGAATCTGTGCGTCGCCCACCGTTACTTCCCCACCGGGGAGGCACAGGCCTGGGATGATCCCGGCACCTACCTGGGCGGCGGCACCGTCGAGCACACCCGTGCACCTTCACCGTCGTCGCGCGCAAACTCTCGCCAGGACCTGAGCGGAGCTGAAGAGTTCGCCCCCGCCCCCCATACTGGCACCCGACTCCGCAATGATTGAGCCACAGCTCGGCCACTGAAACCAGGGGATGGTGCGATGTCACAGACTGGATGCCCGATTGGCCACAACACCCGCAAGTCCAACTACCCCGGGGAGACCCTCGAAGGCGGCGTCGACGTGGTGGATGGTGTGTGGCAGGTGCGTGACATGGGCGTGGCCCGCGAGGTGCTCCGCAGCCGCGAGACCACCCAGGCCGGCTTCAATGCGGAGGCCATCAACATGGGCCGGCTGCGCAAGCCCATCCTCTACGCCGACGGCGAGGGCCATCGCAAGCAGCGTGCCACGATCGCCCGCTACTTCGCCCCCAAGACCGTCGACTCCAACTACCACGAGCTGATGGAAGGCTACGCGGACCAGCTCGTCGACGAGTTCCGGACCTCGGGCAGCTGCGACCTGTCCCAACTGACTCTGCGCTACTCCGTGGTGGTCGCCGCCCAGGTGGTCGGGCTGACCGACAGCGACACCGATGCCATGGGCCGCCGCCTGGAGCGCTTCTTCGCCAATCCCGCCATCCCCCCGTCCCAGGAGGGCACCTCCGACAAGCCCACCCTGCGCAGCCGCTTCAGCTCCATCCGGATGGCCACGCTGGGACAGGGGCCGATGCTGCTCTTCCACTTCAAGGACGTCCGCCCTGCCATCAAGGCGCGCAAGGCCAAGCGCTCCGACGACGTGATCAGCCACCTCATCGACGAGGGCTACACGGACCTGGAGATCCTCATCGAGTGCGTGACCTATGCCGCCGCAGGGATGGTCACCACCCGCGAGTACATCGGGATGGCCACTTGGCGGCTGTTGGAGGACGAGGAGCTGCGCAGCCGCTACCTCAACGCGCCGGACAAGGCCGGACGCTACGAGGTGCTGCTCGAGATCCTCCGTCTGGAACCCATCGTCGGCCACCTCTACCGACGCATGCAGGCACCGCTGGAGGTCAGCGTCGACGGCCAGACGCGCACCATCCCGAAGGGTGCCCTGGTGGACATCCACATCCGCAATGCCAATGCCGATCCGGCCATCGCCGGCGACGACGCGCTCCAGCTGTGTCCGGGACGCGAGCTGCCGCCGCGCGTGGGCAAGGAGGTGGTCAGCTTCGGCGATGGTGGCCACAAGTGCCCCGGCAATTCGCTGGCCATCCAGGAGGCCGACGTGCTGCTCCAGCGCCTGCTGCGGCTGCCGGTGAAGCTTGCCACGAAGCCCGGGATCGAGTGGGACGAGCTGATCAAGGGTTATGAGGTGCGCAACATCCGCCTGGTGCTGGACCGCGACGCCTGAGGTCTCGTCCGGGGCTGGGCACGGCTCCGGGATCGCGGGGCATACCGGCGACCTCCGGTCACCTCATGACGCTTCGTCCGGCTTGCGCCGTCCTTGCGTTTCAGGCATCTCAGCGCCGTCACGCCCCGCGATCCCTGCGCCGTGGCGATCTCGTCGCGTCACGCGTCGTGGTCCGGGAGCAGGCGGATGGTGCGGGGGATCCGGCTGGGGTGCGCGAGGGCCGGTTTCGACGCCGAATCACCATGATCCGCACCGTCGGGGCCTCATCCCCAGCCTTGGGGCCCCACCCGCATGTTCGAACATGCGGGCGGGGGCCCTGAGGTGGGGGCCGTGCTTCACGTGAAACCCTGTCGGGACCACAGGGCGCTGGGTCTGACTGGCGACCAGACCCTTGGAAAAACTCAAGGATCGGGGACGGGCCTCAGGGGCCGACGTATCCCTTGAGGTGCTGGCCCGTCAGCGTCGAGGCGTCGGTGATGAGCTGGGCCGGGGTGCCCTGGAAGACCACCGCGCCACCGTCGTGCCCGGCGCCGGGGCCCAGGTCGATGATCCAGTCGGCGTGCGCCATCACGGCCTGGTGGTGCTCGATCACGACCACCGTCTTCCCAGAATCCACCAATTGGTCCAGGAGCCCCAGCAGCTGCTCCACGTCGGCCAGGTGCAGGCCCGTGGTCGGTTCGTCGAGCACGTAGGTGTCGCCCTTGCCGGCCATGTGCGTCGCCAGCTTCAACCGTTGCCGCTCGCCACCGGACAGGGCGGTCAGCGGCTGCCCCAGGGTGATGTAGCCCAGCCCGACGTCGGCCAGGTTCTTGAGGATCTTCGCGGCGGCCGGGATCTTCGCCTCGCCGTCGCTGAAGTGGGCGAGGGCGTCGTCGACGCTCATCTGCAGGACCTGGGCGATGTCCTTGCCGCCCAGCGTGTACTCCAGCACGGCGGCGTCGAAGCGACGCCCCTCGCAGTCCTCGCAGACGCTGGACATCGTGTCCATGAAGCCCAGTTCGGTGAAGATCACGCCGGCGCCCTTGCAGGTGGGGCAGGCACCCTCGGAGTTGGGGCTGAACAGCGCGGGCTTGACGCCATTGGCCTTGGCAAAGGCCTTGCGGATCGGTTCCAGCAGGCCGGTGTAGGTGGCCGGGTTGGAACGACGCGAGCCCTTGATGGCGCCCTGGTCGACGGCGATCACACCCTCCCGCGGGGAGACATGGCCGTGGACCAGTGAGCTCTTGCCCGAGCCGGCCACGCCGGTGATGACGGTGAGCACGCCGGTGGGGATGTCCACGTCCACATTGCGCAGGTTGTTCTCGCGGGCACCCCGGACCTCGATGCTGCCCTGCGCCGTGCGGACGGTCTGCTTCACCCGGGCGCGGTCGTCCAGGTGGCGCCCGGTCAGCGTGCCGGAGGCGCGCAGTTCGCCGACGGTGCCCTCGAACTGGATCTCGCCGCCGTGGCTGCCGGCGCGCGGCCCCAGATCCACGACATGATCGGCGATGGCGATCAGCTCAGGCTTGTGCTCCACGACGAGGACCGTGTTGCCCTTGTCGCGCAGCTGCAGCAGCAGCCGGTTCATCCGCTGGATGTCGTGCGGGTGCAGGCCGACGCTGGGCTCGTCGAAGACATAGGTGACATCGGTGAGGGCAGAACCCAGGTGGCGGATCATCTTGATCCGCTGCGCCTCACCGCCCGACAGCGTGCCGGTGGGGCGGTCCAGGCTGAGGTAGCCCAGTCCGATCTCGACGAAGGAGCCCAGCTGGTGCTTCAGTTGCGCCACCAGGGGTGCGACGGACGGATCGTCAACGCCATCGATCCACTCCATCAGGTCGCTGATCTGCATCCGGCACACGTCGGCAATGGAGTGGCCGTTGATCCTCGAGATCCGGGCCCCCTCGGTGAGGCGGGTGCCGTCGCACTCCGGGCAGGTCTGGAAGACGATGGCGCGCTCCACGAAGGCCCGGATGTGGGGCTGCATCGCCTCGACGTCCTTGCTGAGCATGGACTTGCGGATCTTGGGGATCAGGCCCTCGTAGGTGAGGTTGATGCCCTCCACCTTGATCCTGGTGCCCTCGCGGTACAACAGGTCGTCGAGCTCGCGCTTGGTGAACTCCTTCACGGGCTTGTCCATGTCGAAGTATCCGGAGCCGGAGAAGATGCGTCCGTACCAGCCGTCCATCGAGTAGCCGGGCACCTTGATGGCGCCGGCGCCCAGGCTGAGCTCCTTGTCATAGAGCTCGTCGAGGTCGAAGTCGCTGACCCTGCCGGTTCCCTCGCAGCGGGGGCACATGCCGCCGGTGATGCTGAAGCTCCGGCGCTCCTTGACCTCGCGGCCACCCTTGGTGGTGGTGATGGCGCCGCCACCGCTGACCGACGGGATGTTGAAAGCGAAGGCCTTCGGCCCGCCGATCCACGGGTCCCCGAGCTTGCTGAACAGGATCCGCAGCGTCGCGTTCACGTCCGTGGCGGTGCCGACGGTGGAGCGGGGATTGGCGCCCATCGGGTCCTGGTCCACGATGATCGCCGTCGTCAGCCCCTCCAGGACGTCGACGTCGGGACGGCCGAGGCTGGGCATCATGCCCTGCAGGAAGGCCGAATAGGTCTCGTTGATCATCCGCTGGCTCTCCGCGGCAATGGTGGAGAAGACCAGCGAGCTCTTGCCGGAGCCGGAGACACCGGTGAAGACCGTCAGCCGACGCTTGGGAAGCTCGAGGCTGACGTCCTTGAGGTTGTTCTCGCGAGCGCCCTGGACGCGGATCAGGTCGTGACTGTCGGCAGGGAGGTTGTTCACCCGTCAAGTGAACCAGATGGGCCCTTGAACCAAGGCAACTCCCGGCGACCCTCCCCAGAGCACGGGAGGCGGGTAGTTTCGAGGCATGAGCATCGAGCAGAGCGCCGACCACCTGCCCCAGGGCATCACCGCCGTCACCGAGAACGGTCTGGATGCCTTCCGGATCGAGACCGCCCTGGGTACCGTCCTGGTCTACGCCAACGGCGCGCACGTCGCCGAGTGGACCCCGGCCGGCGCCGACCCGGTGCTGTGGATGAGCAAGCACTCCAATTTCCAGACCGGCAAGGCAGTCCGTGGCGGCATCCCGATCTGCTTCCCGTGGTTCGGGCCGGGCCGTGCGGGCGACCTGACGCCGGCCCACGGGTTCGCTCGGATCACCCCGTGGACCCTGTTGGAGGCCGAGGCCGATGAGACCGGCGAGGCGCGGCTCGCCCTCGGGTTGAGTGGTGACCAGCATGACGCGGAGGACTTCACGGCTCGCCTCGACGTCACCATGGGTCATGCCCTCACGGTCAGCCTGACCGTCACGGCCGGTACGCAGCCCTTCGACTACGAGGAGGCCCTGCACACCTACCTGTCGGTCGGTGATGCCCGCAAGGTCAGCATCGACGGGCTGGACCAGGACAGCTACCTGGACAAGCTCGACGACCAACAGAAGGTGCAGCAGGGGGCGGTGCATTTCACCAGTGAAACGGATCGGGTCTACCTTTCCACGAAGACCGCCTATATCACGGACCCGGTTCACCCACGCCGCCTCAGGGTGGAGAAGACGGGTTCCGCCAACACCGTGATCTGGAATCCATGGACGGACAAGGCTGCCGCCATGCCCGATTTCGGCGCGGAGGAATGGCCGGAAATGTGCTGCGTCGAGACGGCAAATTGCCTTGCCGAGAGCATTTACCTGGCACCCGGCGAGAGCCACACGATGCAGGTGCGCATCACGTCGGAAGATTTCGACAACCACTGAACTTCTCAGACCCAGGTGATTTTGCACCACTGGCGGATGGGCACTCTTCAGGAACTGAACAGTTGAATGAAGCTAAACACGGCGCCGAGTCGTTCTCTCATCACTTGCGTCGCTAGCCTTGTCTGGTGCAGCTCCCAGAATCCAGCCCCCATGTCCTGCAGCTCACCCGTGAGCTGCGACGCCTGTGCGGCGCCAGTGAGCACCTCAGCCATGCCTACGCGGAGGAACGGGGCATCTACCTGACCGACTTCCGGGCGCTGCTCCTGATCCGCGTCGCCGAGTTCGAGAAGCGCAGCCTGACGGCCGGCGAGCTGGCCTCCTGCCTGAACCTGAGCAGTGGCGCCGTCACCTATCTGGTGGAGCGCCTCTTCCAGTCCGGCCACGTGACCCGCGAGACGGATCCGCAGGACCGCCGCAAGGTGCTGCTGTCCACCTCCAAGAAGGGCGTCAACGCCGTCGATGCCTTCTTCGACCCGCTGTACACCGTGCTGCGCGAGGCGACGAAGGACGTCACCCCGGAGGAGGCCGAGCGCACCATCGCCCTGCTGTCCGGAATCAGCACGGCCATCCATGCGCACACCGAAGAGGTCCGCAAGGCGCAGAAGCGCTGAGCTCTCCCTCAGGGCAAGGGCGGCAGACTGGAAGGATGACGTCCAGCCAGCCGCCCCTCTCCATGCCCGCACGCCCCCGCACGGTGCGACCCGTCTGGCTGACCCTCGCCCTCGCCGCTCTGGCCCTGCAGATCTGGTTGCTCTACAGCACCCGGCCGCCCACTCCGGTCAGTTTCGCGCTGTCCGACAAGCTGGTGCACCTGTGCATGTTCGGCGGTGTCGCCGGACTCTTCCTGCTGGCCGGCGTACAGCGCGCCGGGGTGGTGGGCCTCAGCGTGGCTCATGCGGTGGCCAGCGAGTTCATCCAGTGGCAGCTGGTTCCCGGCCGCAGTGGCTCCCCCCTCGACGTCGCCGCAGACTGCCTCGGGATTGCGCTGGCCGCGTGGACCACCCCGCGTTTGGGGCGCCGGTGCCACTGAGCGATCAGTTGTCGGCCAGGGCCAGCCGCACACTGCTGCGGCCAGACATCGGGTGGCGATCAGCCCCATGGTGAGGGACGCCGTGGCTGCGCCGAGAACGGGCAGGCCGCGGAGGAGCATTCCCCAAGGCCACGGCGCGACGGGCCAGAGCCGATCGATCAGGCCAGTCCCGCCGATCAGGATGCCGACGATGATCCCGAAAATACTGGGGGCTCCGGCTACTGAGGTTCCCACCCTGGTCGTGGCCCAGGAGACGAGCGGCGTCACGAAGCAGGTCAACAGGAGACAGTTGAACCACACACGGAGGGCGGCATCCAGGCCCAGACCATGCGTTGTGAGAAAGGCCAGGCACAGCGCGGACAGCACGCTCGTGCAGCCGAGGCAGATCGCCACGACGAGCCCTCAGGCGGGAGAGCACGTACAGGATCAGCCCGGGAAACCAGATCATGATCGCAAGGGCCACCCGGTCGGGCCAGTAGTCGAGGAAGTACAGCGACAGAAGGAGAAAGCCGAGGATGCAGAGGATCCCGGTTCCGAGGGCCACCCACCGTTGCCACCCCCCTTCCTGCCCGAGGTACAGGGCCACCGCCGCCATGAAGATCATCGGCGACCCGATGATGCCCACCAGCAGGAGCAGGCAGCAGATGAGCAAGGCCACCCTTGCGAGCCAGAGATGGCTTGTCTCCCCATCCCAGGTCTGCCGGTCGATACGCAGGTAGAGCGCTCCGGCAATGATCGACAAGATCACGGACAGTGCGTGCCCCACCGGCGAGAAGGGATAGTTGACCTGCCCAAACGTGGACAGACAGCTGTGGACGACAACCACCCCGGTCATCATGAGGGTGAGCAAGGAGGCGAGCCGGGCGTCATGCGTCTGTCAGGGCCCGCTCGGGGCTTCGTCGTCTTCGGACATGGTGCTCATCGTGCCGCCACCCCATGGTGGACGGCGACTGGGTCCGCAGGGCAGACGGCGAGAAGAGCGCCTCCTCCATCTGACCCGACAGAGCACTGGTGCCCGCACTCCCAAGCCGGAGTGCGGGCACCAGTCATGTCACCACGTCTGGACGGGGCAGGATCAGAAGGTGGAGGTGTCGATCACGTACCGGTAGCGCACCTTGGAGGCCACGACCTTGTCGTAGGCCTCGGTGATGTCCTCACCGCCGATGATCTCCACCTGCGGCGCGATGCCGTGCTCGGCGCAGAAGTCGAGCATCTCCTGGGTCTCGGCGATGCCACCGATGTTCGAGCCGGCGAAGATCTTGTTGCCGACGATCAGGCTGAACACGGCGACATCCACCGGCTTCTCCGGGGCACCGACGTTCACCAGCGCACCACCCACCTTGAGGGTGCCCAGCAGGGCGTCGACGTCATAGCCCGCGGAGATGGTGGACAGCACCATGTCGAAGGTGCCGCGCAGCTTGTCCAGCGTGCCCTCCTCGCTGGTGGCGTAGTAGTGGCTGGCTCCGAACTTCTTGCCGTCGGCCTCCTTGCTCATGGTCTGGCTGATGACACTGACCTCGGCACCCATCGCGGCGGCGATCTGCACACCCATGTGGCCCAGGCCACCCATGCCCACCACGGCGACCTTCTTGCCGGGGCCCGCGCCCCAACGCTTCAGCGGCGAGTAGGTGGTGATGCCGGCGCACAGCAGCGGGGCGGCGGCCTCGAAGGGGATCTCGTCGGGAATGCGGCACACGTAGTCCTGCTCGACGGTGATGCCCTGGCTGTAGCCGCCGGCGGTCGGCAGGCCGTCGCGTCCGGTGGAGGCATAGGTCATCACGACGGGCTTCTCGGTGCTGGTGCAGAACTGCTCCTGGCCCTGCTGGCAGAACTCGCACTCACCGCACGAGTCGACGAAGCAGCCGACGCCCACCTTGTCGCCGACGGCGAACTTGGTGACCTCGGAACCCACCTGGGTGACGATGCCGGCCAGCTCGTGGCCGGGAACCAGCGGGAAGGTGACCGGACCCCACTCCTCACGCGCGGTGTGGATGTCCGAGTGGCAGATGCCGGCGTACTTCACCTCGAAGAAGACCTCGGTGGCACCGGGCTCACGACGGGTGATGGTGGTCTTGTGGAACTGACAGGACTTGTCATCGGTGGCGTAGGCGAGGACTTCTGGCATGGCTGTGCTCCTTGGGAAAGGGGGTGCTTTCCCATCCATTGTGACGCGCCAGGACAAGCCGCCGAGCCACCGGCCGCTCAGTGGTCGAGCTTCTCCTTGAGCACCCGACGGGCCCCGACGGACTGCGCCAGCTGCCGCGGCCTGGTGGGCGCCAGCGAGCAGTTGGGGGTCTGGCCGACGGCCGGGCCGAACTCGCGTCCCGCGAAGACCTCGTCCCGGACCAGCCGGTAGTAGGCGTCGAACTGTCCCTTGTTGCGCACCGCCCGGGCATAGGGATTTCCGGCGGCACACCGGGCGACGTAGTAGCCGACGACCTCGCTGAAGTTCTCGTTGACGCTGCCGCGGCCGTAGTCGCTGAAGTTGCCGGTGCGGGCGTAGAGCTGGCCGAAGCGGTCATAGGCCCGCTTCGCCTGTGGGGTCTGGCTCCAGGCATGGCCGATCTCGTGCACCACCAGGCGCACCAGGCGCCCGCGGTCACCGGCCTTGTAGGGCTCGTGCCACTTGTAGACGTCGAGGGTGACGGCATTGGGCCTGGTCAGACCCCAGTCGCCGAAGGCCCAGCCGCTGATGTGGGCGGCATTGATCGCGAAACCTGGATTGCTCTTCTTCACCACGTCGAGGTAGCTGGTGCAGTCCAGTGCCTCGAGGGTCTCCCAGATGATCTTGACCATCGGGGCATTCTTCGGGTCATCCCAGCCGGCACCCACCAGCTGGATGCCCGTGTTGGCGGCCAGCTGGCGCTTCACCTCGGCCGGGCGCGCACCGGCCGGCCAGGCGTGCTGCGGCTTGCAGGGCTTGGGGATCCCGAGCACCGGGTCCGCGGCCGACGGGCCGGTGGCCTTCACGGGGCGGACGGGCTGGGCAGCCACCCGTGGAGCCTGGACGGTGCTCGACGAAGTGATACCGTCCGCCGCGGTGGGCGCCAGGGTGGCCGCCATCGTCGCGAGGCCAGCGATTGCGGCCGCGACACGCGGAAGTCGAGCGATCACGGAACTCCATCCAGAGGGGGTGTACATGAGAGTTTCTCAGGTGACCCGCAGCTTCTCCAAATGCGGACCCCACCACCCTCAACCACACCTTCGCCCCGCGGGGAGGGTCGACGCTCCCGCTCACTCCTGCGGCGCGGACCCCGGTTGGGGATTCTCCGCGGGTGTGCTGACCGCCGCGGACCGCGGGCCCTTGTCCCCGGACTCGCTGGCACGACGGCAGATCATGTGCGCCGCCATTGCCGTCCAGCACGCCGGAGTCCGTCAGCTCGTACTCGTCCACCTCGTAGCCGCGCTCGCGGTTGGCCTCGCGCAGCTGCTGGTAGGGGAAGGCTGCCTGCGGGTAGCGGTAGAGGAACTGCGCCCACAAGTGGGTGGGCGTGGCGTCCAGGTGCCAGTAGTACTCCTTGACGTCCTCGCCGTGGTTGCCCTCCGGACCCGTCAGGCCGAACAGGCGCTCCTTGAGCCGGTCATCGTGCCCATTCCACAGGGCGACGGCCAGGTTGAGGAAGCCGTAGCGGTCACAGATCCCGGCCAAGCCGTCCTCGCCCCAGCGGTACGCGCGGGTGTGGGCCTGGTCGAAGGGGAAGTCCGCCCACGCGGCCCCGTCCGCCGAGTAGTCCTCCCGCACCGTGCCCCACTGTCGCGAGGACACATAGGGCCCCCAGCGGCGCCAGGCCGAGTCCTGGCTGGCCGACTGGGCCAGGCGCTTTCCTTCTGCGGTCTTCGCGACGGCTTCGAGCATGACTCCACCCGATCAGCTCCGGGCGCGGTGGCCAAGCCGGCGGGGCCGGTGTTCGCGGCCGGTGGAATCTCGCTCGGCTCGTAGGATGAAGCAATGCACCAGGACCACGCTCCGCACCACCCCACCACCGCCGCCGAGTGGGACGAGCGCTATTCCGGGGAGCCGATGTGGAGCGGGAATCCCAACCAGGCCCTGGTGGACGAGGCCGCGGCACTTCCGGCCGGGCGTGCCCTGGACATCGGCTGCGGTGAGGGGGCCGACTCGGTCTGGCTGGCCTCCCGCGGATGGCAGGTCACCTCGCTGGACATCTCGGCACGCGCCGTGGAGCGCACCCTGACCGCGGCCCAGGCCGCCGGAGTGGCCGTCACGGGCCTCGCCGCGGCCTTCTCCGACGCGACGCTGCCGGCCGGTGGATTCGAGCTGGTCAGCGCCATGTACCCGGTGCTTCCGGCCGACGGTGGCTCCGCGCTGGACAAGCTCTTCGGCCTCGTGGCGCCCGGCGGACACCTGCTCTTCGTGCACCATGCCGGAATGGAGGAGCACGACGCGGCCCAGGAGGTCGAGCTGCTCTTCCCCGCCGACATCGCCGCCGCGGTGCGCGGACGCGACGGCTGGGATCTGGTCACCGACGAGCTGCGGGACCGGCACGTCGCCACCGGCCAGGGCGCCCACCACGCGCAGGACGTGGTGGTGCGCGCCCGTCGCAGGGCTCGCTGAGGGTCAGGTCTGGCGCTGCAGGGCCTCGGCCCGGTGCTGGTGGCCCAGGGCCTCATAGCCGACGACGCTCACCAGCGGCGCACACATCACCACGAGCAGGCAGACGCCCAGCGAGACCCCCAGCCATGGCCGCCAGGCGATGGTGCAGTTGCTGGGCTGAAGTGTCAGTCACCCAAGGATTGGGGCGGACTCGCTGGCTGGTTGGGCAACTGGTCCACGGCGGCATCCAGCGCGATGGTGGGCAGCAGGTCGGTCCGGATCGAGGACAGCAGCGCGTCGCGGCGGGTGGGAAGAGCGTCCAGGTAGTCGGCCAGGAAGCGACGCACCGGGGCAGTCTCCACCTCGTCACCGGGCGGAAGACCGTGGTCCCGGAAGACGCACAGCATCAGGTTCTCCACCGGCCTGCCTTCCGGGCGCAGCGACGGTTGGACGTGCGCGACGGGCAGGGCCCGCACCCCGAAGCGGCGGTAGAAGCGCAGCCGGGCGGCGGGGTCGCCGTGGTCCTCGTGGGCGGGGATGCTCAGCGGGTGCTCCACCTCACCCAGAACCATCCGGGGCTCGAGCTCGGCCTGCCAGCGGTCCAGGGCGTGGGTGAGGGTGCGGCGGCCCAGGCCACCGGCCCGAGCCTGCGGATGCACGGCCAACCAGGACAGCAGCAGCACGTCGCCGGGAAAGCGCTCGGCGACGGCGAGCGCGACGGGCTGGCCGTCGGGGCCGGTCTCGACGTGCATCAGCAGGCTCCCGTCAGTCAACTGGGCGACGAAGTCCTCCTCGGTGACCAGCTCGTCGGGCGGGAAGGTGGGGGCCAGGATCTCGCGGTAGAGCGTGCGGTTGCGGGTCTCCATGTCCATGCCGCCAACCTAGCCCGCGGGGGATTCCGCAGCCGAACCCGAAGTTGGACACATGACCCATCTTCTCGATCGAGCGCTGACGGGTCTTTGACACGTTCACAGTGCACTGGGGTGCGGAAATCGCTCGATCGCGACGGCCACCCCAGCGCCCGGATGGCGTTGGTGGCAGGATCGGGGCATGGACATCCGTGGAATGCGACGCGACTACCAGGGCGAGGCACTGGAGGAGGCGAACTCCTCGGTTGAGCCCGTGGGCCAGTTCCAGACCTGGTTCGAGCAGGCCCGCAAGACCGACAACCTGGACCCCAATGCCATGACCCTGGCCACGGTGGGGCCCGACGGCCGCCCGTCCACCCGGATCGTGCTGATGAAGAGCTTCGACGGGGCCGGGATCGTCTTCTACACCAACTACGACTCCCGCAAGGGCCGCGAGCTCCAGGCCAATCCGCTGGCCGCGCTGCAGTTCCACTGGCCGCAGCTGGAACGCGTGGTGCGGATCGAGGGGATGGTGACCAGGGTCAGCCCCGAGGAGTCCGACGAGTACTTCAACGTCCGGCCGGTGGACTCCCGGATCGGCGCCTGGGCCTCCCCGCAGAGCCAGGTGATCCCCAACCGCGGCGTACTGGTGGCCAATGCCGCCAAGATCTCCGCCAAGCACGGCATCCATCCGCCCCGCCCGGACAACTGGGGCGGCTACCGGCTGGACCCCGATTGCTGGGAGTTCTGGCAGGGCCGCACCTCCCGCCTGCACGACCGCTTGCGCTACACCCGGGTGGACGGCGGCTGGCACCGCGACAGGCTCGCCCCGTGAGCCGGCACGACGACAAGGCGGCCGACGGGGTGGCCGACCGCGCCGCCGCCGTACTGGTGGAAGAGGGCAAGGTGCTGCTGATCAAGCACACGAAGCCCGACGACGAGTACTACGTGGTGCCCGGCGGCAAGGTGGAGCAGGCAGAGAGCCCCGAGCAGGCCTGCGCCCGGGAGGTGATGGAGGAGGTCAACCTCACCGTCCAGGTGGGTGACCTGCTCGACGACTTCCGCGAAGAGGGCCGCACCCAGTTCTTCTACCGCGTCACCCGCACCGGCGGCGAGGTGCGGCTGGGCGACGGGCCGGAGAAGGGCCGCGCCAACGACGAGAACCGCTACGAGCCGGTGTGGATCGGGCTGGACGAACTCGACGAGTACGAGGTCCACCCGAAGGAGGCCGCGAAGATCATCCGGCGCGCCGCCCGCTGACACCGGCCCCGGCCTGCCTCCCGTGGCCGGGCACGCACGTCAGATCTCGTACTCGAAGATGTTCAGGAAGTGGCGTGCCCGCTCCGTCTTCGGGGCGGTGAAGAAGGCCAGCGGAGCGTCACTCTCCACGATCCGCCCGTGGTCCATGAAGACCACCCGGTCCGCGATGGCCCGGGCGAAGCCCATCTCGTGGGTGACGATCACCATCGTCATCCCGTCGCGCGCCAGTTCGGCGACGACGTCCAGCACCTCGCGCACCATCTCCGGGTCCAGCGAGGCAGTGACCTCGTCGAGCAGCAGCACCTCCGGCTGCATCATCAGGGCCCGCACGATGGCCACCCGCTGCTTCTGGCCTCCGGACAGCTGCCGCGGGAAGGCACTTGCCCGGTCCAGCAGACCGACGCGCTTCAGCAGTTCCGCGGCACGTCGGGCAGCCGCCGTGCGGCCCTCGCCGCGTACGACGGTGGGGCCCAGCAGCAGGTTGTCCATCACGTTGAGGTGCCCGAAGAGCTCATAGCTCTGGAAGACCATCCCGATCCGCTGACGGGCCCGGTGCCACGGGAGTTCCTTGCTGGGGACGGGCACCCCGTCGACGTGGATGCTGCCGCCCTGGGTGTCCTCCAGGCCGTTGAGGGTGCGCAGCAGGGTGGACTTGCCGCAGCCGGAGGGGCCGACGACGACCACCACCTCCCCCTTCGCGACGTCCACGCTGACCCCGTCGAGGGCGGTGACGCCGTTGGGATAGGTCTTGCGCAGGTCCTGTACCCGCAGCACGGGAGTGCGGTCGGTCATCAGTTCTTCCACTTCTTCTCGAGATGGCGGGACAACAGGGACAGCGGCCAGCAGGCCAGGAAGTACAGCGCGAAGATGGCGCCGTAGACCCACAGGGCTGCGTCGGGATGGGTGAAGCGGTTGGCGTCGATGATCTGCTGGCCGGTCTTGAGCACCTCGACAACGCCGATCAGCACCACCAGGGAGGTGGTCATCACCATCCGTGCGGTGAGGTTCATCGCCAACGGCAAGAGCCGTCGCATGGTCTGCGGCAGGATGACCCGTCGCATGGCCTGGGAGCTGGTCAGGCCCAGGGCCAGGGCGCTGTCGCGCTGGTGGCGGGGGATGGACCCGATGGCGCCGCGCACCAGGTCCCCCATCTCCGCGGTGCCCCAGATGACGAAGACGATCACGGCCGCGGTGCGGCCGCCCAGGTTGATTCCCGCGCTGGTGGACAGGCTGAAGTAGACGACGAAGAGCAGCACCAGCTGCGGCATGATCCGCACGAACTCCAGGTAGAGCCGGGTCAGCAGCTGCACGGCCCGGTTGCGGCTGGTCATCACGATGCCCAGCAGGGTTCCCAGCACGACGGAGATGGCCATCGCGGACAGGGCGATGCTGACCGTCACCCACAGCCCCTGCAGCAGGCGCAGGAAGTTGTGCCCGTCGAAGAGCACCTCAATTCCCGAACTCGGCATGGCGCAACCTCCCTTCCAGCCAGCGTCCCAGCAGCGAGACGGGCAACAGGATCAGCAGGTAGAAGGCCACCAGCAGGGCCAGCGCCTCCGGGGTGTTGTACTCGCGGCCAATCAGTTCCTTGGCGCGAAAGACCAGGTCTGGCAGGGCGACGACGCTGACCACGCTGGTCTCCTTGACCAGGAAGACCACATTGGCCACCAGCGCCGGCATGCAGCGGGACAGGGCCTGCGGGACGACGACGCGACGCATCACCTGCACCGGCCGCATGCCCAGGCTGGTGGCGGACTCGAACTGGATCCGGCCGACGGACTCCAGCCCGCTGCGCAAGGCCTCGGTCATGTAGGCGCCGCCCAGGAAGCCCAGGCCCAGCACCGCGCTGGTCGTCGCCGAGAGCACGAGGCCCGCCTTGGGCAACCCGAAGTAGATGAAGAAGAGCTGCACGATCAGCGGGGTGTTGCGGGCCACCTCCACATAGGCGGCCACCAGCTGCGAGAGCACGGGGGTGCGCGCGTGCCGCAGCAGGGCCCCCGCCAGCCCCACGGCCAGCGCCAACACGGTGCCCAGCAGGGAGATCTGCAGGGTGACCAGTGCGGCCTGGCCGTAGAGCGGCAGGTAGCGGGTCAGGACCTCGGGGTCCACGTCAGGCCTTGCCACCCTCGACGACGAGGTCGTCGGCCTTGGCAGCGTCACCGTAGGCGGGCTTCAGGGTCTTGTCGAAGGCGGTGTGGAAGAAGTTCTCCTTGCCCAGGGTGACCAGTTCCTCGTCGAGCCAGGTGCGCAGGCTGGTGTTGCCCTTCTGCACGGCGGCGGCGATGGTGTCGGTGGGGCCCAGGGTGGTGATGCCGGTGGTGAACTTGCCGTCGTTCTGCAGGCTGAAGGCCAGCGCCTCGGTGTTGTCGGTCACCCAGGCGGCACCGCGGCCGTCGAGCAGGGCATTGGTGGCCTCGGTGTACTGCTCGAAACTGAGCAGCTCCAGCTCCGGGTGTTCCTTGGTCAGGTAGGTCTCCGCCGTGGTGCCCTTCACGACGATGGTCTTCTTGCCCTGCAGCTGCTTGATGTCGGTGATCTTCGCTCCGGTGGGGCTGACGGCGCCCAGCGAGACCTTCATGTAGGGCTTGGCGAAGTCCACCTTGGCGGCTCGCTCCGGGGTGACGGTGAAGTTGGCCAGGATGGCGTCCACCTTGGCGCTGGTGAGGAATTCGACGCGGCTGGCGGCCTCGACGGGCACCAGTTCGAGCTTCACGCCGAGGTCCTTGGCGATCCGCTCGGCATAGACGATGTCGTAGCCGACGTACGTGCCGTTCGCGTCGACGGACCCGAAGGGCGCCTTGTCGCTGAAGACGCCGATCTTGATGGTGCCGTCGGCCTTGATCTGGTCCAGGGTGCGGGCGGTCCCGGCGGCAGCCTGGGCGTCGGGGCCGGTGCCGGCCGGAGCGGCGGCATCGACGTCGGTCGTCTCGCTCCGGCCGGTCAGGCCGAAGAGCAGCGCCGCGAGCAGCGCCAGGACGGCGAGCACTGCGGCCGGGATGACCCACCCGGGACGGCGGCGGGAGTGGGCGTTGACGACGTCGTCGATCTCGCGGTCCTGGGGATCATTGGTGGGCGGAACGGGTGTGGACATGACGAATCCTTCGCGGGTGTGGGAATCACGGGTGCACGCCGACGCCGCAGATGCGCCGTGGGCATGCGGGGAGCAGCCGGCCCGACGAGGGCCGACGGGGAACGGGCGGTGCCCGATGTGCAGGAGGTTGGGAGTCAGGCTCCCGGCCGGGTCAACGCGGTGCGGACCCGGGAAGGTCGTGGGTCAACGACAGCCGGCCCGCACGCCCATGGCGTACGGGGTGTGCTGCATCATGTGACGCTTCAACGACATGCCCCAACGCTAGCACCGGCCCCACGGTCCACCGCCACCGCGTCCAGCACTGCCCCTGGGGCAGACGACACCGCGCAGCCGGTGTGATCAGGGGCATCCGGTGGATCGGTTGCCCCTGCCACGCCCTGCTGCGCGGTGGCTGGTCCCGTGGTGGGTCTTCGTCATGCGGGCACCCACGGCCGGTTCACTCGGCCGGGGCATCACCGGCCAGCAGCCGGTAGACGTCCTTGCGGGCGCGCTCCAGGATCTTGCGCGCCGCCTCCAGCTGGTCCGCATCGCCGGCGACGACGACCTGCTCGACGGCCATCCCGAGCTGGCGCATGTCACCACGCACGTCGAGGAAGCCGCGGTGGGGTTCGGCCACCTTCGCCCAGGGCTCGTCCAGTTCCTCTGCGTGCTCGGCCACGTGGGCCCGGCCGGCATCGGTGAGCTCGAAGAGCTTCTTGCCGTCGGCCTCGACGGGAGCGATCAGGCCCTCGTCGGTGAGCAGGCCCAGGGCGGGGTAGATCGATCCGGCGCTGGGGCGCCACAGACCATTGGAGCGGTCCGAGATCTGGTTGATCAGGCTGTAGCCATTGGCGGGCGCCTCGGCGAGCAGGGCGAGCACGGCATTGCGCACGTCGCCCTTGCGGCCGCGGCCGGGGCCACGACGTCCGCCGCGACCCCCGCGGGGGCCACGACCCTCGCCCATCGGGCCCGCGAAACCGGGGCCGAAGGCCGAGCCAGGACCACCCATCGGTCCGCCACCGCGAGGACCACAGCCCTCGCCCTGCGGATGGCCGCCCTGGGGATGAGGGCCACCACGATGAGGGTGGCCGTGATGACCTCGTCCGGCGCGGCCGGTGAATCCGTTGCCCGGCTCTTGCTCGCCGGGACCGTACTGACTGGGGTTCATGAACTTCTTCATGGTTGGTTCTCCTTGTTTCTTGGTGATGCAGTTCTTGGTGATGCAGGTCTGCTTTGTTCCGACCTGTCATCGTTATATCGAAATAATAGCGGAAGATATTCCCCGATCCAAGGACCGACTTTCGTCGCGCCCGGGCGGCGCACCCGCTCCACGGCGTGACGTGCTGCATGATGGATGAACAGACAATCATCTCGACCGGCCGGGGCCCCTCGCCACAGCCGGACGGAAGCCGAAGTGGGGGACCAGATGCGCGTGGCCGTGATCGGGCAAGGCCCCAAGGGCCTGTTCGCGCTGGCCGACCTTGTGCATGCCTGGCAGGGACCCGACCCCCTCGAGGTGCACTGCTACGACCCACGACCGCCGGGCGCCGGGGCCGGCTATGCCGCGGACCAGCCGGAGCACCAGCGGATCAATGTGCGGCCGGACATCCTGCACCTTCCGCCGCTGGAACCCTTCGTCGACTGGCTGCGGGACCGTGGCCTCGGCCCCTCCGACGACATCCCCCGCGCCATGGTGGGGCTGTACCTCAACCAGGCCCGCGAACGGCTGGCCCGCGAGGCACCACGGGGAGTGCGGATCGTGCACCACGCGTCGGCCGTGCGTCACCTCACACCGACCGACCAGGGATGGCTGGTGGGCGCCGAATTGCCGCAACTGGTCGACGAGGTGCTGCTGGCCACCGGCCACGCCCCGGACCACGATGCCCGGCTGGTGCACCGCTGGCAGCCGGACCAGCCCACCCGGCTTGTCGAGGCCCCCTATCCCGTGACGACCATGCTGACCGTGGACCGGGTTCCGCCCGGCAGCATCGTCGCCGTACACGGCGCGGGACTCACCTTCCTCGACGTCACGCTGGCCCTGACCGAAGGCCGGGACGAGGCGGACCGGCCGGCCACGATCCTCCCGATTGCCTGCTCCGGGCAACTCCCGCACGCCAAGCCCGGCCCCTTCCACGCGCTGATGCCCGACGAGGCGCACCTGATGGACGTGCTGTCACGCACCATGCCGTCGGATCCCGACGGGGTCATCGCCACGGTGCAGCAGGCCGCCGTCGAGCTGCTGGTGCTGGGGGGACGTATTCCGGACGAGGCGAGGCGCGACGTGACCGTCACCCTGCGCACCGGATGGGAGCCGGACCTGCAACAGGCCCCCCCGGGCCCTTGCCGCCCTGCACCGCTCCATCGCCGTGGCCGAGATGGCCGAACGCCCAGGCCCGGCCTGGATGCTGGCCCGCGCCTGGAGCGCCCTCTTCCCCACCGTCGCCGAACGCCTGTCCTATGCGGATCCGCGCCCGGACCCGGCCGCCTGGAGGCGCTTCCTGAATGCCCAGGCCGTGCTGGGAAAGTTCACCTTCGGCCCCGTCCTGCGGCAGGCCATCCGGCTGGCGGACCTGTGCGAACGCGGCGTCGTGGACCTGTCCTGGCTGGAGTCCCGCGCCCACGTCACGGACCGGCTCGTCGACCTTCCCGACGGAGCCCCGCAACCCGACGTGATCGTCGACGCCGTGCTCAGCCCACCCGGCGTGGCACATGCCCACACCCCCCTGCTGGACGCCCTGGCCCGGCAGGGCCTGGTGCGCCATGCCGAGGGCCTGCGCGCTCTGGAGGTCACCCGCTCCGCCCAGTGTGTCGGCGCCGACGGGAGACCCACCCCCGGCTTGAGCGCCCTGGGCCGCAGCACCGAGGACCTGGTGATCGGCAATGACACCCTGGGCCGCAGCCTGCACCCCGAAGGCCGTCTGTGGGCCGAACGGCTGGCCGGTACCACGCGCGCCTGATCCGGGACAGAGGCCGGTCCTCAGGCGAGCCCCGAGGCCACCTGCCCCAGCCGGGCCTCCAGGCCCTGCAGCCCGTCCACCAGGTGACGCGCGTCGGACAGCAGCCGCCGGGCCTCGTCGGTGGGCAGCGCGGGCACAGCCAGGCCACCCGCCTCCTCCTCGAGTGGCGCTGCCCACCGGCGCAGCAGTTCGGCGAGCTCCCGGTCATCACGCCGCGCAAAAATCTGCTTGAAGCGGGCATCGACGGCCAGGCTCTGCTCCGTCAGCTGGGCCCGGTACTGCGTCGGGGACTTGCCGAAGCTCTTGCGGAAGGCGACGTTGAAGGCCTTGACGTCGGCAAAGCCGTTGCTGGCGGCCACATCCACCACCTTCATGGCCGGGTCGCACAGGTCGCGGGCAGCCTGCCGCAGGCGGACACGCGTGATGTAGTCCAGCGTGGACACACCCAGGTGCCGAGTGAACAGCTGCGAGACATAGCTCGGGTTGTAGCCGCTCTCCGCGCCCAGCCTCTCCAGCGTGATCCGTTCCGCGTAGTGCCGGTCTATGTAGGCCAGCAGCTGGTCAATGGCGCGGTTGCGCGACTCATTGCCCTGCACGGCGACGTGACCTTCCAGGTGGGGCGGGAAGTGGCTTACCAGCAGGTCCAGCAGCTGGGCAAGCAGCCGTTCATGGCGCACCAGGTCGGCGGGGCTGGTGTCCGTGCCGTCGAGCATCATCCTGGCCATCAGCGCCCGGATCTCGACGAAGACCGGCAATCCTCGAGTCTCCTCGTCGGAGGCGATGTCGAATCGCACCCGGCTGTGGTCCTCGAACAGGTCCGCGAACCAGCACAGGTCCAGCTTTAACAGGAGCGCCAGACTTCCGTCGCCTTGGCTGAGAGTGGCGTGGCTGATGCCGGAGTTGATGGACACCACGTCGCCGGGCTGCAGGCTGGTGATGCTGCCGCCGGCCGCCACCTCCATCTCACCGCGCAGCGCCACCAGCAGCTCCAGTTCGGAGTGCCAGTTGTAGTGGTAGGAGCCGATCTCGTAGACATACTGGCTCAACCGGATGCCGCGCTGGGGGCGCTCGATGCGCAGGTGGTACTCATCGCGGGCCGCGACGGCCGTCGCCAGCTGGGGCTCCTTCGTCATGGAGCCATCCTAGGAACAGGCAGCGGCCCGCCACCCTTGGGGATGACGGGCCACGCACGGGCGCCACTCACTTGATGTAGCGCACCTTCTCGTACAGCTTTTCCAGCGCCTCGTCCTTGCGCTGGTTGTAGGCCACCTTGTTCTGCTCGAAGATGTTGTTGCCCTCGGCGTCGATGGACACGATCAGTGGCCCGAACTGCTTGACCCGGAAGGTCCACAGGGTCTCCGGCATGCCCAAGTCCCGCCATTCGGCACCCTCCACCTCCTCAACCTCGGTGGCCGCGATCACGGCATTGCCCGCAGGGAAGACGCAGTGCAGCGCGCCGAACTCCTTGCAGCCGGCCTCGGTCCCTGCGCCCATTCCGCCCTTGCCGACGATCAGCCGGACACCAGTGTGCCTGATGAACTCGTACTCGAACTTCTCCATCCGGCTGGAGGTGGTGGGCCCTACGGAGACGACCTCGAACTTGTCGTCCTCGCCCTCCACCTTCCGGATGATGGGGCCGGCGTGCAGGATCGCGCCGTCGCGCACGTCGACGGGCAGTTCACGCCCGTACTCGATCAGGCGACGGTGGGCAACGTCGCGGCAGGTGGTGATGTGACCGTCCAGGAAGATCACGTCGCCGACCTTGATGCCTTCCAGGTCTTCGCGGCTGATCGGGGTGGTCAGGGTGATCCGGCGTCCGGTGCCGGCATCACTGGTGGGCTGGTCGATGGTGGCGTCAGTGCTCATCTCTGCTCTCCAAGCTGGTGGTGTGGGTCGTGTCGGCGGCGGTGCCGCTCAGAGCTCGACGCCCTCGTGGGTGAGGAGTTCGTAGTTGAGGTCCTTGTCGAAGCGGATGGTGCCGCGACGGTGGGACCAGCAGCCGGTGTTGACGGCCGCGGACAGCACGGAGGGGTGGCGAGCGGAGTTCTCGATGTTGACGCCCATGACGGACTTGGTTCCGCCGAGGCCCTGTGGCCCGAGGCCGATCGAGTTGATGGCCTCTTCCAGGTCCACCTCCAATTGGGCGGCCACCTCGTTGACGCTGTGCGAGTGCACGGGCCGCATCAGGGCCAGCTTGCTCATGAAGGCCGCGGCGTCGATGGAGCTGCCGATCCCCACGCCCACCAGCAGCGGCGGGCAGGCATTGAGCCCGTAGGAGGTCATCACATCCATCACGAACTTCACGGCTGCCTCATAGCCCTCACCGGGCATCAGGGTGCGCCCCTGACCGGGCAGCGAGCAGCCGCCGCCGGCGAGGTAGACATGCAGCTGCAGGTCATCACGACCCTCGGCGACGTCCCAGTACAGCCAGGGCGACTTGGAGCCGACATTGGTTCCGGTGTTGTACTCGTCGAAGGTCTCGACGGTGTTGTGGCGCAGGGGGGCAATCCGCGTGGCCTCCCCGATGGCCTCCTTGAGTGCCTCGGACAGACCGTCGATGTAGGGGAAGTGCGAACCGACCTGCACGAAGATCTGCACCAGTCCGGTGTCCTGACAGCTGGGGCGCTTGAGCTCTCCGGCCAGCTCTTGGTTCTTCTTCATCGTGTCGTAGATCATCAGCGCCATCGGTTGACGCTCCTCGGTGGCCAGCGTGGTGAGCCGGTTGGTCACGTCGTCGGGCAGTCGACGGCTGACGAGGGCGGTGAACTTCGCCACGGTGTCGGTGATCTTGTCCAGACCAACCAGTTGCTGCGTCATCGCGGCACCTCCTTGTTCTCAGGTCTTGTGGGAATGTGCTGTGCTCTGGAGCCAACTCTTTCCGTCCGGGACGTGACGGTCTGTGCGGATCTTGGGCACTCCGCCTTCCGCGTCGCCCACAGTGGCCGCACCGAGGGGCGGACGAAATCTTCGGGCCGGCTGGAGAAGCATCCTCCCCCGAGACCACGGTTTCCCCTAGTCACAGTCTCCTCATGATCGATCTCGTCCACGGGGCCGGTTCCGATGCGGCTACAGAAGCACCCCCTTCGAAGAGCCGTCCACGGGAATCCGCCACCGTCTTTCCCCACGGTCCCTCCCGTGCGGCGCGGCATCCGCCCCCAGGCAAGGCCGAGGTCGGTTCCCGTGGACGGCCACGGACCGAAGGATTCGAATGGGCGATTGCCCAGCCCTTCCACGCGCGCTGGATCAGGACGAAGCGGTGTCACTGCTTGTCCAGCCGCAGTCCGCGACGGGTGATTCTTGCGCTGGGGACCCACGCGGCGGCCGTGTCCGGGAGCTGCGCGGCCGTCGTGCCCCGGCAAGAGCTCCTGCAGATCGGCACAGACCAACCGCCCCCGCCGGCGAAAAGCTGACCCATAGGCGGGTTGACACGGTTGTCGACCCCAGCAGGAGAGGCGGCCACTGCCATGACGACCCAGACGACGAATGCGGCGAGCGCACAGAGTGCGCCCCGCACTCCATCACCCAGTCGAGGCCTGCTCGGGCCCGAGGTACAACCGGTGTGGATGGCCATCTCCGTGCTGATCGGCGTCGTGCTGTGGTTCGTGCCCGCACCGTCGGGGTTGGACGCACCGGCCTGGCACCTGTTCGCCATCTTCCTGGCCACCATCGTGGCGATCATCACCAAGGCCGCCCCGATGGGGACCTTGTCGGTGATGGCCATGGCCCTGTGCGCGGCCACCCGTGTCGTCGCCCCGGGCGACCCGAAGGACGCCATCGCCAATGCCCTGTCCGGCTTCAGCAACGGCACCATCTGGCTGATCGTCTCTGCCTTCTTCGCCGCCCGCGCCGTCATTGCGTCGGGGCTCGGTGAGCGGTTGGCCTACCTCTTCGTCCGGGTCTTCGGCCGAAGCACCCTGGGCCTGGCCTACGGGCTGGGGCTGGCGGACCTGCTCACCTCACCGGCCATCCCCTCCAACACCGCCCGGTCCGGCTACATCTACCCCGTTTTCAAGGCGATCGCGGAGACCTCGGGCTCCCACACGGAGGATCCGACGACCCACCGTCGGATCGGTGCCTACCTGGCGCTGGCCTGTTACAACCTGAACCTCGCGGTCTCGGTCATCTTCTTCACCGGAGCCGCCCCGAATGCCATGGCCGCGAAGCTGGCCTCCGACCTGGGCGTGCACGCGGACTGGGGTGGCTGGTTGAAGGCCACCGCCCTGCCCGGCCTGGTGGGCGCCATCCTGGTGCCGATCGTGCTCTATGTCATCTACCCGCCAGAGCTGAAGAAGACCCCGGAGGCTCCCGCGATGGCAGCCGCCGAGCTGAGGCGCCTGGGCCGAGTCAGCCGCAATGAGTGGGTGACCCTAGGTGTCTTCGCCTTCATGATCACCTTGTGGGTGATGGGCGACGACCTGATGAATGCCACCACGGTCGCGCTGCTGGGCCTGGGCGTGCTGCTGTTGTCGGGTGCCCTGACGTGGGAGCAGATGAAGGGAGAGAAGGCCGCCTGGGACACCCTGACCTGGTTCGCAGCCCTGGTGATGATGGGCACCTACCTGAACAAGCTCGGTTTCATCGGATGGTTCGGCAAGCAGGTGGGCGGGCACATGGGTGGCCTGAACCAGATTGTGGCCTTCGCGGTGCTGACGACGGTCTACGCCCTGTCCCACTACCTGTTTGTCAGCGGTACCGCGCACACAGCGTCGATGTTCGCCGTCTTCCTGGGCGTCGGTCTGTCGCTGGGGCTGCCCGGCATCCCCCTGCTGGCCTTCCTGGGCGCCATCCCGACGCTGATGGGTTGCCTGACCCACTACGGCAACGGCCCGGCCCCGCTCTACTTCGGAGCCGGATACGTGGAGATGGGTGCCTGGTGGCGCAATGGCCTGGTGCTGGGTGTGATGCACATGCTGGTCTGGTTGCTGGTCGGCCCCCTGTGGTGGAACATCATCGGTGTCTGGTGATGCGCGCCTGATCGGGGACAGATCCCAATCCGCTCCCCACTGCAGTAGTTGCACTGGGGAGCGGATTGGGATCTGTCCTGAGTATCTGGGTCCCCGACCAGGTCGGCCGCCGCCAGTGTGCGCCGGACCACCGGGCGAGGCCTGAGAGAATTCCTTGCATGGAACACCTCGTGCTGGGCATCACCGCCTTCCTCGTGACCGTGCTGGCGGTCACGGCCGCGTGTCGCCGCTTCGGGCTGAATGCGCCGCTGGTGCTGATCGTCGTGGGGCTGATCGGCAGCTACCTGCCCTTCGTCCACGAACCGCGCCTGTCCCCCGAGGTGATCCTCGTCGGGGCCCTGCCCCCGCTGCTCTACGCCTCCGCGGTGAACACCTCACTGGTGGACTTCCGACGCAATGCCTCGGCCATCGGCTGGTTGAGCGTCGGCCTGGTGCTGTTCACGACGGCCGGCGTGGGTGCGGTGGTGCACTGGATGCTGGGCATCGACTGGGCCCCCGCGCTGGCGATCGGCGCCGTCGTCGCTCCCCCGGACGCCGTGGCGGCCACGGCGGTGGCACGCTCCATCGGCCTGCCACGACGGGTGGTGGCGGTGCTGGAGGGTGAGAGCCTGGTCAACGACGCCACGGCCCTGGTCACCCTGCGCACCGCCATCGCGGCCATGGGCGCCTCCGTGGCGGTGGGGCATGTCCTGCTGGACTTCCTGCGCGCCGTGGTCGTCGCCGTGGTCGTCGGCCTGGCCGTCGCCAAGGCGGCCAACCTCTGCTTCAAGCTCACCGACGACGCCGTCACCAGCACCGCCCTGAGCCTGCTGGTGCCCTTCGTCGCCTACGTCCCCGCGGAGGAGTTGCACGGATCGGGCGTGCTGTCGGTGGTCGTCGCCGGCCTGGTGATCGGCGAGGCCTCCCCGGCGCTCCAGTCCGGCCAGACCCGGCTGGCGCAGCGGGTGAACTGGCACACCGTCCAGTTCCTGCTGGAGAACGCCGTCTTCCTGCTGATCGGCCTGCAGGTGCGCAGCATCATCAACAATGCCCGCGGGACGGACCTGACGGTGTGGCACGTGGCACTGGTCTGCCTGGCTGCGCTGGTGACGACGATGTTGCTGCGCGTCGTGTGGCTCTTCGGCACCCGTCTACTGGTGCACATCGGCCCGCTGAAGCAGACGACCCCGGCGCGCGAGACAGCCGTCATCTCCTGGGCCGGTATGCGTGGTGTGGTGACCCTGGCCGCCGCGCTGACCCTGCCGGAGCACACCCCCTACCGGGCGGTGCTGATCCTGATCGCCCTGGCCGTGACCATGGGCACCCTGTTGATCCAGGGGCTCAGCCTGCCGCTGATGGCGCGCAACATCGGAATCCATGGTCCCGATCCCCGCGAGGACGCACTCCAGGAGGCCACGATCCACCAGCACGCGATGGCCGCGGGCATGGAGGCGGCGCGTGCGGCCGCCGGACCGCATGACGGCGACACCCTGGAACGCATGCAGGCGCAGGGCGAGCGACAGGTGAACGCCATCTGGGAGCGTCTGGGACGCTCGGAGGCCGACGTCGACACGCCGTCGCAGAGCTGGCGACGGTTGCGCAGCCTCGCCATTGCCGCCGAACGCGCCGAGGTGCTCCGGATCCGCGACGAGGGCCTCGCGGAGCACGATGTGGTCAGCACGGTGCTTGCTGCCCTGGACGTGGAGGAGGCGGGAATGGCCAAGCTGCAGACCGAGGCGGACCGCCTGCACACGACGCCCCTTCGCCCGGCCCTGCCGGACTCGCCCTGCGACCACCTGGCGCAGTCCCCGTGCTCGGTGGAACCGACGACGGCGGGTTACTGCGAGCAGTGCGAGCTGGAGGGCACGGACCCGGTGCACCTGCGGATGTGCCTCACCTGCGGGCACATCGGCTGCTGTGACTCGTCGGTGGGCCTGCACGCCACCCGGCACTTCGAGGAGACCGGACACCCGACGATGCGCTCCATCGAGCCGGGCGAGTCGTGGCGCTGGTGCTATGTCGACGAGCTGCTGGGTGCGGGCGGCGACTGAGGTCAGGGAGGTCCGGGGCGCGGTCAGGGAACCTGCTCGAAGCTGTCCTCCAGCAGTTCTCCCGTCGCCTCGTCGAAGACCAGCCGGTGCGGATCCGCGGTTCCCGAATCGACCGGCTCGGCCTCGCGGTCGCGCCAACGGAGGGTGGTGGTCACCTCTGCCTCCACCACCAGGCGGTCGTCCTCGTCCCTGACGTCGGTGGCCCGGCTGGTGACGGTGGCGCTGAGCAGCCGCCGATCGCCGTCCAGCCACGCCTGGCGAACCGGTCGGTTCGCCGCGTCGAGCACCGACGAGCTGCTCTTGCCCGAAAGCCAGTAGGCGGTGGCCTGCTGGTCATAGGCGGCCAGGTAGGGCGCGGGGTCCTTGGCCGATGAGCCGCCACCGAAGATGGCACCGGCGGCGAAACTGACGGTGAGGGCGAAGCCCAGCACCAGGACCACGATCTTCTGCCAGGTCTTGTTCATCGGGCCGCCTTCCTCGTCGTGGCCTCCAGTATTGCCATTGTTGGGCAGTCTGGCCATCTCTAGTGCATTCCGAATAGTTCCTCAGACAACCTCATCATCTTCCCGATGGCGCGATATCCGCACCCCAATGGATCGTGAACGCACCAAGAAACACATCGCTCCATCGCAATTGGTCAACTGTCCAAAATTGACCTGTCATCGAATTTCAGGGCAACTCATGGCACCTGCCGTTCTGCCCACGACGAGCACCAGCAAGAATGGGAGAGTGAGCACTCCTGACGAGACCACCTCCCCCGCAACGAGCCCGGTGAAGCTGGGCATCCTGACCTCCGGCGGTGACGCCCAGGGCATGAACGCCGCCGTGCGCGCCGTCGTGCGCACCGCCATCCGGCTGGGCGCTCAGCCCTACGCCATCTACGAGGGCTACCAGGGAATGATCGACGGCGGCGACGGCATCAAGAAGTTCGACTGGGACAGCGTCGGTTCGATCATGCACCGCGGCGGCACCCTGATCGGCACCTTCCGCAGCAAGGAGTTCCGGGAGCGCGCCGGCCGGCTGAAGGCCGCAGCCAACCTGATCGAGCACGGCATCGACCACCTCGTCGTGATCGGCGGGGACGGCTCCCTGTCCGGCCTGGACCTGTTCCGACAGGAATGGGCGAGCCTTCTCGAGGAACTGGCCTCCGACGGACGGATCACCCGGGAGCAGGCCGCGGCCCATCCCACCCTGATGATCGCGGGCCTGGTTGGATCCATCGACAACGACCTCGTCGGCACGGACATGACCATCGGCGCCGACACCGCCCTGCACCGCATCGTCGACGCCATCGATGACCTGGCCAGCACCGCCGCCAGCCACCAGCGCAGCTTCGTCGTCGAGGTGATGGGCCGCCACTGCGGCTACCTGGCCCTGATGGCGTCGGTGGCCGGCGGCTGTGACTACTGCCTGATTCCGGAGAACCCACCAGCCGACGGCTGGGAGGAGAAGATGTGCGCGGAGCTGAAGCGCGGCCGCGACGCCGGACGACGGGACTCGATCGTGATCGTCGCCGAGGGTGCGCAGGACCGAGCCGGCAACCCGATCAGCAGCGAGTACGTCCGCTCCACCCTGGAGGAAAGGCTGGGCGAGGACGCCCGCGTCACCATCCTGGGCCATGTCCAGCGGGGCGGCACCCCGAGCGCCTATGACCGCTGGGCGTCCACCTGGCTGGGGCACGAGGCCGCGAAGGAGGTGCTGGCCGCCACGCCGGACTCCCCCGGCATGGTGATGGCGCTGCGCGGAAACCGGGTGACGGGCACGGACCTGATGGAGGCCGTCCAGGACACCCGCAAGGTGCCGGAACTGATCGCCGCCGGCGACTTCGACGCGGCGATGGCCCTGCGCGGCGGCTCCTTCACGGAGATGCGCCAGATCTTCCATGAGCTGGCCGAGCCCGGCCGGGTGGAGCCCGGCTCCGGCGCCAAGCGGGTCGCGATCGTCCATGCGGGGGGCCTGGCACCGGGCATGAACACCGCCGCCCGCGCCGCGGTGCGGCTGGGCATTGCCCGTGGCCACACCATGCTGGGCGTGCGCAATGGCTTCGTCGGGATGCGCGACGGGCAGATCGAGGAGATGACCTGGGACGATGTCGAGGGCTGGACCGGGGAGGGCGGCGCGGAGCTGGGCACCCGTCGCACCATCCCGTCGGTGGAGCACCTCTACCCGATCAGCCGTTCGCTGGAGGAGCACGGCGTCGACGCGCTGATGGTGATCGGCGGCTGGAATGCCTACCAGGCGGCGTACCTGTTGCACTCCGAGAAGGACCGCTACCCGGCCTTCAACATCCCCATCGTGTGCGTCCCGGCCACGATCGACAACAATGTCCCCGGCTCGGAGCTGGCGATCGGCACGGACACGGCGCTGAACGTGGTCGTCGAGGCGATAGACCGGATCAAGATGTCGGGTTCGGCCACCAAGCGCGCCTTCGTGGTGGAGACGATGGGCCGCTACTGCGGCTACCTGGCGCTGATGAGCGGCATGGCGGCGGGCGCCGAGCGCGTCTACCTGCACGAGACGGGGATCAGCCTGGGTGACCTGTACCGGGACATGGAGTGGCTGCGCGAGTCCTACGAGAACGGGCGTCGCCTCTTCCTGGCGATCCGCAACGAGCGCGCCAGCGAGCACTACGACACCGAATTCCTGGCCAAGCTGCTAGAGGAGGAGGGCAAGGAGGAGTTCGACGTACGTTCGACCATCCTGGGCCACATCCAGCAGGGTGGCGCCCCGACTCCCTTCGACCGGCTGCTGGCAACCCGGTTGACGTCGAATGCGTTGGAACTGTTCCGCGAGGGGTGGGCCGACACGACGGGCCGCAGCAACAAGTCCTGGTACATCGGGCTGCAGGAAGGCCGCGTGGCCAAGCAGCCCCTGGCCCACATGATGGAGCACGTCGATCCGACCTTCCGTCGTCCGCTGGACCAGTGGTGGATGGAGCTGCAGGAGGTCTTCGCCGACGTCAGCTACGAGCCGTCCACCCCGATGCACGACTCGCTCTGACGGCCGCACCAGCCGACCCGTAGGCGCTCGGGTTCCTCACAGGCGCTCGGGTTCGTGCGATCCGCGTGTGTTGCAACCCACGCGGACCACACGAACCCACGCGGACCGGAGCAAGGGGCTCGATTGAACAGTCTGACTCTTTCTAGGGAATTTCCTAGAATGAACCAGACTTCCCGAGGATGACGACGATGACCGCCGCGACGGCCACCATCAGGCACTGCATCACCACCATGGTGGTGATGAAGGGCCCATCGAGCTCGTTGCCGGCGAACACGGTGGCAAGGACCGGCATCCCGAAGACGGTTGCGACACCGGCACCGGCCAAGTGGGGATCCCCCTGCAGACCCCGGCTGATGGGACCACCGCACCATGACATCCACACCATGGCATCCGTCGACGCGTCACGCCGTGGCGGTTGTGGGAAGCCCACCAGCGATCCCCGTCAGGGTTGTGAATCTGCCCCAGACAGCCCAAGTTGGTTACGGTAGCGTAGGTTACGCACTCGTAACCTACGCTCGCGTACGGAGGATCACCGATGACCGAACGCCCCCTTCCCACCGTCATCCAGGGCGGCATGGGCATCGCCGTCTCCAGTTGGCAGCTCGCCCGTGAGGTGAGCCTGGCCGGAGAACTCGGCGTCGTCTCGGGCACCGGCCTCGACGCCGTGCTCACCCGCACCCTGCAGAACGGCGACCCCGGCGGTCACTACCGTCGTGCCCTCGCGCACTTCCCCAACCAGGCCGTCGCCGAGCGGATCATCGCCAAGTACTTCCTGCCCGAGGGTCGCAATGGCGCCCCCTACCGGCCGCACGAGACCCTGACCATCGCGCCCAAGACCTCCACCGCCGAGGTGTGCGTGGCCGCGAACTTCGCCGAGACCTGGCTCGCGAAGGAGGGCCACGACGGCCTGGTGGGCATCAACTTCCTCGAGAAGGTGCAGATGGCCACCCCCACCGCCGCACTGGGCGCGGTGCTCGCGGGCGCCGACTACGTGCTGATGGGTGCGGGCATCCCCCGCGAGATCCCCCAGTTGCTGCGCGACCTGTCGGCCGGACGCCCCGGTGGGGTGCACGTGAATGTCGACGGCGGCGAAGCGGTCTGGTCGAGCGTCGACCCGGCCGTCATCCTGGACGCCCCGATGGAGCCCGTGCAGACCCCGCGCTTCCTGGCGATCATCTCGGTGCACTCGCTGGCCAACTTCCTGAACCGCGACGAGAAGATCAAGCCCTTCGGCTTCGTCGTCGAGGGGCCGGTGGCCGGCGGCCACTCCGCCCCGCCGCGCGGCAAGATGCAGCTCGACGAGGCCGGCGATCCGATCTACTCCGATCGCGACCTGGCCGACCTGGAGAAGATGGCCGCCGTCGGCTCCCCCTTCTGGCTGGCCGGCGCCTACTCCGAACCGGAGCTGGTGCAGCGGGCCAAGGATGCGGGCGCCGAGGGCGTGCAGTGCGGCACCATCTTCGCGCTGGCCAAGGAGTCGGGCTTCACCGACCCGATCCGCCAGCAGATGCTCGACGAGCTCTCCCGCGATGAGCTGGACGTGCGCAACGATCCCCGCGCCTCCCCCACCGGCTTCCCGTTCAAGATCGCCCGCGTCGAGGGCACGCTGAGCGACGAGGAGGTCTACGAGGCCCGTCCGCGACTGTGCGACCTGAGCTACCTGCGGGTGCCCTACCAGCGCGAGAACGGCACCATCGGCTACCGCTGCGCCAGCGAGCCCGTCGACGCCTACCTCAAGAAGGGCGGCCAGCTCGAGGACACCGTCGGGCGCAAGTGCCTGTGCAACTGCCTGATGTCCAACATCGGCCTGGGCCAGGAGCGCAAGGACGGCTACAAGGAGGCGATGGGCATCACCATGGGCCAGGACCTCACCGGCGCGAAGCGCCTGCTGGAGAAGCACCCCGAGGGCTGGGGCGGCAAGGACGCCGTCGACTTCCTGCTGGGCCGCTGATGCGGGATTGACCAGCCGAGCGCGGCGAAGATCGTGAGCACTCAGGAAACACAATGAGCACCGAACAGAGTTGGCCCGATAGTCACCATCGCATCACCTCGTGGCGAGGGGAAGCCCACGGGGCAAGGAGAACGGCGACGGGCACTCAGCGCGCGTAGTGCAGGGCGACGAGCTGCCCGTCCACCTCGCGCACCCGGATGGGCAGCCCGAAGACCTCCTCCAGCAGCTCCTCACGCATGATCTCTTCCGGGGACCCGGCGGCCACCACCCGGCCGTCGGCCATCACCACGATGTGGTCCGCATAGGTGCTGGCGGCATTGAGGTCGTGCAGCACCACGACGACGGACTTGCCCAGCTCGTCGGCGGCCCGGCGCATCTGGCGCATCATCCGCACGCCGTGGCTCATGTCCAGGTTGTTCAGGGGCTCGTCGAGCAGGATGTGGTCGGTGTCCTGCGCCAGCACCATGGCGACGAAGGCGCGCTGCCGCTGACCGCCGGACAACTGGTCCAGGAAGCGGTCTGCGAAGGGCGCAAGATCCAGGTGGTCCATCGCCTGCTCGATCATGCGCTGGTCCTCCACGGTGGGACGACCCTTGGAGTGCGGGTAGCGCCCGAAGGCCACCAGGTCCCGCACCGTCAGGCGCACCGCCATGTGGTTGTCCTGCCGCAGGATGGCGAGCTTGCGGGCGAGCTGCTCGCTGGGGGTCTGCTGGATGTCCAGGCCGTCGACGAGCACCCGGCCGAAGGACGGTTCGAGGAGCCGGGAGATCATCGCCAGCAGCGTCGACTTGCCGGCACCATTGGGACCGACCAGCGCCGTCACCCCGTGGGCGGGGATCTCGAGGGTGACGTCGTCGACGACGATGGTCTGGCCGTAGGTGGCCTGGAGATGGTCTGTGATGATCATGCGGGCCTCCCGGCGCGGGCGGAGCGGAGCAGCAGCACGATGAAGGTGATGCCGCCCACGAATTCCACCACCATGGACAGTGATCCCTCGAAGCCGAGGATGCGCTCGAACAGCAGCTGCCCGCCCACCAGGGTGATCGTGCCCGCCAGCGCAACGGCCGGCACGGTCACGGCATGGCGGTGGGTGCCGGCCAGCCGGTAGGTGAGGTGGGCGACGAGCAGGCCGAAGAACATGGTGGGGCCCACCAGCGCGGTGGAGGTTCCCACCAGCAGCGCGACCAGCACCAGGTGCACCAGGCTGGCGCGGCAGTGGTCCACCCCCAGGCCGATCGCCAGGTCCCGGCCGAGGGCGACGACGTCGAGTTCACGTCGGGAGCGCCAGACCCAGGCCACCGAGCCGGCGACCAGCACGGCGCTGATCCCGAGCAGGCCCGGGTTGGTGCCGGTGAAGTCCGCGAAGAAGCGGTCGGACAGGACGACGAAGGCCTCCGGGTCCAGCAGCCGCTGCATGAAGCTGGACAGGCCACGGAAGAGGCCGCCGAGCAGGACACCGACCAGCACCATCATCGTCACCGACCGGTTGAGCCGCACCAGCATGGTGTTGAACAGCAGCAGGGCGAAGGCCACCATCGAGGCCAGCACCACCAGGTACTGGGCGACGGGATTGACCACCACGATCCCCAGGAAGAAGACCGACGCGGTCTGCAGCGCCAGGTAGAGGGCGTCGAGGCCCATGATCGACGGGGTGAGGATCCGATTAGCCGTGACGGTGTGGAAGAGCACCGTGGCGACGCCGATCGCGGTGGCGACCACCGTCATCGTCGCGACGGTGGTCAGGCGCCTCTCCAGCACAAAGCTGGACCCCGTCGGCAGCTTGTATGCGACGTAGAAGGCGATGATGCCCAGGGCGGCCAGGGCCAGCAGCGACAGACGCACCGCTGGGGTGACCACCCATGCAGCGGGCCGAACGGGAGAAGACGCTCGGGTTTCTGTCATCCGCTCGGGTTGCAACACGCGCGGATCACGCAAACCCGAGCGCCTGGCACCCGCCTCGTTCCCCGAGCCACCAGCCACGTCCCCCGAGCCACCCGCCACGTGCCCCGAGCTTGTCGAGGGGCTCATCGCCGGCCCCGGAGCAGGATGACCAGGAAGGCCACCGCACCGACGACGCCCATCACGGTGCCGATCGGCATCTCGAAGGGGTGGATGACCAGGCGGGAGACCAGGTCACAGGCCAGCACGAAACCGGCGCCCAGCACGGCCACCCACGGCACGGCACGACGGCAGTTGTCGCCGATGGTGTTGCGCACGATGTTGGGCACCACGAGCCCCAGGAAGGGCAGCGCGCCCACGGTGACCACGACGGTGGCGCTCACGACGGCAACGACACTCATCCCGATCATCACGGTGCGGCGGTGGTCCAGGCCCAGGTTGGTGGTGAAGGCCTCCCCCATCCCCGCGACGGTGAACCGGTCGGCCAGCAGCGACGCGAGCAGGGTCAGGCCCCCCGCGATCCACAGCAGCTCGTAGCGTCCGGCGAGGATGGCGGAGAAGTCCCCCGTCGTCCACGACGACAGCGACTGCACCAGGTCGGCGCGGTAGGCGACGAAGGTGACACCGGCGCTGACCACGCCACCGAGCATCATGCCCACCAGGGGCGTGACGAGCATGTCCTTCAGCGGGACGGCGGCCAGCACGCGCAGGAAGACGGCGGTGCCGATCAGCGCGGCCACGGCCCCGTAGCACATCTTCACCACGACGGGGGCGCCCGGGAAGAAGAGTGCACTGACCAGCAGGCCTGCGGTGGCGAACTCCATGGTGCCGGCGGTGCTGGGTTCGACGAAGACATTGCGGGTGAGCAGCTGCATGATCTGGCCGCTGACCGCCAGGGCGGATCCCGCCAGCACCAGTGCGAGGGTGCGTGGGACGCGGGAGTGGAGCAGGACATTGCTGTCCAGGTCCGCCACGCCCACCACCAGGGAAGCAGCGGACAGCAGCACCAGGCAGGCGAGGGCCACGGACATGGCGAGGCCCGCCCCGCGACCGACAGGTCGCAGGACGGGCTCTACCCCGGTCCGGGAAGGGATTCGGTCGGACCGGACCAGGGTGGGTGCGAGGGTCACGAGAGGCCGGCCTTCACCTCATTGGCCATCTCGACGGTGTTGTCCAGGCCCGTGCCCAGCAGGTACCAGCGGGCACCGTCGAGGTAGGTGATCTTCTTGTTCGTGGCGGCCTTGGTCTTGTTGACCAGGGCATTGTCGAGCACCTTCTGGGCGCTGCTGCCCTGCTCACCGATGGCGGCATCGCGGTCCACGACGAACATCCGGTCCGGGTTCGTGGTGGCGACGAACTCATTGCTGACGGCCTGGCCGTGCTTGTCCACCTTGAGGTCCTTTGCGGCGGGGGTGACACCGAATTCCTCGTGGACGACGCCGAAGCGGCTGCCCGGGCCGTAGGCGGACAGCTTGCCGCCGCTGGTCAGCAGCACCAGACCGGTTCCCGCGCCCTTTGCGGCGGCCTTGGTCTCGTCGACGGCCTTGGTCACCTCGGCGAGCTGGGTCTTCACCTCGTCGGACTTGCCGTAGAGGTCTCCGACGATGCCGGCATTCTTCTCCAGCGAGCCGAGGAAGTCCTTCGAGTCATTGGTCAGGTCGACGGTGGGCGCCACCTTGGCCAGGTCCGCGTACTTGGGGGCGGTGCGGCCGCCGATCAGGATGACGTCGGGGTCCAGCTCGGCGATCTTCTCGAGATCGGGCTCCTGCATGGTGCCGACATTGTCCAGCTTCTTGAACTCGTCCATGAAGCCGGGAAGCGTCTTGGTGGGCAGGCCGACGACCTTGTCGGAGACGCCCAGCGCCTTCATGTTGTCCAGCACCGCGTAGTCCATCACGACGACCTTGGCCGGGTTCTTGGGGACCTCGGTGCTGCCCTGCGCGTGCTTGACGGTGATCTTCTCTCCGCCGTCGGCCGCCGGTGTGGCCTCCTGCCCACCACAGGCCGTCACCCCCAGCATCAGGGCGGAGGCGGCGATCAGGGCGGTGCGGCGGCGCATCATGGCTTGTCCTTCAACGATTGCGGGAAGTCAGGGTTACCTAAGTAAGGACACCCTTACACATTCTCCGCGCGCCCAGCAAGCCCGTCCCGGCATTTGGATCCGGATTCATTGCGTAATTCCGCGCCGTGATGCCGCCCTGCGAGAGAGCAGGTCCATCGAGCCGAGAACGGCGAGCCACGCCAGCACCGGAAGGGGCAGCAGCAGTTCACTGGCGGCTCCGGGCGCGCACCACATCGCAGCCAGGAAGAGCGCCGGAACCACCAGGACCATCCCCACGAGGCTGACGATCCGCATCAGTCGAGGACGGGGCGATTCCCCCAGCAGGGACGCGGCGAGCCATGCCGGCAGGTGGTCCAGGGCAACAAGGAGGGCCTGCGGCACCGACCATGCCGCGTCACCGTCCATCTCAGCCCCCGCCAGGAACAGGAGACCGACAGTGGCGGCCAACAGGAAGGGGATACCCAACAAAGCCATCAGGATGTAGCCGGCGGTCGGCATCCGCCGAGGCTCGGCGACCCGGCGCGCGGCCTGCACCCAGAGCACGTCGCCGACGAGCAACAACACCATCGTGAGCCAACCCAACCAGCCGACCCCGGGCATCCGGATGGCCAGCAGCAGGACAGCCCCGGCCAGGCCCCAACACCACCGATGGATGACGAGCCTCCCGACGAGATATCCCATCCCCAAGAATGCGGCACGCCGGGGCCATCGTCAGGCGTCGGAACGGCCCAGCACGCTCGAGCCCAGCAGGCGGATGGCCACCAGGGCCCCGACGGCGGGCAGCAACCAGGCACCCAGCCAGCCCGCCATGCCCACCACATTGGCCCAGCCGGCGCCGGGATTGCGCTCGGCAAGCCCACCCACGGCACGCATCCAGGGCACGGCCAGCAGGCTGACGGCCACCATCAGGCCGATGGCCAGCAGGCGTCGAGGCACCCTCACCTCACAACCCAGCCGGGCAGCCAGGGCGACCATGGCCGCCAGCACCAGTGCGCAGGCGGTGAACGGCGCGAGGCTTCCCAGCAGGGAGCTGGCCACCACCCCGATCACGTAGACGGGGAAGCCGAACAGCGCGACGGTGAGCAGGCGTCGGGCCAGTGGCCGCGTGCCGTAGACCTGCAGGTCGAGGTCCTGGTGGACCCGGGCGAGGACACCCCCGGCCAAGGACGCCAGGAGCAGCCCGGCACCGCCCATCCAGAGCCATTCGGTTCGCCGGAGCATCCCGGTCACCTGGTCCGGAGTGCAGGGCGTCGCCCACCGTTCACACGGCCGCGGTGCGCCATTGAGGCCCGCCTCGTAGCGGCTGGAGAACCACATGGCCACCGCCATCGCCAGGATTCCCAACGTGGCCAGCAG